>SDAY01000062.1 GCA_006212015.1 Halothiobacillaceae bacterium
GCGCGCGCCGTTCCTGTTCACCAACGGCAAGGGGGCGAGCCGCAAGGCGGCGCTGGCCTCTGCCTTGGGCGAGTATTTCGAGCGCCTGGCCACGCAGTACTTCTTCTCCGACTACGACCTGGGCGACTCGCTGGCCAAGGCGAGCTGGACCCATCACCCGCGTGAGCACTGGTTCCCGGTGAACAAGGGGGCCAAGGGCAAGGCCATCCCCAAGGGTCTGATGGACGAGGCGATGCTGGAGGCCTGGGATCCGGACGGCGCGCTGAGCGCCGCGCAACTGCTGGACCGCAACGCGGGCTTTGCCGGGCGCGGCATCTGCGCCCTGCCCTTCGTGCGCCAGCGGGATGGCGAGACCGTGTTCGTGCCGGTCAACATCCTCGCCAACCTGTACGCCAGCAACGGCATGGCGGCGGGCAACACGCCGTTCGAGGCGCGCAGCCAGTGCCTGTCCGAGATCTTCGAGCGCCATGTTCGCCACCGCGTGATCAGCGAGGGCCTGTGCCTGCCGGACGTACCGTCCGAGGTGCTGGCGCGCCATCCGCATGTGGTGCGCGCCATCGAGGCGCTGGAGCAAGGCGGCTTCCCCATCATCGTCAAGGACGCCTCGCTCGGCGGCCGCTATCCGGTGCTGAACGTGACCCTGCTCAACCCGGCGAACGGCGGCGTGTATGCCTCCTGGGGCGCGCACCCGCGCTTCGAGGTGGCGCTGGAGCGCACCCTGACCGAGCTGCTGCAGGGGCGCGATCTCGACCAGCTGGGCGATTTCCACGCGCCGTCCTTCGATATCGACGAGGTGGCCGACCCGGCCAACATGGAGACCCATTTCATTGACCACAGTGGCCTGATCGCCTGGGACTTCTTCCACCGCGCGCCGGATGTCACATTCGCCGAGTGGGATGACAGCGGCAGCACCGAGGATGAGTTCCTTCACCTGCTGAACCTGCTGCACGAGGACGGCCGCGACGCCTACATCCTCGACCTGCCGCATCTGGGCGTGTACGCCTGCCGCATCGTCGTGCCGGGCTTCTCCGAGGTCTACCCGGCGGCCGACATGCAGGAGAACAACAGCAACGCCGCCCTGCCCCTGCGCGACGCGCTGCGCCGCCTGCCGGAACTGGACAGCACCGAACTGCGCGGCCTGCAACACAAGCTCGAAAAGGCAGGCTTCGCCGACGAACAGCCGGTCGCCGAACTGCTGGGCCTGCTGGCCGACGCCGGAAGCGGCTGGGCCAGCCTGCGCGTGGGTGAGTTGCGCGGCTGGCTGCTGCTGGCGCTGGGCAAGAAAGGCAAGGCGCTGGATGACCTGGGCTGGGCGCTGGACTTTGGCGGCCTGTCCCTTGAACGCGCCCGCCTGCTGCGCGCGGTGAGCGACCTGCTGCGCTTCCGCGCCGAACGCGAGATCGACACCGAAGACTTCCGCCCGGTGCTCACCCGCCTGCATGGCGAGGCCTTGCTCAGCCGGGCCGAACGCCTGATTGCCGGCGAGGAGCGCTTCCCTGACCTGCCCGCCCTGCATGGCGACCATGGCGGCATGCAGAAGCATGCCCTTCTGCTGGAAGCCTACGCGCGCCTGCGGCTGGCTCATGAACAAGGGTCGCATGAGGCCGCGCTGTAGGCGCGGCGCCCCCGCCGCGATGAAGGCCGCGCCGCCCTTCGGCCCGGGGACGGCCTCCTGCAGGGGGCTGCGGTGGATGCCCCGCAGGCGGCACGTCCACGCCTGCAAGGACATGAACCCGATTGAAACACCACCGAGCCCGACGATGGCCCAAAAGTGATCTATCCTCGGGATGAGGCCCTGCGGCCGGTCCACGAAACCTGTCCACGAACAAGCGGAGAAATCACCATGAGCACCGTCGTCAAAGTCATCGAAGTCCTGGCCGAATCCGAGAAGAGCTGGGAGGACGCCGCCCAGCAGGCCGTCAACCGCGCCTCCAAGACCCTGACGGGCATCAAGTCGATCTACATCGAGAACATGGAGGCCAAGGTGGAGGACAACCGCATCGTCAGCTACCGCATCAATGCCAAGATCTCCTTCCTGCTGGAGTAAGGCATGATGTTCAGGGATCGCGAGGATGCGGCCCGCCAGCTGGCCGCACGGCTCCAGGACTGGAAGGGCAGGAACCCGCTGGTGCTGGCCATCCCGCGCGGCGCGGTGCCGATGGCGGCCATCATCGCCGAGGCGCTGGACGGCGACCTGGACGTGGTGCTGGTCCACAAGCTCGGCGCCCCCGGCAATCCGGAGTTCGCCATCGGCGCGGTGGACGAGGCGGGCAATATCCACGTCGCCGAGCATGCCGAACTCGCGGGCGCGGACGCTGCCCGGATTCAGGCCGAGGCGCGGGAGCAGCTTGAAACCCTGCGCAGGCGGCGGGCGCAGTACACGCCCGTCCGCCCGCCATTGAACCCCGAAGGCCGGGTGGTGATCGTGGTGGATGACGGCGTGGCCACGGGCGCCACCGTGATGGCGGCGCTGGATGCCATCCGCCGGAAGAAGCCCGAGCGCATCATCCTGGCCATCGGCGTCGCCCCGCCCGACACGCTGGAACGGCTGCGCGGCAAGGCCGACGAGGTGGTCTGCCTGATGGCCCCGTTCGAGTTCTGGGCGGTGGGGCAGTTCTTCGCCGACTTCCGCCAGGTCGAGGACGAGGAGGCGGTGGAGATCCTGCGCCGCTTCGCGGAACGCGCCACGCCCCGTGCGGATGCCGCAGGATCGTGAGCCCGCTGCTCGACCTCGAGCTGCTGATCCTGCTCGCGGCCGTCAATGGCGCACCCATCATCGCCGCCTGGCTGCTCGGCCGTCATCTGGCGCTGCCGCTGGATGGCGGGCGGGTCCTTGCGGATGGCAGGCCGGTCCTCGGGCCGACCAAGACCTGGCGCGGCATCTTTGCCGCGCTGCTGGTCGGCACGGCCCTTGCGCCGGTCCTCGGGCTCGGCACGCTTCAGGGCATGTCGATCGCCGCGCTGTCGATGACGGGCGACCTCGCCAGCAGCTTCGTCAAGCGCCGCCTCGGCACGCCGCCGAGCGGGCGCTTCATGCTGCTCGACCAGTTGCCGGAGGCCCTGCTGCCCCTTCTCCTGCTGCACCACGGGCTGGACCTTGGCTGGCCGGACATGCTCGCGATCGGGCTGGGCTTCCTGTTCCTCGACCTCGCGCTTTCGCGCCTGCTGTTCCGCCTGCGCATCCGCCAGCGGCCTTATTGAGCCCGCGACGGAGCAAGGTAGCCCGGATGAAGGCCGAAGGCCGGAATCCGGGGTTGGTCCCGGATTCCGCTCCGCTCCATCCAGGCTACGGCTGCCATGTCGGAAAAAGGGGACACGCCATGCCCGACCCTGTCCAGAGTCCTGGAAAAACAGTCCTGGAAAGAACACGGTCACAAACCGGGTACTACAATGACACTCAAGAGGTGATGGCCTGACAGGACTGAGGACGTCCCCAACCCGAGGCGCAGCCGGACCTTCCATGCCCGAATCGATGCAACGCACAAGCGATCATCATGAAAGGAGCCCATGACGTGAGTCCCGAAAGACTGACAGGTCAGGCGATCCACTGGCCCGTGCCCGGGCGGGCGCGCATCCGGGTCCAGGGCATGCGACACGACAGCGCCCTTGCGCGCCGGCTTGTGATGGCCCTCCAGGCCGTGGCGGGCGTCCGTGAGGTTTCCGCGAACCATCTCACAGGCAACCTGCTGATCCGGTATCAGCCCGACCTCGCCCTGGAGCCGATCCTCGCCTCCGCGGGCATCGCATTCGATCACGCGCCACCCCCGACCTCTCCGGCATCAACAACCCCTTCGAAGCGCCCGGAGTCCATCCTCGACCTGCCTGCCCTCCTTTTCCGCAAGGCACCCCCGCGCAAGCCGCGATCCGCTGAAAGTGCATCCCACCCCACGATCCTCTGGCATGCGCTGCCGCTGGAGGATGTCCTGAGGGAGCTTCGGGCAGACACGGCAGGCCTCGCCAGCGTCGAAGTCGCGGATCGCCTGCAACGCTTCGGCCCCAATAGCCTTCCGGAGGCCGAGCGACGCTCCGAACTCGGCATGCTTCTCGGCCAGTTCACCAGCCTGCCCGTGCTCCTGCTCGGGGCCTCGGCGGTCATTTCCGTTGCCACCGGCGGCGCGGCCGATGCCATCGTGATCCTTGGCGTGATCATGATCAACGCCGGCATCGGCTTTTTCACCGAGCGCCAGTCGGAGCGGACCATCAGCGCCCTGCTCCAGGGGGCGGCCCTGGATGCGAAGGTCCTGCGGGATGGCGTGGTGCATGTCATCCCCGCCAGCGAGCTCGTCCCCGGCGACGTGATCCTGCTCGAGCCCGGCACGCAGATCCCGGCCGACGCCCGCCTGATCCATGCCGACCAGCTCAGCGTGGACGAGTCCTCGCTGACCGGGGAAAGCCTGCCGGTCGCGAAGTCCCCCACGGCGACTTGCCCGGCGGATACCGCCCTCGGCGACCGGGTCGACATGCTGTACAGGGGCGCCCTGGCGACCGGGGGGAGCGGCCAGGCCATCGTGGTCGCCATCGGCAGCGCGACCGAGATCGGCCTGATCCAGCAACTGGCCGGCGAGGCGCACGCCCCCGAAACCCCCATGCAGCGCCAGCTCGACCAGCTCAGCACCCAGCTGGCCCTCATCAGCGGCGCGGTCTGCGCCGGGATATTCGGCTTCGGCCTGCTGCGCGGGTACGGCATGCTGCCCATGCTCAAGTCCTCCGTCTCGCTGGCCGTGGCGGCGGTGCCCGAAGGCCTGCCCACGGTCGCCACCACCACGCTCGCGCTCGGCATTCGCGAGATGGGCCGGCGAAACGTGGCCATCCGCAAGCTGGCGGCGGTGGAAACCCTGGGCTCGGTGCAGACCTTCTGCATGGACAAGACCGGCACCCTGACGGAAAACCGCATGCGCGTGGTCTCCATGGTGGATGGACTGACAAGGCACGGGGTGGAGAACGGGCGGATCGAGGGACTGGAGGACGACGTCGCCTCGGCGCGGGTGACCCGCCTGCTTGAAGTCATCGCCCTGTGCAACGACACCGGCCTCGACGGCCCGGATGAAAACCACGCGCTGAACGGCTCGCCGACCGAGAGCGCACTGGTGGAGTTCGCGCTGGCGCGGGGCATCGACGTGGACGGTCTGCGCCGGACCTGTCCTCGTATCGACGTCAGCTACCGGGCCGAGGCGCGCCCATGGATGACCACCACCCACGCCCCGCCGGAGGGCGGAACGCTGGTCGCGGTGAAGGGCAGCCCCGCCGAGGTTCTGGCCCTGTGCGAGGGCATCCAGCTCGATGGGAACCCCGCCGCGCTCGACGACGAAAGCCGGGCCCGGGTGCTCGAACTCAACGAGTCCATGGCCGGCGATGCGCTGCGCGTCCTTGGCGTGGCCTATGCCCACAGGGCAGGGGACGGGCTCGAGGCCCCCTCGGGGCTGACCTGGCTTGGCATGGTCGGCATGGCCGATCCCCTGCGGGAAGGGATGCCGGAGCTCATCCACGCCTTCCACGGGGCGGGCATCGAGACCGTCATGATCACCGGCGACCAGAGCGCCACGGCCTATGCCATTGGCCGCCAGCTCGGCCTGGCCAATGGCGGCTCACTACAGATCCTCGATGCCTCCAGCCTGGAGAAGGTGGACGAGAACCTGCTCGCCGCGCTGGTCAAGAAGGTTCATGTCTTCGCCCGCGTCAGTCCGAAGCACAAGCTGCGCATCGTGCAGGCCCTGCAGCGTAGCGGACGGGTCGTCGCCATGACCGGCGACGGCATCAACGACGGCCCCGCCCTGAAGGCCTCCGACATCGGCGTGGCCATGGGGGGCGGCGGAACCGACGTGGCGCGGTCGATGGCCGACGTGGTGCTGGAGGACGACAACCTCCACACCATGACCACCGCCATCAGCCAGGGGCGCACCATCTACGCCAACATCCGCAAGAGCGTGCACTTCCTGCTCTCCACCAACTTCGCCGAGATCGAACTGATGGTGCTCGGGATCGCCCTCGGCCTGGGCCAGCCGCTCACGCCGATCCAGCTCCTGTGGATCAACCTGGCCACCGACATCTTCCCTGGCCTCGCCCTCGCCCTCGAAGCCGCGGAGCCGGACGTCATGAAGCAGCCACCGCGCGATCCGCGCGACCCCATCGTCCGCAAACGCGACCTCGCCTTCATCGGCCTTGAATCCGCCATGATCACCGCCGGGACGTTCGCAAGCTATGTGGTCGCCATGCGAGGCATGGGCCCCGTCCAGGCCAGAACGGTCGCCTTCACCAGCCTGACCCTCGCCCAGCTTTTACACGCCACCAGCTGCCGCTCGGAAACACACGGCCTGTTCAGTCCTGGCCGCCTGCCCCGGAACCCATGGCTGAATGCTGCGCTGGGCGTCTCCGCCATGACCCAGCTGGCCCTGCCCTTCCTGCCGCCGACCCGTGCCCTGTTCGGCCTTGCGCCGCTCGGCCCGGCGGGCCTGGCCCTGAGCCTGGCCGGGGCGGCCGCCCCCCTGCTTGTGAACGAGGCGATCAAGGAACTTCGCCACAGGCAGGCCGCACGACAAGACACCCCGCCCAAGGAGCCTTCCTCATGAAGCGCGATTTCATGTTCACCTCCGAGTCCGTCACCGAGGGCCACCCGGACAAGCTGTGTGACCAGATCAGCGACGCCATCGTCGACCATTACCTGCAAGGCGACCCGCTGGCGCGCGTGGCCGCCGAATGCGCCGCAGCCTCCGGCGTGGTCTTCATCGCCACCCATGCGGCCTCCACCACCCACCCGGACCTGGCCGAGATCGCTCGCGGCGTGATCCGCCAGGCGGGTTACACCGAGGGGGAGTTCAATGCGCGCGACTGCGCGGTGATGATCAACCAGAGCGAGTTGCCGATGGGCACGCGCCAGGCGGTCGACGAGCTTCAACTCGACGAGGATGAGTTCGACCTCATCCCGGCGCGCAACCAGGCCACCCTGTTCGGCCATGCCTGCAACCAGACGAGCGCGTCCATCCCCCTCCCCCTCTGGCTCGCGCATCGTCTCGCCAGGCGACTGGCCGCCGCCCGTCTCGAGCATCGTCTCGACTACCTGCTGCCCGACGGAACCACCCAGGTGGGGGTCGAATATCGCGACCGCCGCCCTTCCCGCATCCACAGCATCACCCTGACCACCAGCCAGCGGGCGGATGGAGCCGGGTTGGCAAGGTTGCGGGATGACCTGATCGAACATGTGATCGAGCCGGTCTTCGCCCTCGAAGAACTCAAGCCGGACAGGCACACCCATGTCTTCATCAATCCCGACGGCCTGCACATCGGCGGGGGTCCCGCGCAACACGCCGGCCTTACCGGGCGCAAGAACGCCATCGACACCTACGGCGGCTATGCGCGCCACTCGGGCTCCGCCCTGTCGGGCAAGGATCCGGCCCGCATCGACCGCGTCGCGGCCTATGCTGCGCGCCATGCCGCCAGGAACGTGATCGCCGCGGGCCTCGCCGACGAATGCGAGATCCTGCTCAGCTACTCGATCGGTCAGGTCCAGCCCGTCAGCCTCCAGGTGGAGACGTTCGGAACCGGCCGGATCGACGACGAGGAAATCACCCGCCGGGTGCGCGAGAGCTTCGACTTCCGGCCGGCAGCCATCGTCCGCGACTTCAACCTCCGCCACCTGCCGGGAGCACTGAAGGGGGGCTTCTACCGCAAACTGGCCGCTTACGGCCACATGGGTCGGATGGATATCGGCCTCCCCTGGGAGCGGGTGGAGAAGGCCGAGGCCCTGAAGTGAGGGAGGCCCCGAAAGGGGCCTCTTGCCGGGTCAGGCCGGACCGTGGTTCAGAGCAGGGCGCCGATCAGGGCCACGGCGGACCGCTGCACGGCCTTCTCGACCAGGATATCCACGACCTTCTTGCCCACACGTTTCCCCACGCTGCCGCCCACCGCTGACACGGGCAGCTTCCAGCGGCCGGACGCCTTGCTCAGACCGGCGGGGATGCGGGTTTCGGCGCTCAGCAGCCCCTCCGAACGGAGGTTGGAAACGATCGCCTCGGCGATGTTTGCATCATGATCGTAATGGATCACGATGCTTCCGGTCAGGCCGTTCACCTTGAGCTCCTTGATGCCATCCAGGACGGAGAGGCAGGCGCGCACGCGTTCCGCGTGACCCTCATTGCGCTTCAGCGCCGGAAGGTTGAGGCGCACACGACCGGGGACATGATGCACGATAGGCATGGAAAAACCCGCGACAAACAAGAGAGTTTGGGAAGCTACGCGGGTTTGGTTACAGGACATTGACAACCCGGCAAATAAGCAAGCCCGCCAGGGATGGGCGGGCTTGGCGGGTTATGGGCGCCGCTTGGGGAAGCGCTGAAAAATTCAGCGCTTCCCGTCTGGGGCATGAATGCCCCAGCGCAAACAAGAACGTAAGTCCTTGATTCGCGGAGGCCGCCACGAATTCACTTCGCGGCAGGCCGAGCCGAAAAAATCCATGGATGGACTTGTTCGGCGTTTCCTCAGGCTTGCGGCTGACCGCCACCCTCTTCGTGGCGAGCCTTCGGCAGGGCGGCGCTGGCGATCTCCTTGACACCACCCACCACGCCGACCAGCATGTCCTTCACGGTGACCACGGCCGTATTGCCGATCGCGCCCGCCGCGCTGATCGCTGCGGTGCCGCCGGCCTTGGCCACTTCGATCACATTCAGGCCAATCTCGGAAGCCGCCTCGACGGCTCCATCAACCGCGCGACGCGCGATGACGGCCACGTCCGCGCCCACTTCCGATGCGCCATGCACCGAGGCGCTGACGATCTCCTGGGTGGCGGTGATCACATCGCCACCCACATCGCTGACGCCCATGATCACGCCCTTGGCCACGCTCTTGGTGCTCAAGGTCAAGCCCGTGCCCACTTCCTCGGCAGCCGCGATGGCGCCCTTGATCACGTCGCGGGTCACGACCAGGGCCTCGCCGGAGACGCAGCCCGTCGCGCGCAGGGTGTCGGCCACCGTGTTGCGCACCAGGGTCACGATCTCGGACTCGATCGCATTGATGCCTTGCAGGCTGCCCACGATGCCCTGCCTGACCTTGTGCCCGGCCTCACCCATGGTCTCGTCCATACCCTTCTTCACCGCCGCGGCCTCTTCGCCACCCTGTACATTGCCCATCATCTCTTCGTTCATCGCATCCTCCTTTTAGGATCGCTTTGCCAGAAAAAACGTCAACCATCCTTCCGCGAGCCCCGCCCCAGAAGCTCGTAGGCATACCAGAGCAAGGTCACCGCAGGCGAAAGAATCTTCCCCTGCCTCATTTGCATCAGGGACAGCAGGATCAGCAGCAGCGCGACTGGAACGCGGAGGTCGAACGCCTCCTCCCGCCAGATCCATCGCGCGCCCGCCACCTCCCCTTGATCCGGGGATTGAAGTTCCTGCCCGAGCTCGAGGACAAACACGCCACGCCGCAAGGCCTCTTCCGACAGGGCCTCCAATCCGCCCGGCTCGCAACCGAGCAGCACCGTCGCCGTGCGTGGATCGACACCCATCAGCCGAACCCCATCCACATCGGCCAGGGCGCTCGACAAGCCCTCGAAATAGGCCTTGTCACCCCGCATCGAACCGATCTTCATGCGCACCCGTCCCGGCAGCGCGTGAACGATCCTCGCCCGGGGGATCATGTCGGCCCGTTATCCTTCCCGGGCTGCTCGGCAACGACGGCGCCCGCTGCCATGGCCGTCCCGCCTTGGAGGGGGGCCACCTGCTTGCGCTCGATCTCGACCCGCGCCTCGGCCACGAGATCGTCGAACACCTCGCCGACCTCGGCCATGGCCTCGCGCCCCTTCTCGTAGGCGATGATGCCGGTCTTGACTGCCGCGCGCGACAGCGGCCTCGCCACCCCGCCCAGCACGGCGAGCACGACCGGCGCCACGACGGCCGCGCCCAGACCGATCAGGAGGCCTCGGCCGGCACCCCCCTTGAGCAAATCGTCATACATGGCCATTTCACGCACCTCTCAAAACCATCATCCATATATATATAGACCGTTCAGGCATGAATCGCACCGTTGGATGCCATTCACGCTGGGCATCAGTGATGCCCCCTGGCGAGCCATGCCAGCACATCGTCCGCGTTCAACGAGGGGAAAAGCTCCGCCATCACCTCGCGCATGACCTCCAGCGAATCCGGACGGGAAAGAACCCGCCCATCGTAGGTGATCAGCACGCTGCCGGTGAGGGTATTGATATCCACCCGGGAGATGCCCGGCACCTGGGCAAGCCTCGCCTGAATGCGCTCCGCGAATGCGTCTTGCCCACGAAGTTCCGTGGCCCGCAGGCGGACTCGCCCGGGAATGAAGTGAACGATCTCGACGTTTTGCAGATGCATGGCACATTCCTTCCGATGCTTGCCGCCCATGGCCCCCGAGAGTCCATGTCATCAGTGTAGGAAGGAATTGTGAATGTGGGCTTACAGGCCTGGCGCGACACGCCCCGCTGACGTCCTGGGGAGGCGCTGAACAAACACCCCCTCCCCACGTGCGGGGAGGGCTGGGGAGGGGAAAGGCCGCGCCAGATCAAGGCGCACATCCCCCTACCCTCCCCCACATGCAGGAGAGGAATGAATCAGCAACCCATGGATCGCCACGTCGTTTCACTCCTCGCGATGACGATTTATTTA
>SDAY01000209.1 GCA_006212015.1 Halothiobacillaceae bacterium
TGCATGACGACACCACGGACGCGACACCGCAGGTCGCCCCCTTCGACCGGCATCACGAGCGCTATGAGGCCTGGTTCGGCAAGCACGATGCGGCCTATTGCGCCGAACTCCTGGCCCTGCGCCCCCTAGCAGCCTGTCGGACTTGAGGCGAACTGGCTGCAAAAGCCGCGGGCCGGTCCATATTTCGCCGCTTTTTTGGGCAATAGTTAAAGCTATTGCCCGGCAAAATCGTCAAAATCTGTCCTCAGCCGGCGACTTTTTCGCTTCAGCCTCTCAAGCCCGACAGGCTGCTAGTGCCCCTGCAGGGACGGGGACTCGAGATCGGCGTCGGCAGCGGCCGCTTTGCCGCGCCACTGGGCATCCAGGTCGGCGTCGACCCTTCGGAGCCGATGATGGCGTATGCCCGGGCGCGCGGGATCGAGGTGGTGCGCGGCGTGGCGGAGGACCTGCCCTTTGCCGACGACAGCTTCGACCATGTCCTGGCCGTCACCACCATCTGCTTCGTGCGGTCGGCGCCGGCCATGCTGGCCGAGGCGCGCCGGGTGCTGCGCCCCGGAGGCAGCCTGATCATCGGCTTCGTCGACAAGGACAGCCCGCTGGGCCGGCACTACCTCGCCCATCAGGCCGAGAGCGTCTTCTACCGGCCCGCCGTCTTCTTCTCCGCAACGGAGGTCGAGAACCTGCTGCGGCAGGCCGGCTTCACGGTGGAGCGCTGGGTGCAGACCCTGTTCCGCCCGCTCGACGAGATCACCGACATCGAGCCGCTGCGCCCGGGCCATGGCGAGGGCGGCTTCGTGGTGGTGGCGGCCACCAGCCCCGGCGACCAGCCCGCGATCGACCTCGCCATTGACAGGACATTCAACAAGCTGATTGAATGAAGTCCTGATGGTCACGCCGCGCATGCGTCCCCTTGCATGACATGGCCGCCCCCGATCCCCGCATGGCGAAGCACCGCCAGAACCTGCTCAATACAAAGGCTCGACTGAACAACCCATGCCCGGCTTCAAGCAGGACCTCAACGACCAGTTCGCCCGCCTCGGCAAGGTGCTCTCCAACGGCCGTCGGCTGGAGCTGCTGGAATACCTCGCCCAGGGCGAGCGCGGCGTGGAGCAGCTTGCGAACGTCAGCGGCCTGAGCGTGGCCAACACCTCGCAGCACCTGCAGCAGATGCGCCAGGCGGGGCTGGTGAATGCACGGCGCGAAGGCAAGCAGATTCTTTATTCACTGGCAGGCGACGATGTGGTGCACCTGCTGGACGTGCTGCGCACGGTCGCGGAACGCCGCCTCGCCGAGGTGCGCGAGATGGTGGCCAACGTCCTCACCGCGCGCGACAGCCTGGAACCGATCCAGGCCGATGAGCTGCTCGAACGCTCCCGCCTCGGGCTCGTGACTGTGCTGGACGTGCGCCCCCCCGAGGAGTTCGAGGCCGGGCACCTGCCCGACGCGATCAATATCACCCTGGCCGAGCTGGAAAAACACCTCGATCGCCTGCCCGCCGACAAGGAAGTTGTCGCCTACTGTCGCGGCCCCTACTGCGTTCTCTCCTTCGAGGCCGTCGCCCGCCTGCGCGAGCGCGGCTTCCAGGCCCGGCGTCTGGAGCAGGGTTATCCCGAATGGAAACTTGCCGGCCTTCCGACCGAAGCCGGTTCACCGTGAGACATCCCATGAATGAAGCGCCCATGAACGACATGACCCCGCTGCAACAGCTTCGCGGCTATCTGGAAAGCGTCATCGTCGGCCAGCACGACCTGCTCGACCGCCTGCTCATCAGCCTGCTGACCGGCGGCCACCTGCTGGTCGAGGGCCTGCCGGGCCTGGCCAAGACCACCGCCATCAAGACCCTGGCCGAGGGCGTGCATGCGGGCTTCCAGCGCATCCAGTTCACCCCGGACCTGCTGCCCTCCGACCTGACCGGCGCCGAGATCTACGACCCCGAAACCCACCAGTTCAGCTTCCGCGCGGGCCCCCTGTTCCACGAGATCGTGCTGGCCGACGAGATCAACCGCGCCCCGGCCAAGGTGCAGGCCGCCCTGCTGGAGGCCATGCAGGAGCACCAGGTCACCATCGCCGGCGTCTCCCACCCGCTGCCCGAGCTGTTCATGGTCATGGCGACCCAGAACCCGCTGGAGCAGGCCGGCACCTACCCGCTCCCCGAGGCCCAGCTCGACCGCTTCCTGCTGCATGTGGTGCTGGACTACCCGGCCGAGGCCGAGGAACTGGAGATCCTGCGCCGCCACCGCGCGGGCCACGGCGCCAGGCCGCAGGCCCCTCGCATCGACGTCGGCTGGGTGCTGGAGGCGCGCAGCAAGGTCGAACAGGTCCACATCGCCCCCGAGCTGGAGGCCTGGATCGTGCGACTGGTGGCCGCCACCCGCCGCATGGCCGACTTCGTGCCGGAGGCCGCCGGCCAGATCGAATGCGGCGCCTCGCCGCGCGCCTCGCTCGCGCTGGCGCAGGCCGCCCAGGCGCTGGCCTTCCTGCGCGGACGCGACTTCGTCACCCC
>SDAY01000010.1 GCA_006212015.1 Halothiobacillaceae bacterium
CGCGCGGCCTCCACCATGTTCCTCAGTCCCGCCTCGCTTTCCGGCCAGCCGCGCGTCTTCAGGCCGCAGTCCGGAAGGCATGGCTTGAAGCGGTGGATTTCGCGGGACAGACGCTGATCAGCTACCCGGTGCAGGAGGTGGAAAGGGTCATGCCTGAGTGAGTCCCTGGGGCATGTTCGGCGGGCTTGTGCTATAAATTCAGCGCCAATCCCTCACCCATCACGCCCAGGAGCCCCGCCATGGCCTTCATTCTGCCCGAGCTGACCTACGCCTACGACGCGCTGGAAAAATCCATCGATGCGCGCACCATGGAGATCCACCACACCAAGCACCATGGCGCGTACGTGAACAACTGCAACGCCGCCATCGCCGGCACGGAGTGGGAAGGCAAGTCTGTCGAAGAGCTGATGGCCAACATCTCCAAGCTGCCGGCGGCCGTGCGCAACAATGGCGGCGGCCACTTCAACCACAGCCTGTTCTGGCAGGTGATGTCCCCGAACGGCGGAGGCAAGCCGACCGGCGCGCTGCTGGCGGATATCGAATCCAGCTTTGGCGCCTTCGAGCAGTTCCGCGAGAAGTTCTCCAATGCAGGCGCCACCCGCTTCGGCTCCGGCTGGGCCTGGCTGATCGTCGATGGCGCGGGCAAGCTGCAGATCTGCTCCACCCCGAACCAGGACAACCCGATCATGGACATCGCCGAGGTGAAAGGCGCCCCGATCCTCGGCATGGACGTGTGGGAGCATGCCTACTACCTGCGCTACCAGAACCGCCGCCCGGACTACATCAACGCCTTCTGGGACGTGGTGGACTGGGCCGAGGTAAGCCGCCGCTACGCCGCCGCGAAGGGCTGATCCCGGCCGGCTCGTCAAACCTGCCTCGCCCTTCACAACCCTGGGCGGCGCGGGTAAACTCATCAAAACAGGCCCGATATGCCGGGCCTTTTGTGTTTCTGGAATGCGCTGATTCATTCGCTGAGTCGTTGTCCATTTCGACTGATCAAATCAATCAGCCTCATCTTCGGGCCTAAATCTTTGGAGCGGGATTTCATGTCCACCCCTCATCTGATGAACACCTATAACCGCCTGCCCGTCACCTTCGTGAAGGGACAGGGCTCGACCCTCTGGGACACCGAGGGCAAGGCCTATCTCGATGCCCTGAGCGGCGTGGCCGTATGCGGCCTGGGCCATGCCCAGCCCGACATTGCCCAGGCCATCTGCGAACAGGCCCAGACCCTGATCCACACCTCGAACATCTACGGCATCGAGTGGCAGGAGAGGCTGGCGGACAGGCTTTGCGCCATTTCAGGCATGGAGAAGGTCTTCTTCTGCAACTCCGGCGCGGAGGCCAACGAGGCCGCCATCAAGCTGGCCCGCCTGCATGCCCACCGCAAGGGCATCGCCGATCCGCGCATCGTGGTGATGGAGTCCAGCTTCCACGGCCGCACCCTGGCCACCCTGTCCGCGACCGGCAACCGCAAGGTCCAGGCCGGGTTCGAGCCGCTGGTCGGCGGCTTCGTGCGCGTGCCCTACGGCGACCTCGATACCCTGCGCCAGGTGGGCAATCACGACCGCAACATCGTCGCGGTGCTGGTCGAGCCGGTGCAGGGCGAGGGCGGGGTGCGCGTGCCGCCGTCATCCTACCTGCAAGGCATTCGCGAGCTCTGCGACCAGCATGGCTGGCTGATGATGGTGGACGAGGTGCAGACCGGCATCGGTCGCACCGGCGAGTGGTTCGGTTTCCAGCATGCCGGCATCCGCCCGGACGTCATGAGCCTGGCCAAGGGCCTGGGCAATGGCGTGCCCGTGGGCGCATGCCTCGCGGCCGGCGCGGCGGCCGGGCTGTTCGCGCCGGGCAATCACGGTTCCACCTTCGGCGGCAATCCGCTGGTCTGCCGCGTGGCGCATACCGTGCTCGGGGTGATCGAGCGCGACGGCCTGCTCGCCCGCGCAAGAACCCTGGGCGAGCGCATCCGCGGCGGCCTGGCTGCGCGCCTGTCCGGCACGAAGGGCGTGGTCGAGGTGCGCGGTCTGGGCCTCATGATCGGCACGCAGCTGGATCGTCCCTGCGGCGAGCTGGTCAAGCTGGCGCTGGCGCGCGGGCTGCTGATCAACGTCACGGCGGATTCCGTGATCCGCCTGCTTCCGGCCCTGGTGATGAGCGACGAACAGGCCGATGCGCTGGTCGATGGCCTCGTCGATCTTGTGACCGAGTTCCTGTCGGGCGGGGCCAAGGCATGAGTCCGTCCGTTCGTCACTTCATCTCGCTGGATGATCTAAGCAGCGCGGAACTGCGTCAGGTGCTTGATCGCGCGCGTCACCTCAAGGCCGCCAATGCGCGTGGCGAGCGCGTGCTGACCCTGCAGAACCGCGTGCTTGGCATGATCTTCGAGAAGGCCTCCACCCGCACCCGCGTGTCCTTCGAGGCGGGCATGGCCCAGCTTGGCGGCCATGCCATCTTCCTCTCGCCGCGCGACACCCAGCTTGGGCGCGGCGAGCCGATCGCCGACAGCGCGCGCGTGCTCTCGCGCATGGTCGACATCATCATGATTCGCGCGCATCACCATGCCGATCTGGTCGAGTTCGCCGCGCACTCGCGCGTGCCGGTCATCAATGCCCTGACCGACCTGAACCACCCCTGCCAGCTTCTGGCCGACATGATGACCTTCGAGGAGCATCGCGGCGACATCAGGGGCAAGACCGTCGCCTGGGTGGGGGATGGCTTCAACATGTGCCACAGCTACATCAACGCGGCGCGCGTGTTCGGCTTCAGGCTGAACGTGGCCACGCCTGTGGGCTACGCACCGGACCCGAAGGTCGTTGCCGAGTCCGATGGACTGATCACGCTGACAGATGATCCGCGGATCGCCTGCAAGGATGCCGATCTTGTCGTGACCGATGTCTGGACGAGCATGGGGCAGGAAGAGGAGTCAGTGCGCAGGCTCAAGGATTTCGAGGGTTATTGCGTCAGCGAATCGATGATGGCGCTGGCCAGGCCCGATGCCTTGTTCATGCATTGCCTGCCCGCCCATCGCGGGGAAGAGGTCGATGCCGCCGTGATTGATGGGCCGAAGAGCGTGGTCTGGGACGAGGCGGAAAATCGCCTGCACACCCAGAAGGCCCTGCTCGAGTTTCTGCTCGGCGCGCTCCATTAAGGTCCGCGGATCATGAGCGAACAGGCGCCTCCCACGATTCAGCAACTGCTTCGGGATGCCGCGCCCTACATTCATGATCACCGTGGCAAAACCCTGGTGATCGCCTTTGCCGGCGAGGCCCTGCTCGAGCAGGGCATGGACGCGCTGGCATCCGATGTGGCGCTTCTTTCCAGCCTTGGCATGCGCCTGGTGCTGGTGCCCGGTTCGCGTCCCCAAATCGAAGCCGAATTGCGCAAGGCCGGGATGGAGTCGCGCGTGCATGCCGGATTGCGCATCACGGGTGAGGCCGAACTCCCGCATGTGATGACCGCCGTGGCGGTGCAGACCGTGGGCATGGTCGCCCGCCTGTCCCAGGGCATGCCGAATACCCCCCTCGAGGGCGCGCGGCTGTCGGTCGTGCTTTCCAATATAGTCATTGCCCGCCCGGCCGGTGTTCGCGACGGGGTGGATCTCGGCTGGACGGGCGAGGTGCGCAAGATCGAACAGTCGCGCCTCAGGTCCTTGCTCGATGCAGGGCATGTTTTGCTCCAGCCCTGTCTGGGGACATCGCCGACCGGCGAGACCTTCAATCTGCGTGCCGAGGATATCGCGGTCGAAATCGCCGCCAGCATCAAGGCCGACAAGCTCATCTTCCTGACGGAGTCGACCAACCGGCTGCCTGCCACCTTGACCGTCAGCGAGGCCGCGTCCATGCAGGGCAGTGAAAACCTCAAGCCCGAATTCAGGCTTCACCTTGCCAGTGCCGTGCAGGCCGTGCGTCGCGGTGTTGATCGTGTGCATCTGGTGGACCGGCATGGCGATGGGGCGCTTCTGCGTGAGTTGTTTACCCGTGAGGGCAACGGCACGCTTGTGAGCGCCGAGCCCCTGGAGCGAATCCGCCGCGCGACCATCGACGATGTCGGCGGCATCCTCGAGCTCATTCGCCCGCTTGAAGACGAGGGCATCCTCGTTCGACGTCCGCGCGAGCAGCTTGAACTGGAGATCGACCGCTATTTCGTGGTCGACCTTGATGGTCGCATCATCGCCACGGCGGCGCTGCATCCTTTTGAACAAGCCGGCGTGGCCGAGCTGGCCTGCCTGACCGTGCATGCCGACTATCGTCGCGGCGGGCGCGCATCCAGGCTGCTGCGCCAGATCGAGCGCGAAGCCATCCACCGTGGCATGCAAGGTCTGTTCGTGCTGACGACCCATACGACGCACTGGTTCATCGAGCATGGTTTCCGCCCGGCGAGGGTGGAGGAACTGCCGGTCGAGCGTCAGGCGATTTACAACGCCCAGCGCAACTCCAAGGTATTGCTCAAATCGCTCGCCAGGACCGGCGCTGACGCCAACGCGCGCGCCCTCTGATCCCTGATGCCATCCCACATCACGGTCGTGCCTGATGACCCGTCCTGGCGCGATGCAGCCATCCTTCTTGCACGGCGACTCCAGCTCGATCATGCGGACCAGCGCCCCGCCCATGGCCTTGTGCTCATCCTTGGGGCGAGTGGGCTATGTCTCGCGGATGCAGGTTCGCCACGCGAGCAACCCTTGCAGGTCGATTTCATCGGCGGCCCCATGGGTTATCGACAGCGTCAGGGATTTCGTCGGGATGATTTGCTGCCACGCGCGGTAGGGATCAAGGCTGGAGTGCGTCCGTCCATACTCGATGCAACGGCGGGGCTTGGTAGGGATGCCTTCATGCTTGCCGGCGTGGGCTGCCCTGTGACGCTTCACGAACGTCATCCCGTTGTTCACGCCCTGCTTGATGATGGCTTGCGGCGCGCTCGATCAGAACCGCGACTTGCCGAAACGCTGGCCCGCATGCAACTGCTTGCCGTGGACTCCTTGGCGGGAGGGTTCTCGTCCGCTGAGGCTGATTTCGACGTGATCTATCTTGATCCCATGTTCCCCGAACGCAGCAAGACCGCCTTGGTGAAAAAACCGATGCGTCTTTTTCATGCCTTGGTTGGAACGGATGCCGATGCGGATCAATTGCTTGGCATGGCCTTGCCGATGGCGCGCAAGCGGGTGGTCGTCAAGCGTCCCCTTTATGCCCCGCCTCTGGCGGGCCTCGCGCCAGACCTGGACTACAAGGGCAAGGCGGTTCGCTTCGACGTGTACCTTGCCCCGCGTCCTTCCTGCTGACGGGTGCGCATGACCTGACTCGGAGGGGCTGCTAAAGCCTTGCCAAGTTTTTCGGACACACAAACAAAAAGGGCGCCCATGGGGCGCCCTCTTGTCTTGCGGCTTCTGAGTTACTTGGAAGCGGCGTTGACGGTGACGTCTACACGACGGTTCTTGGCACGACCGGCCTTGGTCTTGTTGTCGGCGATCGGCTGGGACTCGCCCTTGCCGGAGGCCTTGATCTTGGTCGCCGGTACGCCCTTGCTGACCAGGTAGTCGGCAACGGTCTTGGCGCGGCGCTCGGACAGCTTCTGGTTGTAGGCGTCGGTACCGATGCTGTCGGTGTGGCCCACAACGGTGATCTGCTCAATCTGGTCGATCTTCATTTCGGCAACCAGACCGTCGAGGGACTTCTTGCCATCGGCCTTCAGGTTGGACTTGTCGAAGTCGAAGTAGGTGTCGGCGTTCAGGGTGATCTTCTTGGCGGCGACGACCGGGGCCTTCGGGGCTTCTACAGCCGGCTTGGCTTCCGGCGCCTTCGCTTCTTCCTTGAAGAATTCCGGGTTGCATTCCTTGATGGCCGTGGAGGCTTCAAGCTTGATGTGGCCATTCAGAACGCACTTGCCCATGCCATCCTTAACAACCATTTTCTGGCTGTCGTAAACATAGGCGGTCGGCTTGTCTGCGGCGAAAGCCGGGGCGGCCAGTACGGCGGAAACCAGCAGGCCAGTGCTGAGTGCAGCGAAGTTCTTCATGTTTGTCCTTCCCTAATCTATGGAGTTGGGTTTGAAAATGGGCAAGCCATCACGTGACGTGGTGCGACTTGGTGAATTTATAATACGGACTCGATCAGGAAAAATCTAAAGTTCGTTGTTTTTTTGCACGCAGGTTGTTGCGGGAGTGCACAATGCGGCCATCAGGATGCGTGTCTTGTTCAACGTTTTTATAGTCTGATCGGCACGTTCATTCAACCACCACCGGGGCATACAGGACTGTGATTGATCATTACGATGGCGTGCGCGCTTTTGACTGGAAGGGTGACGGCCTGCTCCTGCTGGACCAGCGCCTGCTTCCACATCTGACTGAATATGTCCATTGCCGCACGGCGGAGGAGGTTGCCGATGCCATTCGAGGCATGGCCGTCCGCGGGGCGCCAGCCATCGGCATTGCGGCCGCGTATGGTGTCGTGCTTGCCGTGCGACAGCATGGGCTTGCGACGGAATGCTCGCGCCAATCCGTTTTTCACGAGATCGATCGCTTGGCCGAGTCCCGTCCCACGGCCGTCAACCTGTTCTGGGCGCTCGATCGCATGCGCAGGCTCCTGGATCGCGGTGCGGGCCTTGCTCAGGTCGAGCAGGAGGCTCGGGCGATCCATGAAGAAGATCTGCTCGCCAATCATCGGATGGGCGCCTTCGGGGCCGCCTTGATCGAGCCGGGTCTTGATGTGCTTACCCATTGCAATACCGGGTCCCTGGCTACCGCCGGTCTTGGCACGGCCTTGGGCGTCATACGCACGGCCTATTCCGAAAAACGGATCGGGAGGGTCTTTGCCGATGAAACCCGTCCCTGGCTGCAGGGCGCGCGACTCACGGCCTGGGAGCTCAAGGAGGACGGCATTCCCGTCACGCTGATCTGCGAGGGGGCTGCGGCAAGCCTGCTGCGGACCGGGAAGGTCGGATGGGTGATCGTCGGGGCGGATCGCATCGCGGCCAATGGCGATACGGCGAACAAGATCGGCACCTACGGCCTGGCCATCATGGCGCGCCGTCATGGCGTCAAGTTCATGGTGGTGGCGCCGACGACGACCTTTGATCTTTCATTGCCCACGGGCGAGGGGATTCCCATCGAGACGCGCCCGATGGACGAGGTGACCTCGCTGGGCGGGCGTCCGATCGCGCCGGCGGGGGTCGATGCATGGAATCCGTCCTTCGACGTGACGCCCGCCGAGCTGATCGATGCCATCGTGACCGAGCGTGGGGTCATTCACCAACCTACGGTCGAAAGGGTGAGGGCGGTGCTGGGAGGTCTGTAATGCGGTTTTGCGGGCAGATCAGTCCATTTATGACGCTTGTGATACAATTCCGCGCCTTTGATATGTCCTAAACCGAGTGTCACCGACCATGGCTGATTTCGCCAAGGAGATCTTCCCGGTCAACCTCGAAGACGAGATGCGTCAGTCCTACATGGACTACGCCATGAGCGTCATCGTTGGCCGTGCCCTTCCCGATGTTCGTGATGGCCTGAAGCCCGTCCATCGTCGCGCCCTGTATGCGATGAGCGAGCTCGGCAACGACTGGAACAAGCCCTACAAGAAGTCCGCCCGCGTGGTGGGTGACGTCATCGGTAAATATCACCCGCATGGCGATACCGCCGTGTACGACACCATCGTGCGCCTCGCCCAGCCCTTCTCCATGCGTTACATGCTGGTCGATGGCCAGGGCAACTTCGGCTCGATCGATGGCGACGCCCCGGCGGCGATGCGTTACACCGAGGTCCGTCAGTCACGCATCGCGCACGAGCTTCAGGCGGACATCGACAAGGACACGGTCGATTTCGTGCCGAACTACGACGGTTCCGAGAGCGAGCCCGCCGTATTCCCCACCCGTATTCCCAACCTGCTCGTCAATGGCTCCGCCGGCATCGCCGTGGGCATGGCGACCAACATCCCGCCGCACAACCTGGGCGAGATCATCGATGCCTGCCTGGCGCTGGTGGACGAGCCCGATGTGGCCGATGAGCGGCTGCTCGACATCGTGCCGGGTCCGGACTTCCCGACCGCCGGCATCATCTTCGGCGGTTCCGGTCTCCGCGAGGCCTACCTGACGGGGCGCGGTCGTGTCCAGGTGCGCGCCCGCGCACACATCGAGGAAGACGAGCGCACCGGGCGCCAGACCATCATCGTCACCGAGCTTCCCTACCAGGTGAACAAGGCGCGCCTGGTTGAGCGCATCGCCGAGCTGGTCAAGGAGAAGAAGATCGAGGGCATCTCCGAGCTGCGCGACGAATCCGACAAGGACGGCCTGCGCGTGGTGATCGAGGTCAAGCGCGGCGAGATGGCCGAGGTGCTGCTCAACAACCTCTACCAGCAGACCCAGCTGCAGACCGTGTTCGGCCTGAACATGGTGGCCCTGGTCGATGGCCAGCCGCGGACCCTGCCCCTGCGCGACATGCTGGAGGCCTTCCTCCGTCACCGCCGTGACGTGGTCACCCGTCGCACCCTGTTCGAGCTGCGCAAGGCGCGTGACCGCGCCCATATCCTGGAAGGCCTGGCGGTCGCGCTGGCCAACATCGACGAGATCATCGCCCTGATCAAGGCGGCCGCCAGCCCGGCTGAGGCGCGCGAGCAGCTGCTCGAACGCCGCTGGGCCTCCGGCATCGTGCGCGACATGCTGGCCCGCACGGGGGCCTCGGCCTCGCGTCCGGACGGCCTGGATGCCAGCTTCGGCATGGGCGAGGACGGCCGCTATCGCCTGTCCATGGTCCAGGCCCAGGCCATCCTCGAGCTGCGCCTGCATCGCCTGACCGGTCTGGAGCAGGACAAGATCGTCGGCGAGTTCGCTGAGATTCTGAACACCATCGCCGAACTTCTCGACATCCTTGGCCATCCCGACAAGCTGCTTGCGGTCATTCGTGACGAGCTGGTCCAGGTGCGTACCCAGTACGCGGATGCGCGCCGCACCGAGATCCAGGCCGCGCGCGCCGACCTGTCCGAGGAGGACCTGATCGCCGAGGAAGACCGGGTGGTGACCCTGTCGCACGCCGGCTACATCAAGACCCAGTCGCTGTCCGACTATGCTGCCCAGCACCGCGGCGGCCGCGGCCGCAGCGCCGCCAAGGTCAAGGGCGAGGACGCCATCGACAAGCTGCTGGTCGCAAGCTCCCACGACATGGTGATGATCTTCACCAGCCGCGGGCGCGTGTACTGGAAGAAGGTATGGGAGCTGCCGCTCGGAAGCGGCCAGGCGCGCGGTCGCCCGATCGTCAACATCCTTCCGCTGGAGGAGGGCGAGCGCATCGAGGCCCTGCTGCCGCTGCGCGACTTCTCGGGCGAGTCCTATGTGATCTTCGCGACCCGCAACGGCATCATCAAGAAGACCCCGCTGGTCGAGTATTCCCGCCCGCGTACCAGCGGCATCATCGCCATCGACATCCGCGAGGGCGACAGCCTGATCGGCGCCGCGGTCACCGATGGCGCGCAGGACGTGATGCTGTTCACCAATGCCGGCAAGGTCATCCGCTTCCCGGAGACCGACGTGCGGACCATGGGGCGCGGCGCCTCCGGGGTCATCGGCGTGCGGCTGGGCGACGACCAGCGCGTGGTGTCGATGATCATCGCGCGGGAAGGCGACGATCAAGGGGCCATCCTCACCGCCTCCCAGAACGGCTACGGCAAGCGCACCCCGCTGGATGATTTCCCGCGCCACGGTCGCGGCGGGCAGGGTGTGATCGCCCTGCAGACCACGGACCGCAACGGTCTGCTGGTCGGCGCGGTGCAGGTCACGGAAGATGACGAGCTGATGCTCATCAGCGATCAGGGCACGCTCGTGCGCACGCCGGTGGCGGAGGTCGCGCTGGTGGGACGCAACACCCAAGGCGTGACCCTGATCCGCCTGGGCAAGGACGAGCATCTGGTCCAGATCGAACGCATCCAGAGTGTGGGCGAGGCGGACGGCGAGCCGCCCGCGACCGACGCCGAAACAGAATCCACAGATCAGTAAAATCCTTCAAAGGGGAGTCAGCATGACCCGTGCCCAAGAGAATAGAGTGTTCAATTTCAGCGCCGGCCCGGCGATGCTGCCGGTCGAGGTCCTCGAGCGCGCAAGCGAGGACATGCTGGACTGGAACGGTTCCGGCATGTCCGTGATGGAGATGAGCCATCGCGGCAAGGAATACGTGTCCATCGCCGAGAAGGCGGAAGCGGATTTCCGTACCCTGATGGGTGTTCCCGACAACTACAAGGTGCTGTTCCTGCAGGGCGGCGCTTCCGCCCAGTTCAGCATGGTTCCGATGAACCTGCTGCGTGGCAAGACCCATGCCGACTACCTGAACACCGGACACTGGTCCGAGAAGGCCGTCGCCGAAGGCAAGCGCTACTGCAAGGTCAACATCGTTGCCGACACCAAGGGCAGCAAGTACACCACCCTGCCGGACGCCTCCGAGCTGAGCTTCAGCAAGGATGCAGCCTACGTTCACTACACCCCGAACGAGACCATCGCGGGCGTGGAGTTCGGCTACATCCCGGAGACTGGCGACATCCCGCTGGTGGCCGACATGTCCTCCACCATCCTGTCCCGTCCGGTGGACGTGTCCCGGTTCGGCGTCATCTACGCCGGCGCGCAGAAGAACATCGGCCCGGCCGGCCTCTGCATCGCCATCGTGCGCGACGACCTGATCGGCGAGACCCTGCCCGGCACCCCGGTCATGTTCGACTACAAGACCCATGCCGACAACGGCTCCATGTACAACACCCCGCCGACCTATGCCTGGTACATCGCCGGCCTCGTGTTCGAGCACCTCCTCGCCAAGGGCGGCCTGGCGGCCATGGAGGCGATCAACCAGCGCAAGGCGCAGAAGCTGTACGACGTGATCGACAACTCGCCGTTCTACTCCAACCCGGTCGACACGACGTGCCGTTCCTGGATGAACGTGCCCTTCCTGCTCAACGACAGCGCGCTGGACAAGGCCTTCCTGAAGGAGGCCGAAGCGGCTGCCCTGACCAGCCTGGCGGGTCACCGTTCCGTCGGCGGCATGCGCGCCAGCATCTACAATGCCATGCCGGAGGCCGGCGTTGATGCGCTGGTCGAGTTCATGAACGATTTCGCCCGTCGCAACGGCTGATCAAGATTCAAATTCAAGGGGTTAGAACATGTACAAGATCCTCACTCTGAACAACATCGCCGCCGTGGGTCTTGATCGCCTGCCGCGCGACACGTACGAAATCGCCTCCGAGATCCAGCATCCGGACGCCATCCTCGTGCGTTCCGCCAAGATGCACGGCATGGACGTGCCGGCCACCCTGAAGGCCATCGGCCGCGCCGGTGCCGGCGTCAACAACATCCCGGTCAAGGAAATGTCCGACAAGGGCATCGTGGTGTTCAACGCCCCGGGCGCCAACGCCAACGCGGTCAAGGAGCTGGTGCTCGCCGGCATGCTGATGGCGGCGCGCAACATCCCGCAGGCCTGGAAATTCGCCACCGGCCTGGAGGGCGATGATGCCTTCCTGCACAAGGCGGTCGAGGACGGCAAGAAGAATTTCGTCGGCTTCGAGCTGCCGGGCCGCACCCTGGGCGTGATCGGCCTCGGCGCCATCGGTGTGCGCGTGGCCAACGCCGCGCGCGCGCTGGGCATGAAGGTCATCGGCTTTGACCCTGGCATCACCGTCGAGCGCGCCTGGGAACTGTCCGCCGACGTGCAGCAGGCGAGCAGCATCGATGAACTGCTGGCCAGGGCCGACTTCGTGACCTTCCACGTTCCGCTGATCGACGCCACCCGCAACCTCGTCAATGCCGAGCGACTGAAGTTCATGAAGGACAAGGTCGTGGTGCTGAACTTCGCCCGCGAGGGCGTGGTGGACGAGGCCGCCATGGTCGAGGCGCTGAACTCCGGCAAGGCCCATGCCTATGTGTCCGACTTCCCGGTCAACGCCACCAAGGACCACCCGCGCTGCATCACCCTGCCGCACCTGGGCGCGTCCACCGGCGAGGCCGAGGACAACTGCGCGATCATGGTGGCCGATCAGGTGCGCGACTTCCTCGAGAACGGCAACATCCTCAACTCCGTGAACTTCCCGGAAGTGAAGCTGCCGCGCAAGGGCAGCCATCGCCTGGCGATCGCCAACAAGAATCTGCCGGACATGGTCGGCCAGATGTCGCACATCCTCGGCACGCACAAGGTCAACATCGTGCACATGGTCAACGATTCGCGCGGCGACCTGGCCTACACCCTGATCGATATCGAGGGTGACGTACCGGCTGCGGCCGCCGAGGCCATCCGCGCCATCGACGGCGTGTTGAACGTCCGCGTGATCTGATCCGATGGGCGAGGGCGGTCAGCCGCTGATGCGGCTTGAGGAGATTCGAGATCGCATCGATCAGGTCGATCAGCGTCTGCTGGAGCTGATCTCCGAACGCGCGCGGCTTGCCCATCATGTGGGCGAGACCAAGCGCGCGGAAGGAGGAGAGGTCCAGTTCTACCGCCCCGAGCGGGAGGCGCAGGTGCTGCGCCGCATCCAGGGCCTCAATGAAGGCCCCCTGGATGACGGCAGCGTCGCCTGGCTGTTCCGCGAAATCATGTCGGCCTGCCTAGCGCTTGAACAACCGACCCGCGTGGCCTATCTCGGCCCCGCGGGCACGTTCAGCCAGATGGCCGCCTTGCGCCAGTTCGGCCATGCCGCCGAGCTTGCGCCCTGTCATTCCATCCCCGAGGTGTTCCGCATGGTCGCCTCGGGGAACGCCGCCTATGGCGTGGCCCCGGTGGAGAATTCCACCGAGGGCGGCGTCGCGCAGACCCAGGAGGCCCTGCTCGCGCACGATCTCTCGATCTGCGGCGAGGTGGCCCTGCGCATTCATCACCAGCTGCTGTCCGCCGCCAAGACCATGAAGGATGTTGTTCGCGTGTACGGCCATGCCCAGTCGCTGGGCCAGTGCCGTCACTGGCTGGACGAGCACCTGCCCCATGCCGAGCGCGTGCCCGTGAGCAGCAACGGCGAGGGGGCAAGGCTGGCCGCCATTGAACCGGGTTCGGCGGCGATCGCGCCCGAGGTCGCCGCCGAGCTCTACCGGCTGACCATCCTCGCGCCGAACATCGAGGATGAATCCCACAACACGACGCGCTTCGTGGTGCTTGGCGCCGCCGATGCCGGCCAGAGCGGCGCAGACAAGACGTCCCTGGCGGTTTCAACGGCCAACCAGCCGGGCGCGCTGTTCCAGCTGCTCAAGCCGCTGGCCGAGCGGGGCATCGGCCTGACCCGCATCGAGTCGCGTCCGGCGCGCTCCCAGGCCTGGGAATACCTGTTCTATATCGACCTGGATGGTCATCGAGCCGATCCCCTCGTGGCCGAGGCCCTGCACGAGCTTGAGGCCCATGCCGCGTGGCTGCGCGTATTCGGCTCCTACCCCAAGGCGGTACTGAAGGCATGAGCAATCCCCCATGGCTTGAACGCGCCCTGCCTTGCGTACAGGGCCTGTCGCCCTATGTGCCGGGCAAGCCCATCGAGGAGCTGGAGCGGGAACTCGGCATCCAGGGCGCGATCAAGCTGGCCTCCAACGAGAACCCGCTCGGTCCCTCGCCCGCCGCGCTGGAGGCCATGCGCGCGCATGTCGGCAAGGTCCATCTCTACCCCGACGGCAACGGCCATGCACTGAAGAGCGCCCTGGCCGCCGCGCTTGGCGTGGGCATCGATCAGATCACCCTGGGCAATGGTTCGAACGACGTGCTCGACCTCATCGCCCGCGCCTATCTTGGCGAGGGTCGCGGCGCGGTGTTTTCCGAGCACGCCTTCGCGGTCTACCCGATCAGCACGCAGGCCGTGGGCGGCATCGCGCAGTGGGCCAGGGCCCTGCCCGCCGATCATCCGCACCAGCCCTACGGGCACGACCTGAGGGCCATGCGCGCCTCGGTGGACGCGCGCACCCGCGTGGTCTTCCTTGCCAACCCGAACAACCCGACCGGCACCTGGCTTGAGAAGGATGAACTTCATGCCTTCATCGCCGCCCTGCCCGAGCATGTCCTGGTGGTGGTGGACGAGGCCTACATCGAGTTCGTCGACGAGGACTCGGATTTCCCGAACGCCATGGCCTGGCTGGACGAATTCCCCAACCTCGTCGTGACACGGACCTTTTCGAAGATCCACGGCCTTGCCGGCCTGCGGGTCGGTTATGCCGTGTCGCATCCGCGGGTGGCGGACATGCTCAACCGCGTGCGCCAGCCTTTCAACGCCAACCTGCTGGCCCTTGAGGCTGCCCGCGCCGCGCTGGGCGATCCCGGGCATGTTCGCCGCACCCGCGAGCTCAACCGCGCCGGTCTGCGGCAGGTCCGGACGGGCGTTGCGGCGCTCGGCCTGAAGGCCCTGCCCAGCCTGGGCAACTTCATCTGCGTGGACATGGGCCGTCCCGCGCGCCCGGTCTATGACGGCCTGTTGCGCCAGGGGGTGATCGTGCGCCCGGTGGCCAATTACGGCATGCCCCATCACCTGCGCGTGAGCATGGGCACGGAAGCGGAGAACGCCCGTTTCCTGGTCGCCCTCGATCATGTGCTGGATGGAGTGAAGTGAGCTTCTACTGCCCGCGCCTGTGCATCGTCGGCAGCGGCCTGATCGGCGGCTCGCTGGCGCTCGCGCTCAAGAAAGCCGGGCGCGTGGGTGAGGTCGTCGGTGCGGGGCGCAACGAGGCCACCCTCCAGCGCGCCCAGGAACTGGGCATCATCGATCGCCATGTCACGGACATCGCCGAGGCCGCGCGGGGGGCGGACATCGTCGTCCTGTCGGTGCCGCTGCTGGCCATGCGTCAGGTTTTCGAGCAACTGGCGCCCGTGCTGCGTCCGGGCATGGTGCTGACCGACGTCGGCAGCGCCAAGACGAGCGTGATCGAGGATGCCCGCGCCGTGCTGGGGCAGAAGAGCCGCCAGTTCGTGCCCGGGCACCCCATCGCGGGCACCGAGAAGAGCGGTCCCGACGCCGCCTTCGCCGGGCTGTTCGAGGGGCGCAAGGTCATTCTCACCCCCTTGTCCGACAACGATGCGGGCGATGTGGCGCGCATCAGGGCCATGTGGCGAATCGCGGGCGCGGAGGTCGAGGGCATGACCGCCCTGCATCATGACCATGTGCTGGCCGCCACCAGCCATCTGCCGCACCTGCTGGCCTTTGCCCTGGTCGAGAGCCTCGCGCGCATGGAAGAGCGGCACGAGGTGTTCCGCTACGCGGCGGGCGGTTTCCGCGATTTCACCCGCATCGCGGCCTCCGACCCGACCATGTGGCGCGACATCGCCCTCGCCAATGCCGCCGAGATCAAGGGCATGCTCAAGCGCTACCAGAAGGATCTCGATCATCTGTACGCCTTGCTCGATCAGGGCGACGGCGAGGCCCTGCATGCCCTGTTCAATCGCGCCAGGCAGGCCCGCGAGGGCCTGAAGCTTTGACTGGGATGCGAGCCGGCCATGGCTCGCATCCCGCAAGAATTCCGCTTTGATAAGGTTTCGATCATGACCTCGTCCCCCAACCTGCAATTCGTCGTCCAGCCGGGCGGCAAGCTCACAGGCCGCCTTCGTGTTCCGGGCGACAAGTCCATCTCCCACCGCTCCATCATGCTGGGCGCGCTGGCCGAGGGCGTGACCGAGGTGTCCGGCTTCCTCGAGGGCGAGGACAGCCTGAACACCCTGCGCTGCTTCCGTCGCATGGGCGTGCGGATCGAGGGGCCGGACGCGCTTGGCGCGGGTCGCGTGCGCATCCATGGCGTGGGCCTGCATGGGCTCAGGCAGCCGGACGGTCCGCTGTGGCTGGGCAATTCCGGCACCTCGATGCGCCTCATGTCCGGCATCATCGCGGGGCAGGACTTCGATGCGGTGATGGAGGGGGATGATTCGCTTTCCCGTCGACCGATGCGCCGGGTGACCGAGCCGCTGGCCCTGATGGGCGCGCGCATCGACACCCACGAGGGCGGCCGTCCGCCGCTCAGGGTCCATGGCGGCAGCAAGCTCAAGGGCATCCACTACGTCATGCCGATGGCCAGCGCCCAGGTGAAGTCCTGCGTGCTGCTGGCCGGTCTGTATGCCGAGGGCGAGACCTGCGTCACCGAGCCCGCGCCGACCCGCGACCACACCGAGCGCATGCTGCGGGGCTTCGGCTACGAGGTCCGCCGCGTGGCGGGCGAGGGCGGCAGCAGCACCGTCTGCCTCACCGGCGGCGGCAGGCTGACCGCGACCGCGATCGACGTGCCCTCCGACATCTCCTCGGCGGCCTTCTTCCTCGTCGGCGCCAGTATCGCCGAGGGCTCCGACCTTGTGGTCGAGCATGTCGGCATGAACCCCACCCGCACCGGCGTGATCGACATCCTGCGCCTGATGGGCGCCGACATCGAGGTCATGAACGAGCGCGTGGTGGGCGGCGAACCGGTGGCCGACCTGCGCGTGCGCGGCGCGAAGCTCAAGGGCATCGAGATCCCCGAGTCGCTGGTGCCGCTGGCCATCGACGAATTTCCCGCGCTGTTCATTGCCGCCGCCTGCGCCGAGGGCCGGACCGTGTTGACCGGCGCCGAGGAGTTGCGGGTGAAGGAATCCGACCGCATCCAGGTCATGGCCGACGGCCTGGTCGCGCTGGGCGTGGATGCCCGGCCGACCCCGGATGGCATGGTCATCCGGGGCGGCGCCATCCACGGCGGCACGGTCCACAGCCATGGCGACCATCGCATCGCCATGTCCTTCGCCATGGCGGGCCTGCGCGCGACCGGCGCCATCCGGATCGAGGACTGCGAGAACGTCAACACCTCCTTCCCGGGCTTCGAGCAGCTTGCGCATGGCGCCGGCCTGTCCATCGTCTCGACGGGGGAGGCGAGCTGATGGCGGTCCAGGTTCTCGCCATCGACGGCCCGAGCGGCTCCGGCAAGGGCACCATCGCCCGCCTTCTGGCCAAGCGACTCGGCTGGCACATGCTGGACTCGGGCGCGCTGTATCGCCTGACCGCGCTTGCCGCGCAGCGGCGCGGCATCGGGCTGGACGATGCCGACGCCGTGGCGAAGGCGGCCTTGGCGCTTGATGCGCGTTTCGAGGGTGAGGATGAGGCCCGCGTGCTGCTCGAAGGCGAGGACGTGACCCTGGCGATCCGCAGCGAGGCGGCCGGCGCGGCGGCCTCCATCGTCGCCGCGCATCCGGCCGTGCGCGATGCCCTGCTGGAGCGTCAACGCCGCTTCGCGCAGCCGCCGGGGCTGGTCGCGGACGGACGCGACATGGGCACGGTGGTGTTCCCCGATGCGCCGGTCAAGATCTACCTCGACGCGAGCGCCGAGGTGCGCGGCGAGAGGCGCTATAAGCAGTTGAAAGAAAAGGGACTTGATGCTAATTTAGATCAGATTATCGAGGACATCCGTCAGCGTGATCAGCGGGACATGCAGCGCCCCGTGGCGCCGCTCAAGCCGGCTGATGACGCCTACGTGATCGACTCAAGCGGTTTGACAGTGGAGCAAGTACTGGCCGAGTGCCTCGCCCGCATGGGCAAGTGAACCCGACCCTACCCATCACACGGCCCCGCGCGCAGGCAAGCTCGCGGGTTTTTTGTTTGACCATGCCGATACGGACGCAACGGGCATGCGAAACCCTAGACAACCCCTGACCCAACATGACTGAAAGTTTTGCCCAACTCTTCGAGGAAAGCCTCAAGACCACCCCCATGAAGCCGGGCGCCATCGTGCACGGCACCGTGGTGGAAGTTCGCCCTGATTTCGTCGTCGTCAACGCCGGTCTCAAGACCGAAGGCGTGATCCCCGCCGAGCAGTTCAAAGACGACAATGGCGAAATGACCGTCAAGGTCGGCGACATTGTTGAAGTGGCCCTGAAGTCCCTCGAAGATGGCTTTGGCGCAACCCAGATGTCTCGCGATGACGCCAAGCGCGCGCAGGCCTGGATCCTGCTGGACAAGGCCTTCGAGAACAACGAGATCATCACCGGCCGCATTTCCGGCAAGGTCAAGGGTGGCTTCACCGTCGACATCGGCGAGATCCGCGCGTTCCTGCCGGGCTCCCTGGTCGACGTTCGCCCGATCCGCGACACCACCTTCCTGGAAGGCAAGGACATCGAGTTCAAGCTGATCAAGCTGGACCAGAAGCGCAACAACGTGGTCGTATCCCGTCGCGCGGTCGTCGAGCAGGAATACAGCGCCGAGCGCGAAGCCCTGCTGGATGGCCTGGAAGAAGGCCAGATGATCAAGGGCGTGGTCAAGAACCTCACCGACTACGGCGCCTTCATCGACCTCGGCGGCATCGACGGCCTGCTGCACATCACCGACATGGCATGGAAACGCGTCAAGCATCCGTCCGAGGTGGTCAACATCGGTGACGAGATCGAGGTGCGCGTGCTCAAGTTCGACCGCGAGCGCAACCGCGTCTCCCTCGGCCTCAAGCAGCTCGGTTCCGATCCCTGGTCCGATCTGGCCCGCCGCAATCCGATCGGCACCCGCCTGTTCGGCAAGGTCACCAACATCACCGATTACGGCTGCTTCGTCGAGATCGAGGACGGCATCGAGGGTCTGGTGCACGTGTCCGAAATGGATTGGACCAACAAGAACGTCAATCCGGGCAAGGTCGTGTCCGTGGGCGACGAGACCGAGGTCATGATCCTCGACATCGACGAGGAGCGTCGTCGCATCTCCCTGGGCATGAAGCAGTGCAAGGCCAACCCCTGGGACGAGTACGCAGCGACTCACCAGAAGGGCGAGCGCGTGGTCGGCCAGGTCAAGTCCATCACCGACTTCGGCGTGTTCGTGGGCCTGGAAGGCGGCATCGACGGCCTCATCCACCTGTCCGACATCTCCTGGAACGAGCAGGGCGAAGACGCCGTGCGTCGCTTCAAGAAGGGCGACGAGGTCGAGGCGGTCATCATCGCCATCGATTCGGAGCGCGAGCGCATCTCCCTGGGTCTCAAGCAGCTCGAGCATGATCCGTTCACCACCTTCGTGGCCGATCATCCGAAGGGCAGCATCGTGACGGGTACCGTTCTGGACGTTGACGCCAAGGGCGCCACCATCCAGCTGGTCGATGGCGTCGAAGGCTACCTGCGTGCTTCCGACATCTCCCGCGACCGCGTGGAAGATGCCCGCACCGTCCTCAAGGTCGGTGAGAAGGTCGAGGCCAAGTTCGTGGGCATCGATCGCAAGAGCCGCGCGATCTCCTTGTCCATCAAGGCCAAGGACAGCCAGGAAGAGGCCGAGGTCATGAGCGAGTACGGCCGTGCCGCTTCTGCCGCTGCCCCGACCCTGGGTGATCTGCTCAAGGAGCAACTGGGTCGCGGCGAGTAATCCTCGCCAAACCGACGGCGTGCATGGTTCCTGTGAGCATGCACGCTACCTATCCATGCACTCCATGACCCACGGTCCATGACGAAGTCCGAGTTGATCGAACTCCTGGCCCGACGACAGGAGCACCTGCCCCCTCGCGATGTCGAGATGGCGGTCAAATGTATCCTGGAACAGATGGGCTCGGCGCTTTCCACGGGGGAGCGCATTGAGGTGCGTGGCTTTGGCAGTTTCACCTTGCATTTCCGTCAGGCGCGCCAAGGGCGCAATCCAAAGACGGGCGAGCAGGTGGTGCTGGACGGAAAATACGTACCGCACTTCAAACCCGGCAAGGACCTGCGCTTGCAGGTCAATGGCGAAGCCAGCGATGGCGGCGCCGATTGAGTCCATAGGCTCAAGCCAGGATAAACATCAAAGGCCCCCTTCATGGGGGCTTTTTCTTTTCATGGGTGCGTAGATGGGCGAGTGCGTTGTCGGTTCTGCTAGACTGCCAGCATTCCTGGTTCCCTTACTGAGGAGAGACTCGTGGCCAACAACGATCCACGCATTCTTGTTGCTCTTGATTATGCCGATCCCGCAGATGCGCTTTCTCTCGCTCAACGGCTCGATCCTTCGGCGTGTCGACTGAAGGTCGGCAAGGAACTTTTTACCCGCAGCGGCCCAGCCATGGTCGAGCAGCTCCACGAACTTGGCTTTCAGGTTTTCCTGGATCTCAAGTTCCACGACATTCCGCATACCGTCGCCCAGGCCGTCAAGTCGGCGGCATCACTCGGTGTCTGGATGGTGAATGTGCATGCCTTGGGCGGACGGCGCATGCTTGAGGCTGCGCGCGAGGCGCTGGAAGGTCATGCCCAGCGCCCCAAACTGATCGCGGTCACCGTTCTCACAAGCATGGCCGAGGAGGACCTTCACGAGATGGGTCTGATGGGTAGCCCCGAGCATCATGTCGAACATTTGTCCGGACTTGCCCAGCAATCAGGTCTGGATGGCGTGGTCTGTTCCGCGCGGGAGGCGAACGATCTGCGCCGCTTGTGGGGGCCAGCGGGGCTTCTGGTGACACCGGGCGTTCGTCCGCGGGGGGCGGATGCCGGTGATCAGCGTCGGGTGGTTACGCCGGGAGAGGCGATTGCGCTGGGTTCGAGCTACCTCGTGATCGGGCGCCCCATCACCCAGGCGCCCGACCCTCTTGCCGCGCTGAAGGGTATCCGAATGGAAATCGGCGAGCCTAGCTGAGGATACGCCGAACCCATACCCCACCCCACTTGTGGGGGCTGCGCATCCCCTCCTACCCGCTCCCGCATGCGGGAGCGGAATGAATCAGCGTCTTCCTGAATAACCTTCGTTCAATCCTTCAGCGCGCGGCGGTACAGTTCGATGTATTTCCGCGCACTGACCTCCCAGCTGAAGTCGGCCTGCATGCCGTTCTTCTGGATATCTTGCCAGTCACGGGGTTTGCGGAAGTAGTTCAACGCCTCGCCGACGGCCCACAAGATCGCGCCCGGATCGAGGTGGCGCATCACGAAGCCATTGGCCTTGCCGTCCTTGAGGCTTTCTTTGGTGGTGTCGACGACCGTGTCGTTGAGGCCGCCCACGCCATGCACCATGGGCGGGGTGCCATAACGCAGGCTGTACATCTGATTCAGCCCGCAGGGTTCGAAGCGGGAGGGCATCAGGAAGACGTCGCTGCCCGCCTCGATGCGATGGGCCAAGCCCTCGTTATAGCCGATCCGCACATGCACCCGCCCCGGATGCCGCGCCATCAAGGCCGTGAAGCCTGCCTCAAGCGCCGGATCGCCGCTGCCGAGCATGGCGAGCTGAACCGGCATCTTCAGCATCGCGTCCGCGACGTGCAGCACAAGATCCAGACCCTTCTGATCCACCATGCGGCCGACCATGCCGATCAGCATGGCCTCTTCATCGATATCCAGATCGAACTCCTGCTGGAGCGCATGCTTGTTGGCGAGCTTGCCATCCAGATGCTTCGCGTCGAATGGATGCGGAAGGGCTGGGTCGCATGCGGGGTCCCACTCCTGCGGGTCGATGCCGTTGAGGATGCCCACCACATCCTTGTGACGGTGGCGCAGCAGGCCGTCCAGGCCCGCGCCGAAGGCGTGGGTCTGGATTTCCCGGGCGTAGCTTGGACTGACGGTGGTGATGAAGCGGGCTCCATTGATGCCCGCCTTGAGGCAGTTCATTTCACCCCAGTGCTCGACGCCGTCCGGTGTCCAGAGGTTCGCCGGCAGCTGCAGACGCTCGAACGTGCCCCTGTCGAAGACGCCCTGGTAGACCAGGTTGTGGATGGTGATCAGTCCGGGCGGGGCCTTGGGGTTCGGCGCGAGCAGGGCCAGCAGCAAGCCGGTTTGCCAGTCATTGGCATGAACGATATCCGGTTGCCAGTCCAGCACCGCCTCATCCAGCGCGATCAGTTCACAGACCCGGCTGAGCAGGGTGAAGCGGTCGGCGCTGTCCGGCCAGGCATGGCCATCGGGGCCGTTGTAGGGGTTGCCGGGTTGTTCGCTGAACATGGGGTGATCGATCAGGATCAGCGGAACCTTGCTGCCGGGGACCTGGGTCGCCAGCAGCTGGAATTCCCCGAAGGGCGCAAGGCGCATTTCGCACATGGGACGCCATGCACGCAGTTTTTTCAGCGTGTCCGCATAGCCGGGCATGACGATGCGGACATCGACGCCCTGGGCCCGCAAGGCCTGCGGCAGACTGCCCGAGACATCACCCAGTCCGCCCGTCTTCATCAACGGGTGGACCTCGGAGGAGGCGAACAGGACTTTCAAGGGTTGTTTCATGGGATTGGCCTGGAGATGATCCCTTACACGCGCTGGAGCACCAGCGCGCCCAGCGGCGGCAGGGTCAGCACGATGGAGCAGGGCATGCCGCTCCATGAAACGTCTTCCGCCTCGGCCTCGACCAGGCCGACGTTGCTGCCGCCATAGACATCGGCGTCGGAGTTGAGGCGAACGCGATAGCGGCCCGGCTCCGGCACGCCGATGCGGTAACCGTCGCGCGGCACGGGGGTGAAGTTCAGCACGCAGATCATCTGGCTGTCGCCATCCTGACGCATGTAGCTGAGGATGGAGCGGGCGGCGTCGCCGCAATCCAGCCAGTGGAAGCCGTTCCAGTCGAAATCGCGCTCATGCAGGGCGGGTTCCGAGGTGTAGAGCCGGTTCAGGTCGCCGATCAGTTTTTGCACGCCGCCGTGAAGCGGGAATTGGTTCACCCACCACTCCAGTTCGCCGGCGAAGGACCACTCGGGCACCTGGCCGAATTCGCAGCCCATGAACAGCAGCTTCTTGCCGGGATAGGTCCACATCATGCTGTAAAGCAGGCGCAGGTTGGCGAAACGCTGCCATTCGTCGCCGGGCATCTTGCCGACCATGGAGCCCTTGCCATGCACCACTTCATCGTGCGAGAAGGGCAGGACGAAGTTTTCGCTGAAGGCGTACAGCAGGCCGAAGGTCAGTTCGTTGTGGTGATGCTGCCGGTGGATGGGCTCCTTGCTCATGTAGCTGAGCGTGTCGTGCATCCAGCCCATGTTCCATTTCATGCTGAAACCCAGTCCGCCCATATCCGTGGGCTTGGTCACAGCAGGGAAGGCGGTGGATTCTTCGGCGATCACCACGGCACCGGGGAAGCGGCCATGCACCACGCGGTTCAGTTCGCGCAGGAATTCGATCGCCTCGAGGTTCTCCTTGCCGCCGTACTGGTTGGGCAACCAGTCATGCGGGTCGCGGGAGTAATCGAGGTAGACCATCGAGGCGACGGCATCGACGCGCAAGCCGTCGAGGTGGAACTCCTCCAGCCAGTTGACGGCGGAGGCGAGCAGGAAGTTGCGCACCTCGTTGCGGCCGTAGTTGAAGATGTAGGTGCCCCAGTCGCGATGCTCGCCACGGCGTGGGTCGGCGTGTTCATAGAGCGGCGTGCCGTCGAAACGGGCGATGGCCCATTCGTCCTTCGGGAAGTGCCCCGGCGCCCAGTCAAGCAGCACGCCGATGCCGTTCTGGTGGCAATGGTCGACGAAGTAGCGGAAATCGTCCGGCGTGCCGAAGCGGCTGGTCGGCGCGAAATAGCCGGTGGTCTGATAGCCCCAGGAGTCATCCAGCGGGTGCTCGGTGACCGGCAGCAGCTCGATGTGGGTGAAGCCGAGCGGCTTGAGGTAGTCGACCAGCTGATGGGCGAGGGTGCGGTAATCGAGAAAACCACCGTCCTCGCGACGGCGCCAGGAGCCGAGATGGACTTCATAGATCGACATCGGTCGATTCAGCCAGCCCTCCTTGCCGCGTTGTTCCATCCAGGAACCATCCGTCCACTGGTGCGCTCTTTGGGGCGCGACGCGGGCGGCGGTGCCCGGGCGGTGCTCGAACCATGAACCGTAGGGGTCGGTCTTCACCAGGATGTTGCCGCTGTCACGATTGCGGATCTCGAATTTATAGAGATCGCCCGCGACCAGACCGGGAATGAATAGCTCCCAAATGCCGCTGTCGCCGCGACCACGCATCATGTGACGGCGACCGTCCCACTGGTTGAAGTCGCCGACGACACTCACGCGCTCCGCATTGGGCGCCCAGACACCGAACAGCACGCCGGAAACGCCATCCGCTTCATGCGGGTGCGCCCCCAGCATGCGGTAGGCATGCCAGTGACGGCCTTCGCCGAACAGGTAGAGATCAAGCTCACCAAGCTGCGCGGCGAAGCTGTAGGGATCGATGACCTCGAAGGCATGGCCGCCATGATCCACGCAGTGCAGGGTGTAGTGGGTGGGGATTTCGCTGTCCGAGCCCTCCCATTGCCATAGGCCGCGCTCATCGACCCGATCCATGGCCGGTCCCTTCGTGCCGACATGGACGGACTTGGCCTGGGGCAACAAAGCACGTATGCAGGCCCAGCCTTCCTTCAGCGGGTGACGGCCCAAGAGGCTGAACGGGTCGTGGTGACGGCCTTCCAGAAGGCGAATGATCGACTGATCCATGAGATCTCCCTGCGTGCTTTTTTGCAGTGGTTTTTTAACAGACAACGGGCATAGTATAGGGGGCAGGCCCATTTAAAAAATGGTCTTTACCGATAAGACCATCGTGCATAAGGAGCGAGGAAATGCAAATCGAACAGCCGCAACGCCTAGTCAGCAGGATCACGCGCGATACGCTCGCCCTTGTTCTCGCCGGAGGTCGAGGCTCGCGCCTCAAGCAATTGACCGATTGGCGGGCCAAGCCTGGCGTACCGTTTGGCGGCAAATTCCGCATCATCGACTTCCCTCTTTCCAACTGCGTCAACTCGGGCATCCGCCGCATCGGCGTGCTGACGCAATACAAGGCTCATTCGCTGATTCGCCATATCCAGCTGGGGTGGAGCAACTCCAACCCGGCGATGGGGGAGTTCATTGAATTGCTCCCGGCGCAGCAGCGGGTTGACGACAAATCCTGGTACGCGGGCACGGCTGACGCGGTGTATCAGAACATCGACATCATTCGCTCCCACAATCCCGAATACGTGCTGATCCTGGCGGGCGATCACATCTACAAGATGGATTACGGCCTCATGTTGGCCTATCACGTCGAGAAAGAGGCCGACATGACCATCGGCTGCCTGCAGGTGCCGGTGGACGAGGCCAGGGCCTTTGGCGTGATGGGCATCGAGGAGGATGGCCGCGTCCTCAACTTCAAGGAAAAGCCGGACAATCCCGATTCGATTCCCGGCCAGCCTGGAACCGCGCTGGCCTCGATGGGCATCTATGTCTTCAATACCAAGTTCCTGTACGAGCAGCTGATCCGCGATGCGGATGACAAGCAGTCCGAGCATGATTTCGGCAAGAACATCATTCCGTCGGTGATCGACACATACCGCGTCTATGCCTATCCGTACCGCGACGTGCAGAGCGGCAGGCAGAGCTACTGGCGCGACGTGGGGACGGTGGACTCCTACTGGGCCGCCAACCTCGAACTGATCGGCGTCACCCCGGACCTCAACCTGTATGACAAGGACTGGCCCATCTGGACCCACCAGGAACAGCTGCCGCCCGCCAAGTTCGTGTTCGATGACGAGGACCGTCGCGGCATGGCGGTCGATTCCATGGTTTCGGGCGGGTGCATCATTTCCGGCGCGATCGTGCGCCATTCCCTGCTGTTTTCCAACGTGGTGGTCAACGCGGGCGCCAGCGTGCAGGACAGCGTGATTCTTCCGAATGTCACCGTGGGCGAGGGCGCGCGTATCCGCAAGGCCGTCCTGGACAAGGGCTGCGTCATTCCGGCGGGCATGGTGATCGGCGAAGACCACGCCGAAGATCGCAAGCGCTTCGAGGTCAGCCCGGGTGGGGTCGTGCTGGTCACGCCCGAAATGCTGGACCAGCAGCTGCACTACGTACGATGAGGTTTGAACGATGAGGCCGCGTCTCAATGTAGTGCTGATGTGGCACATGCATCAGCCCGAATACCGTGATCCCTTCAGTGGCGAATACCAGCGTCCGTGGACTTACCTGCACGCGCTGAAGGACTACGTGGATATGGCGGCGCATCTCGAGGCCCATCCCAAGGCCCGTGCCGTAGTCAATTTCGTGCCCATCCTGCTCGAACAGATCGAAGATTACGCCATCGCGCTCAAGGAGCATCTTGCGGTCAATGCGCCGCTACCGGACCCCTTGCTGAGGGCCCTGGCCTCAAGCCAGGCCCCTCAAGGCGAGGAGGATCGGGCCGAGCTGATCGAAACCTGTCTGCGTGCGCATGAGCAACGCCTGATAAAGCGCTTTGCGCCCTATGCCGAGCTTGCGGGCATGGCCCGTGATTTCCTCAAGAAACCGAATGAACTTCGCTATCTGTCCGACAGTTTCTTTGCCGACCTGACCGTCTGGTACCACCTGGCGTGGCTGGGTGAAACGGTTCGTCGTCAGGATATCCGTGCCCGTACGCTCATACACAAGGGACGCGGGTTCGATGCGGCAGACCGGCGCCTGCTGCTGGAATTGATCGCCGACCTGGTCGGGGGCGTTCTTGGGCGTTATCGCCATCTGGCCGATTGCGGTCAGGTCGAACTCAGCATGACGCCCTATGCCCATCCCATCATGCCCCTTCTTCTGGATATCACCTCCGCTCGGGAGGCGTGGCCGGAGGTCAAGCTGCCGGACGAGGTCGTCTATCCGGGGGGCGAGGAGCGTGTGCGCTGGCATTTGGACGAGGGCTTCCGGGTATTCGAGCGATTCTTCGGCCGTCGTCCGATGGGATGCTGGCCATCCGAGGGCAGCCTGAGCGAACAGACCCTGCCGCTTTTGCGCGAGGCCGGTTTTGAATGGTGCGCCACGGGCAGTCAGGTGTTGCACCACAGCCTTCGTGCAAGTGGCTTGCACGAGCGCTACCAGCACTGCCTGCATCGCTTCTACGCGATGGACGACGACGGCTTGACCCTGTTCTTCCGTGACGATGGACTGTCCGATCTGATTGGATTCAAGTATGCCGACTGGCATGCGGATCATGCCGTCGATGATCTCATCGGCCATCTCGTGAAGATCGCCGACGCCTGTCATGACGGCCCATATGTCGCGTCCATCATCATGGATGGCGAGAACGCCTGGGAGTACTACCCCGAGAACGGGTTTTATCTGCTGGACGCGCTTTATCGGCGCCTGGCCGAACATCCCCGCCTGCGCCTGACCACCTTCCAGGACCTGCTTGAAGAGGCGCCCCCGCGAACGCCTCTCACGAGCCTTGTGGCCGGAAGCTGGGTTTATGGCACCTTTTCGACCTGGATTGGTGAAAAGGACAAGAATCGTGGCTGGGAGCTTTTGATCGATGCCAAGAAGACCTATGACCGCGTGATGGCCAGCGGGCGCCTGAGCACCATGGAGCAACGGACGGCTGAGCGCCAACTCGGCATTTGCGAAGGCTCGGACTGGTTCTGGTGGTTCGGCGACTACAACCCCTCCGAGGCCGTCAGGGACTTCGAACGGCTCTATCGCCTGCATCTGCGACGTCTTTACGAACTTCTTGGAGAAAGGCCGCCCGCTGCCCTGGATCAAGTGCTGGCGAAGGGGCATGGTGATCCATCCATGGGTGGCGTCATGCGCACCGGGCAGGGCAGTTGATGGGCGCGGCCATTCCTGCCGCACTTGCGCACCGTCGCGCGGGTATCCTTCTTCATCCGACCTCATTGCCCGGTCCCGGGGCCATGGGCACCCTGGGCAGGCATGCTCGTCACTTCATCGACAGGCTCAAGGCCTGCGGCGTAACCCTCTGGCAGATGCTTCCGCTTGGACCGACCCACGCGGATGGCTCGCCGTACCAGTGCCTGTCGTCCCATGCGGGGCATCCGGGGCTCATCGATCTCGAGCTTCTTCGTGAGGATGGTTGGCTCGTCGCATCCGAGCATTCCTTGAAGGCGGCCTTCGAGGGGTTCGTACGGCATGCCGGGGCGGGGGAGCGGAAAGCGTTTTCTTCATTTCTCGAGGAAGAATCGGCCTGGCTAGAAGATTACGCCCTGTTCGTTGCCATACGCGAGCAGCAGGGCTGTCGTGCCTGGCTCGACTGGCCTGATGCATTGCGGGAGAGGGATGAGCATGCCCTGCGCAAGGCAAGGGTCGATCTGCATGAGCGCATCGACCAGGTTCGGTTCGAGCAGTTCGTTTTCTTTCGTCAGTGGCGCGCCCTGCGGGACTACGCTCATGCGGCGAACGTCCTGCTCTTTGGCGATATGCCCATCTACGTTGCGCATGACAGTGCCGAGGTCTGGGCGCGGCCCGACCTCTTTACGGTCGACGAGCATGGTCATGCGTACGAGGTGGCGGGTGTGCCGCCGGACTACTTCTCGGCCACCGGCCAGCGCTGGGGCAATCCGCTCTATCGATGGGAAAGACATGAAGCGGATGGATTCGCCTGGTGGAAGGCGCGTTTCGCCACCCAGCTGAAGTTGTTCGATCTTGTCCGTATCGATCACTTTCGAGGCATTGAGGCCTACTGGTCCATTCCGTCCGAGTGCGAGACGGCCATGAACGGGCAGTGGGTCAAGGCGCCGGGCGATGAGCTCTTGACTGCCCTGAACGAACACTTCGGCAGCTTGCCCGTGGTGGCCGAGGATCTCGGGATCATCACGGAGGAGGTGACGGCGTTGCGCCAGAGGCATGGCTTGCCGGGCATGCGCATCCTTCAGTTCGCCTTCGATGGCGGGGCCGATAATCCCTATCTTCCCCACAACCACACCCAGGACAGCGTGGTCTACACCGGGACACATGACAACGACACCACGCTTGGCTGGTGGAATGGCCTTGAACTCGTGGATCGGGAGCATGTGCTGAGTTATATGGGCGAACCTGTCGAACCGATGCCCTGGGCCTTGATCAGGCTGGCGCTGGAGTCCGTTGCCAACCTCGTCATCATCCCGCTCCAGGACATCATGGAACTGGGCGCCGAAGCCCGCATGAATACGCCAGGCACCACGGAAGGCAACTGGGCATGGCGCTTCGAGTGGTCCCAATGGAGCGCCGCGCAGTCCGAAAAGTTCGGAAGCGAAGTGGAACTCTATGGTCGGCTTGTCATGCCTGATGCCTGAATGACACGTTCATGCGCTGTTGAAACAGAAAGGGGGGCACGGCCCCCCTCTCCTTTGTGCGGGCTGTCAAACCATCACAGCCATAGCATGTAGCCCATCTCGTAGGGGTGGGTCAGTGAGGGGTGACAGGGGAACAGGCGAATGCGATAGCTCTGCAGGCCAGGCAAGGGGGGATGGATGTCCAGCGTGAAGATTTTGCGCCCCTGTTCATCCAGGCCATCGGGTTCAAAGATGTAATGCGACTGCACATCCAGGTGACTGTCGGACATCAGGCGCCCCATCTGGCACTCCACGCGAATGTCCTCTGGCGAGAGTCCGTTGACATCGACGGCGACCCTGATGGTCAGCCTTTCGCCGTGCTGGATATGCGGGTGAACCTCATCCACGCGCGTTGCGCGAAGCTTCGGCCACATGCTGCGAACCTTGGCCTTCCATTCGGCCAGGGCAAGGGCGATGGCGGCGTCGTTCCGCTTGAACTCCACACCCTTGGCCAGTGCATGCAGGTAGAACCCGTTCACATAGTCAAGCACCATCCGCTGACTGTTGAAGTTGGGCAGGGTGGTGGCCATCGAGGCCTTGGACATGGCGACCCAGTGGCTCGAGTAACTGCCCTTGTCGCGGGTGAAATAAAGCGGAATGACCTCCTTGCTCATCAGATCGAGCAGGTCATGGGCCTCCTGGCTGTTGCGGTAGGCCGGATCGTACTCGGGGCCGTGCGGACTGATGGCCCAGCCATTGTCCCCCTCGTAGCCTTCGCCCCACCAGCCATCCAGCACGCTCAGGTTGATCACCCCGTTCATGCCGGCCTTCTGGCCCGAGGTGCCGCTGGCCTCCATCGGGTATTCCGGGGTGTTGAGCCAGACATCCACGCCGGTCACCAGCTTGCGGGCGAGGGCCATGTCATAGCCTTCGAGCATGAGGATACGGCCGAGAAATTCCGGGCGATGGGCGATCTCCCAGATCTGGCGTATCAGATCCTGGCCGGGCTCGTCGGCCGGATGGGCCTTGCCGGCGAAGATGATCACCACCGGGCGCTCCGGATCGTTCACCATGCGCGCCAGTCGCTCGAGGTCCTTCAACAGCAGGGTGGCCCGCTTGTAGGTGGCAAACCGGCGGGCGAAGCCGATCACCAGCACATCCCGCTCGTGTTGTGAGATCAAGCGCAGCGACTTGCGGATGATCGCCTCGCTGCTGCCATTGCGGCGATGCTGCTCGGTGATGCGTTGCGCCACGTTCTTGAACATTTCCTGCTTGAGCGACTGGCGCAAGCTCCAGAAACGATGATCAGGAAGCTGCTTCAGCGCCTCGTTCCAGTAGGGCCGGTCGCACAGGTGCTTGCGCCAGTCGCGTTGACGCTGATCGAACATGTTGGCCCACTCCCGCGCCAGGAAGGTGCTGGCATGCACGCCATTGGTCACGTGGCGGATCGGGTTCTCCTTGGGTTCGATCTGCGGCCAGTGACCGCGTTCCATGACCGAGGCAACCTCGCCATGAATCTTGCTGACCCCGTTGTGCTGGCGCGAGCCATGCAGCGCCAGGGTGGTCATGTTGAACTGGCCGGGGCGATCGTCCAGGCTGCCAAGGCGCATGAAACGATCGAAGTCCAGCCCAAGGCTGTGCGCCAGATCCCTGAAATACTGCTCGATCTGCCCCGCGTCGAAAACATCATGACCCGCCGCAACGGGGGTATGGGTGGTGAAGACCGTATTGGCCGCGGTCAGCTCCATGGCGGCGTCAAAGGGCATGCCCTTGGCCACCTCCTCGCGGCAGCGCTCGATGATGCTGAAGGCCGCATGACCCTCATTGATATGCCAGGCGCCAGGCTCAAGGCCCATGGCGCGAAGCGCGCGCACGCCCCCCATGCCGAGCAGGATCTCCTGCTGGATGCGCATGGTCCTGTCGCCACCGTAGAGGCGGTAGGTGATGGCCCGATCGGGCGGACTGTTTTGCGCAAGATCGGTATCCAGAAGAATCAGCTGCACCCGCCCCACATGCGCTTGCCAGACCTTGACGGCAACCTCGCGCCCCGGCATCGGCAACCAGAACTCCAACGCCTCACCCGCACCATTGAGAACAGGGGAAATCGGCAAATCCTCGAAATTGACCGGCAGATAGGATTCGATCTGCCGGCCCCGCGCATCGATCGTCTGGGTGAAGTAGCCCACCCGGTACAGCAAGCCCACCGCCACGAAGGGCAGACCAAGGTCACTGGCCGCCTTGCAATGGTCGCCGGCAAGGATCCCCAGGCCACCCGAATAGATCGGGAAGCTCTCGTGAAAACCGTATTCGGCGCAGAAATAGGCGATCAGGTCGCGCCCATGCACAAGCTGGTCAGCCAGCGAGGGATGAATCGGCTCGCTCAGATAGCGACGGAACTGGGCCGAGGTCTCCTGCAGGTCGAACATGAAGGTCGAGTCAGCCATGGACTCGTCGACCCTGGCCTGACTCACGCGGCGCAGGAAGATCTTCGGGTTGTGACCGCAGTCTTCCCAAAGCCCCGGGTCCATGCGGAAGAACAGGCCGCGCACCTTGCGGCTCCAGCTGTAGTAGAGGTTGTTGGCGAAGTCGTGCAGGCAGGCGAGTTCCTGCGGGATGTTGGGCTGAACTTCCAGGGTGTAGAGCGTACCGGGCATGAGCTTGATCCTGTGTTGAAATGCCTGAACCTATTCTTGGCGCAAAAAAATGAAGAATCAATGAGAAATATCGCTAAAGGTATTCCGCAGGGGGTCGATACAGGTCTCGAAGGCGAAATCCGGAACGAAAAAAATCCTCAAAAGAGGGCTCAAGGTTTCCGGAAGGCCGCCGACAACAAGGGCGAGAACGAAATTCAACCGCGCAACAGCGCACTCTTCGAGAAGGGGATCTAGCCATGGCTAACGTCGTCAACACCAACATGATGTCCATCAACACCCAGCGCCAGCTGCAGAAATCCGGGATAGAGCAGGCGACCGCCATGCAGCGCCTGTCCTCCGGTCTGCGCGTCAACAGCGCCAAGGACGATGCGGCGGGCCTGTCCGTCGCCACCCGCATGGGCGCCCAGATCAGCGGCATGAACGTGGCCGTGCGCAATGCCAACGACGGCATCTCCATGGCGCAGACCGCCGAAGGCGCGCTGGGCGAGATCGGCGGCATGCTGCAGCGCATGCGTGATCTGGCGGTTCAGGGCGCCAACGCCACCAACACCACCAGCGATCAGGCCGATCTGCAGAAAGAGTTTTCCCAGCTGCAGAGTGAGATCGGCCGCATTACCTCGAACACCGAGTTCAACGGCAAGAAGATCATTGGTAATCAGGCAGCCACCTTCAACTTCCAGGTGGGCGCGAACACCACGGCTGACAACAAGATCGCGGTCACCATGGCCAACATGTCCGGTGCTATCAGTGCTGGTGGCCTGAGTGGTGCGGTGGCTGGCATCAAGCTCTCTGCAGCCACGGCGGCATCAGGACAGACTAAGGCCGGGAGCGCGATCACCATGATCGACAAGGCGATCACGAACATCAACAACCAGCGCGCGACCCTGGGTGCTGCGCAGAACCGCTTTACCGCGACCATCTCCAATCTGCAGAGCGCGGTTGAGAACCAGAGCGCCGCACGCAGTCGCATCCTGGATGCCGACTTCGCCGCCGAGACCGCGAACCTGAGCCGTTCACAAGTCCTGCAGCAGGCGGGCACCGCGATGCTGGCCCAGGCCAACCAGGCGCCGCAGAACGTCCTCAGCCTGCTCCGCTAAAATCGGGTTGATGAACACGGGTAACATGACGGGGTGGGCGCGCAAGCGCCCATCCCACATGCCTCAAGAGGAGGAGATGAAATGATCATCGATTCCAGGATTTCGCAAGCCCCCCCCCCGCCGACCCAAGCCGGACGGGGTGGTGCCGCTCAAGCCGCTTCACCTGCCGCTGAAACTCAAGAGGTCAGCGGGGGTGTTGCGCGATCGCCCGCGGAGGCCAAGCCCACCGCGCTGAACGCGGAAGAGGTCAAGCGCGCGGTCGAGTTCGCCAGGCAGCACATTCAGCAGGTCAATCGTGACCTGCACATGAGCGTGGACGACGACACCGGCGAACTGGTCATCAAGGTGGTGGACCAGCAAAGTCAGAAGGTCATCCGCCAGATCCCGTCGGAAGACGTTCTGACCTTCATCCGCAAATTTTCCGAAAGCATCGATCCCCTGAAGGGTATGTTGCTCAGGGAAAAGACCTGACGCCTCCGGGGGGGTGAATCATGGCTGTGACTGCATCTGGAATCGGTTCTGGACTGGATATCCAGGGCATTGTTTCGCAACTCGTTCAGGCCGAGCAGCAACCCAAGAGCGATGCGCTGAATCGCCAGCAGAGCGCGATCACCTCGCGACTTTCCGCGCTGGGTACGCTCAAGGGTGCGCTTTCGTCGTTCCAGAGTTCGGTGGCTGCGCTGGGCAATCTGTCGACGTTCAGCACGCATGCCGCAACGTCATCCAACAGCATCGCCCTGAGTGTTGCGGCCGGCTCCAGCGCTTCGGCGGGCAGTTACACCATCGATGTCCAGCAACTGGCCAGTGCCCAGAAGCTGATCTCGTCGGGTTTTGCATCGGCCGACACGACGGTGGGTACTGGCACGCTGACCCTGAGCGTGGGGGGCGCGAGCTTTGACGTCACCATCGACAGCAGCAACTCGACGCTTGCCGGCATTCGCGATGCCATCAACAAGGCGGGTGACAATACCGGCGTCAGCGCGACGATCGTCAACGTGGACGATGGCGTCGGGGGCACGGAAAGCCGCCTGGTGCTTTCGGCCAGCAAGACCGGCGCCGCCAACACGATCACGGTCAGCGCGAGCGGGGGCGATGGCGGCCTGAACGCCTTGGCGTCCGCCAACCTGACCGAGCAGGTGGCGGCCAAGGATGCGATCATCAAGGTCGATGGCATGAACATCACCCGTTCAAGCAACACCATGTCCGATGCCATCGATGGCCTGACCCTGACCCTGGGGGGCGTGGCGACAGGTGTGCAGGTGGGCGTGTCAACGGATACCAGCCAGGTGAAGGCCGCGCTGCAGGGCTTTGTGGACAGTTACAACAAGATGCAGGGCGTGATGAGCGGTCTTGGCAAGTATGATCCATCCACCAAGCAGGCTGGCGCCCTGGTCGGGGACGCCCTGTTGCGCAATGTTCAGCAACAGTTGCGTGCTGACCTGGGAAGCCCGGTCAGTTCGGTGAGCAGCAGCACGGTAGATACCCTGATGTCGGTGGGCGTTCAGTTCGATCGCTACGGGGCGATGTCGCTGGACAGCACGAAATTGTCCAGTGTGATGGGGGATAACTTGAACCCGTTGGTGGATCTTTTCCAGAGTTCCGATGGCATCGCCACGCGTACGCGTTCGGATTTGGATCTGTATCTCCAATCGGGCGGAATCATTGATTCTCAGACCTCCAGCCTGAATGATCAGAAGCGTAGGATTGATGATCAGCGTCTCAATCTGACGAATCGAATGAACGCCTTGCAGACCCAGTTGCTCAAGCAGTTCAATGCCATGGATGCGGTGGTCTCCCAATATAATTCGACGGGAAGCTACCTCACGCAGGTGCTTGCCGGACTCTCCGCCATCAACAAGCAATAACGGAGTCTCGATCATGTACATGCCCCCCCGCGCCATGGGCGCAGCGCAGTATGCGAATGTCGGCTTGCACGGCAGTATTCAGGACGCCACGCCCCATGCCCTGATCCAGATGTTGATCGATGGTTTCATCGAGAGGGTCAATGTGGCAAAGTTGGCCATGAAACGTGGCGACATCGCCCTCAAGGGCCACAGCATCACCCGCGCCATGACTATTCTTGGCGGCCTCAAGGATGGGCTGGATGTCGAGCGTGGCGGTGAGTTGGCGCAGAACCTCGGTGATCTGTACGCCTATATGGAGCAGCGTCTGTTTCAGGCCAGTGCCTCCAATGACGACGCGGCCCTTGATGAGGTTCTTGGCTTGATGCACAGCATCAAGGTCGCGTGGGATGCCATTCCCCCCAGCTTTCATGCGGGCAGGGGCGCCGAGGCGGCGTGAGCCCTGTTCCGATGGATCGCTTGCGCCAGCGGATGGCGGAGATTCTGGAGGCAACGCGCGATATAAACGCATGCGTCCAGACGGGAGAGATCGACGGCATTGAGGGCAGGTTGCAGCGCCGTCAGGTGGAGTTCGAGTCCTTCTTTGGCGATCTCTCGGCTGATGTCGAGGTCGAGCAGGGGACGCTCCATGCGTGGATCGCGGAGATCCAGAAGCTTGATGCCGAGGCGCGTCGAATCCTGGTGCAAGGCCAGGCCGAGCTACGCATGAATCTTGGGCGGATGCACGATAGTCATGCCGCATCCGATGCGTATCAGGCCACCCATCGCATGGCGGATGATTTTGAGTAATCCGCCGGCCTCGTAGCTGCGAATGCATTCGCACACCGGACCTGGGGCTCGTTCTTCCTTGAAGGGGGCACGGACTTCTTCGCGGCGGGGGCGCCGCTCCTACATGCCCGCGCCGTCATCGCGGATGCCGGGCGATCCTGCCCGGCCCCCTTCGGGTACGCTTCGCGCCTCAGCGCTGTTCCTGACAGCGCTTTTAGGCCGCAGGCCGTGGCGATTCCGGGGGCCTGGCGGTCCATGGATCGCGAGCAAGCTCGCTCCT
>SDAY01000063.1 GCA_006212015.1 Halothiobacillaceae bacterium
CTCGTCACTCTATCGCGGCCCAAGGTCCGCTCCTACATTACACCGCCATGCGGTTGAATTTTCAGCCACCCCGCCCCATGATGCGGTTCATTCCCCATGACATATCCCGCCCTTGAGCACGCACCTCCAGACCCGATCCTTCGCCCTCGCCCCCGAGGACAACACCCGCCTCGCCAACCTCTGCGGCCCGCTTGACGGCCATCTGCGCATGATCGAGCGCCGCCTGGGCGTGGAGGTCAACAACCGCGGCTTCCAGTTCCAGGCCATCGGCCCGGAGGATGCCGTGGCCGTGGCGGTCAAGCTGCTCAATACGCTGTACGCCCAGACCGGGCGGATCGTGCTGAATTCGGGCGCGGTCCATCTCGCCCTGGCGGAGAGCGGCTTCGGCGACGAGGAAGCGCCTATCGAGGACGAGGGTCCCGAGGAATTCTCGATCCGCACCCCGCGCGCCATCATCCGCGGACGCGGCGCCAACCAGGCGCGCTACCTGCGCGACATCCGCAGCCACGACCTGAGCTTCGGCATCGGCCCGGCGGGCACCGGCAAGACCTATCTCGCCGTGGCCTCGGCGGTGGAGGCCCTGGAGCGCGAGGAGGTCCGCCGCATCCTGCTGGTGCGCCCGGCGGTGGAGGCCGGCGAGCGGCTCGGCTTCCTGCCCGGCGACATGGCGCAGAAGATCGACCCCTACCTGCGGCCGATGTACGACGCGCTGTACGAGATGTTCGGCTTCGAACGGGTGACGAAATACATCGAACGCAATGTGATCGAGGTCGCCCCGCTCGCCTTCATGCGCGGCCGCACCCTGAACGAGGCCTTCATCATCCTCGACGAGGCGCAGAACACCTCGGTCGAGCAGATGAAGATGTTCCTCACCCGGATCGGCTTCGGCTCGCGCGCGGTGGTGACGGGCGATGTGACCCAGATCGACCTGCCGCGCGCGCAAATGTCCGGCCTGCGCCACGCCATCGAGATCCTCAAGGACGTGGAGGGCGTCAGCTTCACCTTCTTCCAGACCCGCGACGTGGTCCGTCACCCGCTGGTCAAACGCATCGTCGCGGCCTACGAGAAGGCCGATATCCATGACTGAGGCTTCCATGCTCGATCTCGATATCCAGTATCCCGATACGGGCACGGAGGGTCTCCCCTCCCCCGCCGAGTTCACCCGCTGGGTGCGCGAGGCCGTGGGCCCCGTGCCGACCGCGCTGACCCTGCGCCTGACCGATGCGGGCGAGATGGCCGAGCTGAACCAGCAGTACCGCGGCAAGGCCTATGCCACCAACGTGCTGTCCTTCCCGCTCGAGTTCCCTCCTGATACCGGCATTCCCTACATCGGCGACATCGTGATCTGCCCCGAGGTGGTCGCGCGCGAGGCCGCCGAGCAGGGCAAGCCGCTCGATGCGCATTACGCCCACCTCACCGTGCATGGCGTCCTCCATCTTTTGGGCTACGATCACGAAAACGAGACGGATGCCGAAGAGATGGAAACGCTGGAGACACAGATCCTGGCCAAACTCGGCTACCCCGACCCCTACCAGCCCATCGAAGAGTAAATGGACCCACGAATGGATGACCCGTCCCCTAGCAGCCCGTCAAGCCCGCCCAGGCGCTGGCTTGACCGATTGACCCAACTCCTCTCCGGCGAACCCCGCAGCCGGGATGAGTTGTTCGAGACACTGGAAAATGCCCAGGAGCGCGGCGTACTGGATGTGGGCGCCCTGTCGATGATGGAGGGCGTGCTGGAGCTGCACGCGTTACGCGCCCGCGACATCATGATCCCGCGCGGACAGATGGCCGTGCTGGAGCAGGACGCGCCGCTCGACGCCCTCCTGCGCCAGGTGCTTGACTCCGGCCACTCGCGTTACCCCGTCATCGGCGAGGACCGCGACGAGGTGGTCGGCATCCTGCTCGCCAAGGATCTGCTGCGCGCCATCCCCCTGGACGAGGAGGACGAGGGTGGCGCCCTCCTCCATCTGCCCCCTCCTTCGACAAAGGATCGGGAATCGCAGAAAGGCGGGCCTTCGGGAATGGAAGCATGGACGGCCTATATCCGCCCCGCCCTGTTCGTACCCGAGAGCAAGCGCGTGGAGGCCCTGCTGTCCGAATTGCGCGCCTCGCGCAACCACATGGCGATGGTGATCGACGAGTACGGCGGCGTGGCGGGCCTGGTGACCATCGAGGACATTCTGGAGCAGATCGTCGGCGAGATCGACGACGAGCACGACGTGGAAGAGAACGTCATGATCCGCGCGGCGGGCAGCGACCGCTACATCGTCCATGCCCTGACCCCGATCAATGACTTCAACGAGGAAGTCGGCGCCCATCTCTCCGATGAGGATTTCGACACCCTCGGCGGCCTGGTCACCCACGCCATCGGCCACCTGCCGCAACGCGATGAGACCATCGAGCTTGGAGGCTTCGAGTTCAGGGTCATCAGCGCCGACCGCCGCCGCCTGCATCGCCTGCGGGTGACCCGCCTGTCCCCCAGCGAAGCCGCCGAAGAAAGCTGATGCCCCATCCCCGCAGGAGCGAGCCTGCCAACGCGAAGCTGACGCACGTCCGCGATATGCATGCTTCATCGCGAGCAAGCGCGCTCCTACAGTCGCGCTGTTTATCTCGTCTTCTGGCCCTCGCCCTCGGCGCCCTCCTGCCGCTGGCCTTCGCGCCCTTCGGCCTCTGGCCGCTGGCCATCCTCTCCGTGGCGGGCCTGTTCCGGCTCTGGCGGGATGCCGATCCACGCGAGGCCTTCGCCCTTGGCTACCTGTTCGGCCTCGGCCAGTTCGGTGTCGGGGTGAGCTGGATCTATGTCAGCATGCACCTGTTCGGCGAGGCCATCGCCCCGGTCGCCGGGCTGATCACCCTCGCCTTCGTGGCGCTGGCCGCCGCCTTCCCGGCCGTGGCCGGATGGCTGGCCGCGCGGCTGAGCGCCCCCAACACCCGCACACGCCTGTTCCTCGCCCTGCCGCTGGCCTGGCTGCTGCTGGAACTGGTGCGCGGCATCTTCCTCGGCGGCTTTCCCTGGCTGAACCTCGGCGCGAGCCAGCTCGGCTCGCCCCTGGCGGGCTACGGCCCGGTGCTGGGCGAGTACGGCATGACCCTGGCGGTCGTCCTCAGCGCGGCCGCGCTGGCGGCTCTGACCCGACCCTGGCTTGCGCTGCCCATCCTCGCGCTGGTCTGGGCCGGTGGCTGGCTGCTCAAGCCGATCGCCTGGACCGAACCCGCCGGGCCGCCCATCGGCGTCGCCATCGTGCAGGGCAACGTGCAGCAGGCGCGCAAGTTCGACCCCGAGCAGTACGAGGCCACGCTTCGGACCTACCGCGAACTGACCGAACGGCATCGCGATGCGCGGCTGATCCTGTGGCCCGAGACCGCCGTGCCGGACCTCGTCTCCCAGGCCGCGCCCTTCCTGATCGAGATGCAGGACAAGGCGCGCGATCATGGCATCCAGATCGTCGCGGGGGTGTTCGACGAGGACCGCTTCGGCCACTACTACAACGCGCTCATGACCCTTCCCGTGGAGGGCGGCCGTTATCACAAGCGCCACCTGGTCGCGTTCGGCGAATACCTGCCGCTGCGCGTCCTGATCGAGCCGTTCAAGGCCTTCATCCAGGTGCCCATGTCCGACCTGAGCTCGGGCGCCGATGAGCAGGCGCCGATGCGGCTGGCCGGCTACCCCGCGGGCGCATCGATCTGCTACGAGGCGGCGCTCTCCCGCAAGATCCGCACCGCCCTGCCGGAGGCCGCCTTCCTGATCAATGCCAGCAACGACGCCTGGTTCGGCGACTCGCTGGCCCCGCACCAGCACCTGCAGATCGCCGCCATGCGGGCGCTGGAAACGGGCCGCTGGATGGCGCGCGCCACCAACACCGGCATTTCCGCCCTGATCGACCCGCAGGGCCGCGTCACCGCGCGCACCCCGCAGTTCGAACAGGCGGTGCTACGCGGCGCGATCACGCCCATGCAGGGCGGCACGCCGTTTGTGCGCTGGGGCGAAGGGCCGCTGTGGCTGCTGGCCCTGCTCGGCCTCGCCGCGCTGGGATTCAGGCGCTACATGACCGCCGAACGGATGGACCGGTAACGCCCGCCCCCGCATTGCGGACAGGGCGGCACGGTGGCCGCACGGTCCAGGTGGATGATCTCCCCGCAGGCGATGCACTCGTACGCACCCGCCCCGGCCTCATGGCCGGCATGGATGCCGTTCACCATGCGCTCCTCCCACGCCTCCCGCAGGTGCAGCCATTCCAGGGTCGTGGGGTCGGCCGCGCCCAGCACGCGCTGGATGAAGGCCTGCTCGGCCACCGTCAGGTCAGTCTCGGCCCAGTGCTGCAAGCCGGCCTCGGCCTGCATCATGGAGAGCGACACATCCTCGACGTCGCGCTTGAGCGCCTGGGCGATGAAATCCGCCTCTTCGCGCGTCAGCTCGCCCAGGGTCATGGCCATGTCACGCGCCTGCAGCAAGGCATCCTCAAGGGTGTGCAAGGAACCCTTTTCGACGTTCTGAAGCGCGTGCTGCACGCGCCCGCTCATGGCCCGATAGCCCTCGCGCAACCGCGCCTCGAAACCCTTGGGCATGGTCCACCTCCTCCGAATCATTGTCGTTTCGAGTTAAGCACATTCCAGCACGTCCGGCCGGGGCATTTGGTATCCTTGCCCGTCTTGAATCCACACCCCCGCCCCGCCATGCACGAGCAGTACAGCCCCCAGACCATCGAACAGGACGCCCAGCAGCGCTGGGACGCCGCCGGCATCTTCAACGTCAAGGAAGACCCGACGAAGGAAAAGTTCTACTGCCTGTCGATGTTCCCCTACCCCAGCGGCAAGCTGCACATGGGGCATGTGCGCAACTACACCATCGGCGACGTGATCGCCCGCTTCCAGCGCATGCACGGCAAGAACGTGCTCCAGCCGATGGGCTGGGACGCCTTCGGCCTGCCGGCCGAGAACGCGGCGCTGGCCAACCACGTCGCCCCGGCGGCGTGGACCCTCTCCAACATCGACTACATGCGCGGCCAGCTCAAGGCGCTGGGCTTCGGCTACGACTGGTCGCGCGAGCTGACCACCTGCCTGCCGGACTACTACCGCTGGGAGCAGTGGCTGTTCACCCGCCTGATGAAGAAGGGCATCGCCTACAAGAAGACCGCGATGGTGAACTGGGACCCGGTGGACCAGACCGTGCTCGCCAACGAGCAGGTCATCGACGGACGCGGCTGGCGCTCCGGCGCGCTGGTCGAGCGCCGCGAGATCCCGCAATGGTCGCTCCGCATCACCGACTACGCCGAGCAGCTGCTCAACGACCTCGACACCCTCGACGGCTGGCCGGAACAGGTGCGCGCCATGCAGGCCAACTGGATCGGGCGCTCGGTGGGCGTGGAGCTGCACTTCGAGATCGAGGGCGGCGAGGCCCTGACCGTCTACACCACCCGCCCGGACACCCTGATGGGCGTCTCCTACGTCGCCGTCGCCGCCGAGCACCCGCTGGCCAAGAAGGCCGCCGAGGGCAATGCGGAGCTTGCCGCCTTCATCGAGGCATGCCGCCACACCAAGGTGGCCGAGGCCGACATGGCCACCCTGGAGAAGAAGGGCCTGCCGCTGGGCATCGCCGCCATCCACCCGATCAGCGGCGAGAAGGTGCCGGTGTGGACCGCCAACTTCGTGCTGATGGAATACGGCACCGGGGCGGTCATGGCCGTGCCCGCGCATGACCCGCGTGATTTTGAGTTCGCGCAAAAATATGGCCTGCCGATCCATCAGGTCATCGCCCCGGAAACGGGCGAAAGCTTCGACTTCAGCCAGGCTGCCTTCACCGACAAGGGCGTGCTGGTCCATTCCGGCCCGTTCAACGGCCTGAGCTCTGCCCATGCCTTCGACGCCATCGCCGCGCATCTCGAAGAACACCGCAAGGGCCACACCAAGGTCAACTACCGCCTGCGCGACTGGGGGGTCTCCCGCCAGCGCTACTGGGGCTGCCCGATCCCGGTCATCAACTGCGGAAGCTGCGGCGCGGTGCCGGTGCCGGAAGACCAGCTCCCCGTGGTCCTGCCGACCGATGTCGAGATGAACGGACCGCAGTCGCCGATCAAGTCGATGCGCGAGTTCATCGACACCACCTGCCCGGTGTGCGGCAGCAAGGCCGAGCGCGAGACCGACACCTTCGACACCTTCTTCGAGTCGAGCTGGTACTACGCCCGCTACGCCTCGCCGGGCAACGATGCGGCGATGCTGGACGAGCGCGCCAAATACTGGCTGCCGGTCGACCAGTACATCGGCGGCGTCGAGCATGCCGTGCTGCATCTGCTGTACGCGCGCTTCTTCCACAAGCTGATGCGGGATGAGGGGCTGATCGAGGGCGACGAGCCGTTCAAGCGCCTGCTCACCCAGGGCATGGTGGTGGCCGACACCTACTACCGCGAGGACGCCATCGGCAAGAAGACCTGGTACAACCCGGCGGAGGTCGAAACCGAACTTGATGACAAGGGCCGCATCACCGGCGCAAGGCTGATCGCCGACGGCCAGCCGGTCATCGTCGGCGGCACCGAGAAGATGTCCAAGTCCAAGAACAACGGCGTCGACCCGCAGGCCATGATCGACCGCTACGGCGCCGACACCGTGCGCCTGTTCATGATGTTCGCCGCCCCGCCGGAGCAGATGCTGGAGTGGTCGGACGCGGGCGTGGAAGGCGCGCATCGCTTCCTCAGGCGCCTGTGGCGCATGGTGCACGAGCATGTCGCCTGGATGGAACAACGTGGAATCCGGGATGGCGCCCCCGGATTCCGGCTTTCGCCTTCATCCGGGCTACGCGACGCGCAGAAGGCCGCCCGCCGCAAGCTGCACGAGACCATCCAGAAGATCACCGACGACATCGGCCGCCGCCAGACCTTCAACACCGCCATCGCGGCCGTGATGGAACTGCTCAACGAGATCGGCAAGCTGGACGACTCCGAACAGAGCCGCGCCGTAAGGCAGGAGGCGCTGGACGCGACCGTGCTGATGCTCGCCCCCATCGTGCCGCATGTCGCCGAGGCCCTGTGGAATGCGCTGGGCCACGAGGGCATGGCCGCCACCGCCGCCTGGCCGACCGTGGACGAAGAGGCCCTGGTGCGCGATTCCATTGACCTGGTCGTTCAGGTCAACGGCAAGCTGCGCGGCCAGCTCAGCGTGCCCGCCGACGCCTCGCGCGAGGCCATCGAGCAGGCCGCGCTGGCGGACGAGCAGGTGCAGCGTTTCCTGGAGGGCAAGGCGGTGAAGAAGGTCATCGTCGTGCCGGGCCGCCTGATCAACCTGGTGGCGGTCTGATCCCCTTGACCAGGCATGAAGGCTTGTGGGAGCGGCCCGTGGCCGCGATCATCGCCGCCACGGGCCGCTCCCACGAAGTTTCCAGCCACGAAGGAGAGAAACGGACGCCATGACCATGCCCCCCCTTGTCCCTACCCGCCGGACCGTCCTGCTGGCCCTGCTCTCGACCGGCCTCGCCGCCTGCGGCTTTCAGCCGCGTGGCTGGGCCGAACTTCCGCCCGCCATGCAGCGCGTCAGCCTGAGCGGCAACCGCGAACTCGCCGCCGCCCTGGAGCGCCTGCTGCGCCAGAACGGCGGCCAGCGGGTCGGCGATGCGAAGACGGCCACGCTGCGCCTGACCGTCACCGACTACCGCGACGGTCGCCGCGAGGTGGTCATCGACCCGCGCGCCCGCCTGCGCGAGGTCGAGCTGACCCTGCAGGTCAGGATCAGGGCCGAGGATGCCCAGGGCACGGTCCTGCTGAAGGACGAGGCATTCGAGGCCGCCCGCATGATGCACTACGACCCGGCCAACCTGCTCGGGCGCGGCGAGGAGGAGGCCCGCCTGCGCGGCGAGATGCATGAGATCGTCGCCCAGTCGATGCTCGTCCGCCTGCGCCAGCGCACCACACGCGTGTCGGACTGAGCGCCCATGAAGGTCCGCGCCGATCAGTTCACCCGCGCCCTGGAACGCGGCCTGCCGGGCGGCATCCTGATCAGCGGCGACGAACCCCAGCAGAAGCTCGAGGCCCTCGATCAGGCCCTCGCGCTTGGCCGCCGGGAGGGCATGGACGAGCGAATGCGCTTCGAGATCGACACCGGGTTCGACTGGTCCAGCCTGATCGGCGAGTGGTCCGCCCCCTCGCTGTTCTCACCACGCCGCATCTTCGATCTTCGCCTCAACGCCATGCGCCTGCCCAAGGAGGCCACGGCATGGCTGGCCACGGCCGCCGCCGAGCCCGCGGGCGCCAACCTGCTGGTGGTCAGCGTCGCGAAACTGGAGGCCGCGCAGAAGAAGGCCGCCTGGGTGCAGGCGTTCGAGAAGCACGGCCTGTGGCTGGAGGTCTGGCCGCTCAAGGACGGCGAGCTGCTCAACTGGATGGAGCGCCGCTTGCGCGCGCAGGGGCTGGAGGCCGAGCGCGAGGCCATGCGCCTGCTGGCCGACCAGGTGGAAGGCAACCTGCTCGCCGCCGCGCAGGAGATCGACAAGCTCGCCCTGCTCTTCCCCCGCGGCAGGCGCCTGTCCAGCGAGGACATCCTTGGCACGGTCGCCGACTCCAGCCGTCACACCATCTTCGAACTGAGCGATGCCGTGGCGCGCGGCGATGCCCGACGCGCCCTGCGCGTGCTGCACGGGCTGCAGGGCGAGGGCGAGGAACCCGTCCTGCTGAGCTGGGCGATCACCCGCGAGATCCGCCTGCTGGCCGATCTTGCCAGCCGGCTGGAGCATGGCGAGGCCCTCGCTCATGCGCAGAAGGCGCTCAGGATCCGCGACCCGCAAATCCGCCAGTACGCCGCGCGGTCGAAGCTTGGCGCACGCCGCTGGCAGGGGCTGCTGGGCGATGCAGCCCTGCTCGACCGCATCATCAAGGGCGTCGCCCCCGGCCGCCCCTGGCCCGCCCTGACCGCGCTGACCTTAAAGGCTTGTCGGGGGTGATCGCTGTAGCCCGGATGAAGGCCTTGGCCGAAATCCGGGCGTTCCCCGGATTGCGCTGCGCTCCATCCGGGCTACGGTTCTTGGGCATCTTCGGGCCATTTCTGCGACAATCCGAACCATTCGAATCCTGAAGACCGGTTTTCCATGGAACAACTGATCCAGACCCTCGGCCAGCAGGCCCGCCAGGCCGCGCGCGCCCTCGCCCGCGCCGAGACCGCCGCCAAGAACAAGGCCCTTGAGGCCATCGCCCATGCCATCCTGGAGGGCGCCGACGCGATCATCGCCGCCAACCAGCGCGACCTCGATGCGGGCAAGGCCGCTGGCCTTGACGCCGCCATGCTCGACCGCCTGTCGATCGACCCGGCGCGCGTCGCCGCGATGGCCGAGGGCGTGCGCCAGATCATCGCCCTGCCCGACCCGGTCGGCGCGATCTCGGACATGAACTACCGCCCATCCGGCATCCAGCTCGGCACGATGCGCGTGCCCATCGGCGTGATCGGCATCATCTACGAATCGCGCCCGAACGTGACCGTGGACGCCGCCGCGCTGTGCCTGAAGTCCGGCAACGCGGCCATCCTGCGCGGCGGCTCCGAGGCGGCGCACTCCAACCGACAGCTCGCCGCCTGCATCCAGAACGGCCTGCGCAAGGCCGGGCTGCCCGAGGCCGCCGTGCAGGTGGTGCCGACCACGGACCGCGAGGCCGTCGGCGCCATGCTGCGCGCGCGCGGCCTGATCGACGTGATCATCCCGCGCGGCGGCAAGTCGCTGACCGAGCGCGTGGCCAATGAAAGCCTGATCCCGGTCATCAAGCACCTGGACGGCATCTGCCATGTCTACATCGACGACACCGCCGACGTGCACAAGGCGCTGAAGGTGGCCGTCAATGCCAAAACCCACCGCTATGGCGTGTGCAATGCCATGGAAACCCTGCTGGTGGCCGAGGCGATTGCCGACGACATCCTGCCCGCGCTGGCCGCAAGCTATCTTGCCAAGGGCGTGGAGCTGCGCGGCTGCGCCCGCACCCGCGCCATCCTGAGCGACGTGGCGATCAAGGCCGCGACCGAAGAGGACTGGCGGACCGAATACCTCGCGCCGATCCTGTCGATCAAGGTGGTGGACGATCTGGACATGGCGATCGAGCATATCGAGCAGTACGGTTCGCACCACACCGACAGCATCATCACCGAGGACTACACCCGCGCCCGCCGCTTCCTGCGCGAGGTGGATTCCAGCAGCGTGATGGTCAACGCCTCCACCCGCTTCGCGGACGGCTTCGAGTACGGCCTGGGCGCGGAGATCGGCATCTCCACCGACAAGCTGCACGCACGTGGCCCGGTCGGTTTGGAGGGCCTGACCACGCAGAAGTGGATCGTGCTGGGCGATGGCCACATCCGCGGCTAAGGCGCACGCAGCTTGATCGGCATCCTCGGCGGCACCTTCGATCCCATCCACCACGGCCACCTGCGCCTGGCGGAGGAGGTGCGCGAGGCGCTTTTGCTGGAGCAGGTGCGCTTCATCCCGGCCTTCCAGCCGCCGCATCG
>SDAY01000011.1 GCA_006212015.1 Halothiobacillaceae bacterium
GGCATGTCGCACGATGGCATGGGAAAGGACGACATGAGCAAAGGCGGCATGGGTAAATAACCCGGCCCATGGGCCGCTGCGCGTGAGCTCATGGATTGAGCTCGCGCAATGCGCCGCGAATCTGCCGAACCCCTGCGATCCGCTGGGTGGGCGGTGCATAGGCCAGTCGCAGGCCGCTGCACCGTGCGCTCAGCGGATCATGTCGTATGGAAAATGGCCATCAGTTCGGCGATCTGTCCTTCGGCGGGCGCATCGCAGCGCATCGGCAGGGCTACCCGCTTTTCCTCATCACCCAACGGCTCCGCGCCTTGCAGCTGGGCATGGAGCACATCCAGGGTGGCCTCCGATGGGTCGCCGCCGGCCTTGGCGCGGGCCAGCAGGCGCTGGCGCAGCAGCGCCTCCGGACAGTGCATGGAGAGGATGTTGAAAGGCACGTGGAGCCTTTCGGTCAGCGCGCGGGCGGCTTGGCGGGGATCGGCCTTGAGGTAGGTGGCATCGAGAATGACACCAAAGCCGGACTTGATCAGGTCTTCCGCGAGCTTCAGCAGGCGGGCGTAGGTCTGCTCGGTGGCTTGTGGGGCGTAGCGGCCGGTGAACAACGTGTCTTCACCACGCTCCGGGAACAGCCGCTGGCGCTCGATGTCGGAACGGATGCGGATCAGGCCCGCGCTCTCGGCCAGGATCAACGCGGCATGGCTCTTGCCGCTGCCGGAAAACCCGTGGGTGATGAGCAGGCGCGGGCTGCCCGTCCGGGTATAGGTCTCGGCCAGATCGGCATAGCGGGCATAACGCGCGCGGGCCTCGGCCACCTGCTCCGGGGTGCCGCCGAAGGCGACGCCGAGCAGGGCGACCTTGGCGCGCACCATGGCGCGGTAGGCCTGGTAGAAGCGCAGCAGCTCCAGCCCCGCATAGTCGCCGGTCCGTTCCAGATAGCGGTTGAGCAGGCGGCAGGCATGGGCGGGCAGCTGGCGGTCTTCCAGGTCCATGAGCAGGAAGGCCAGCTCGCTCATGGCGTCGATCCAGCGGAAGCTGTCGTTGAACTCGATGGCGTCGAAGATGACGATGTTGCCATCCACCCGGGCCATGTTGCCGAGGTGCATGTCGCCGTGCAGTTCGCGCACGAAGCCATTGCGCTTGCGCGCGGCGAGGGTGTCCCCAAGGCGCGCGTAGGCGGCCTCGGTCCACAGGCGCAGGCGTTCGAGTTGCTCGTGGCGCGCCGAATCGGCCGGGTCGAGCAGCGGCTCGATCTGCTCGAAGTTCTGCGCCATGGGGACGTGGACCGTGGCGGGTTCGCCAAGCGCGCTGTCCATCGCCACCACGGGCGCGGCGGCGTGGAAGGCGGTGATGCGCTCGGCCAGCTCGTCCATGCGCGCAAGCGGCAGGCCCTCGCGGGTCAGGACCTCGTCGAGCTGGGCGCCGTCCGGGAAACGCCGCATCACCACCGCGGCCTCGATCAGATCACCCGTGCCATCGAAATGCGGGGCTTCCGGGGTGCCGCGAATCTCGGCGACCTCAAGATACAGCCCGCCACCGAGCGCGCGGTTCAGGCGCAGTTCCTCATGGCAGAAATGGATGCGCCGGTTCAGGTCGGTGAAGTCGAGGAAGCCGAAGTCGACCGGCTTCTTGAGCTTCCAGGCGCGCTCACCCGCAAGGATGACCGAGGAGATATGCGTCTCGATCAGGCGCGCCGCCGGGTCGCGGTCCCGGAGTTGCTTGAGAAGGGCTTGGACGAGGGTGCGATGGTTGTCGAGGGCGGCGGACATGGCGGGCCTGCATAAGTTAAGATGCCGGAAGCATAAATCACCCTTACGACCGCATCCATTCCCATGACTTCAAGGCGACCTGCCTCGTCCTTCGGGCGCAAGCTGTTCATCACCCTGTTCAAGCTCGGCCTTGCACTGGCGCTGGTGGGTGGCCTGCTCCTCGCCCTCTACGCCACGCACCTTGATCGCACCGTGCAGGAGCGCTTTTCCGGCAGCCTGTGGGCGCTGCCGGCCAAGGTCCATGCCCGGGCGATGGAGCTGTGGGTCGGCCTGCCGCTGGCCCCGGCCCAGCTTGAGCGCGAATTGGCCCGCCTCGGATACCAATCGACCAGTGCCGATCCGCAGCCTGGCCAGTACCGGAAGATTGGGGTGGATTACGCGATCCATGCCCGTCGCGCCCAGCATTTCGATGGCGAAGAGCCCGAGCGGCTGCTTCGGATCCGTTTCGAGCGCAACCAGGTCGCCGGCCTGTGGGATGCAAACCGCAGGGCGGTTGCCCTGGCGCGGCTCGATCCACCGGTGATCGGCAGTTTCTACCCGGACAAGCAGGAAGACCGCGTCCTGCTGCGTCTGCAGGACACCCCGCCGCTGTTGGTCAATACCCTGCTTGCGGTCGAGGACCAGTCGTTCTTCGATCACCACGGCGTCAACCCCTGGGCCATCCTGCGCGCCATGGTCATCAACCTGTACAGCGGACAGGTGAGCCAGGGGGGCAGCACCATCACCCAGCAGCTGGCGAAGAACTTCTTCCTCAGCAACGAGCGCACCTTCTCGCGCAAGCTGACCGAGCTGATCATGGCGATCGAGCTGGAGCTGCACTACAGCAAGGAGCAGATCCTCGAGGCCTATCTCAACGAGGTGTGGCTGGGGCAGGACGGCAACCGCGCCATCCACGGCTTCGGACTTGCCAGCGAGTTCTATTTCGGCCGGCCGGTGAACGAACTGCCGCCCGAACAGATCGCCCTGCTGATCGGCATGGTCAAGGGCGCGGCCTACTACAACCCGCGTCGCAACGAGGAGCGCGCCCTCGGCCGTCGCAACGTGGTGCTGGGCGTGATGGCCGAGCAGGGGCTGATCAGCGAGGATCAGCGGGATGCCCTGCGCCAGCGCGGGCTGGGTATCACCGCCACGGCCAACGCGGGGCAGGGCGCACATCCGGCCTTCATGCAGCTGGTGCGTCAGCAGCTGACGCGGGAATACGACGAGCAGGCGCTGCGTACCCTGGGGCTGCGCATCTACACCACGCTGGACCCGGAAGCGCAGATGCAGGCGGAACAGGCCGTCGCCGCCCAGTTGCCGCTGCTGGAGAAGGCGCGCAAGCTGCCGGCGAACAGCCTGCAGGCGGCGGTCATCGTCACCGAGCCGACCTCGGGCGAGGCCTTGGCGGTGGTCGGCGATCGTGATCCGCGCTTCGACGGCTTCAATCGTGCGCTGGACGCCCATCGCCCGATCGGCTCCCTGGTCAAGCCGGCCATCTACCTCACCGCACTGGAGCAGCCCCAGCGCTACGGCCTGGGGACGCTGATCGAGGATGCGCCGTTGACCCTGGAGCAGCCCGGCAGCCCGCCCTGGTCGCCGGAGAACTACGACCACCAGCATCGCGGCCAGGTGCCTGTGTTTCGCGCACTGGCGCATTCGCTCAACCTGCCCGCCGTGCGGGTGGGCCTGGATGTCGGTGTCGACAACGTGGCCTCGACCCTGCGTCGACTCGGTGGTGCGCCGCCGGACAAGCCGACGCCGGCGATGTTGCTGGGCGCGGTCGACATGGCGCCGATCGAGGTGGCGCAGATGTACCAGACCCTCGCCGCCGGCGGCTTCCAGACCCCGCTGCGCGCCATTCGCGCGGTGCTCGATGCGGATGGCCGTCCGCTCGCCCGTTACGCGCTGACCGTGCGCCAGGCCGCCCAACCCGCGCCGACCTTCCTCGTGACCCACGCCATGCAGGGCACGGTCCGCGAGGGCACCGCCGCCGCGCTGGGCAAGGCCCTGCCGGGGCTGCAACTGGCGGGCAAGACCGGCACCACCAATGATCTGCGCGACAGCTGGTTTGCCGGTTTCTCGGCGGATCGCCTGGCCGTGGTCTGGGTCGGGCGCGATGACAACCAGCCGACCAAGCTGACCGGCGCGAGCGGGGCGCTGCCCATCTTCACCCAGCTGATGAAGGCCCTGCCGCAGCAGCCGCGATCCGCCCAGGCCCCGGCCGGGATCGAATGGGCGGGCATCGACCCGAGCACGGGCCTGCTGGCGCCGCCGGGCTGTCCGGGCATGGTCCAGTTGCCCTATGTCGAGGGTGCCGCGCCGCGTGATGTCAGCGGCTGCGGCGACGCGCCGATGGACAGCGGCAGCAATGAAGAATCCCTGATCGACTGGTTCAACCGTCTCATTCCATGAAAACACACGCCATGAACACCCTTCGTTTTACCCTGGCCGCCAGTGCGGCCCTGATGCTGGCGGCCTGTTCCTCGCCCTCCGTGCGCCAGTCGATCGAGCGCCAGCCCGTGGTCAAACCCCTGCCCGCGCCCGTGCCGGCCGCGCCGAAGGAACCGGTGGTGCGCACCTTGCCGGGCAGTGGCCTGAAAGAGTCGCCCCTCAGCGTGAAGCCCTTGCCGCAGATCGCCCCGCCACCGATGCCTGCGGCACCCATGGCGCCATCGGTCGAGCGTGCGCCAGTGACCGAATTGCCCGCTCTACAGCCGGACATGCAAGCGCCCGCGGCGGCAGCGGTTCAACTGGCGCTTGCCACCCCCGCGCCGTCGGGCGGGGCGGCCGCCAAGGCGCTGGCCAGTCGCGCGGACGAGCAGATGCGCGCGAATGACCCGATGGGCGCGGCGGCGAGCCTTGAGCGCGCCCTGCGCATCGAGCCGAACAACGCCGGCCTGTGGTCGCGCCTGGCCGAGGTGCGTCTGCGCCAGGGCGACAAGGCGCAGGCCGAGCAGCTCGCGCTCAAGTCCAACGGCCTGGCGGGCGCCGATGCCGCGCTGCGGGCGCGCAACGACCGGATCATCGCCCAGGCGCGCGGTCGATGAGCCGGCAGGCTCCGTTCTGACGAGGGCATGCGCATGGATACCGCCCCCTCCGAACTGCTCGGTCCGCACGGCCCCTTCGCCGAGGCCAATCCCAACTTCGCGGTGCGCGCGCCGCAGCGCGAGATGGCGGATGCTGTGGCCGAGGCGCTCGATGCGCAATCCACCCTGGTGGTCGAGGCCGGCACGGGGGTGGGCAAGACCTTCGCCTACCTCGTGCCCGCCATGCTCCACCCCGGCAAGGTGATGATCGCCACCGCGACCCGCCACCTGCAGGACCAGCTCTTCCTCAACGACCTGCCGCGGGTCAAGGCCATCCTCGGCGCCAGCCGCGACGCGGCCCTGCTCAAGGGGCGCTCCAACTACCTGTGCCGCTACCGGCTGGAGGGCGCGCAGACACTCGAATTCATCCGCTCCGGCGAGCTGCGCGAGCAGTTGCGCACCATCGGCGACTGGACCATGCGCACCCGGACGGGGGATCTCGCCGAGTGCGAGGGCGTGCCGGAGGGCTCGCCGATCTGGGGCATGGTCACCTCGACCACCGACAACTGCCTGGGCAGTGACTGCCCCAACTTCCAGGACTGCTTCGTGTTCGAGGCCCGCCGGCGGGCGCAGGAAGCGGATCTCGTGGTCATCAACCACCACCTGTTCTGCGCCGATGCGGCGCTGCGCGAGGAGGGTTTCGGCGAATTCCTGCCGGACTGCGACGCGCTGATCTTTGACGAGGCGCACCAGCTGCCGGAGATCGCCAGCGCCTTCGCCGGCGAGACCCTGACCTCGCGCCAGCTGCTCGACCTTGCCCGCGACACGGTCAACGAGCAGATGCGCGACGCGCCCGAGATGGCCGCCCTGCGCGATCTTGCCGCCGCGCTGGAGAAGGCGACGGCCGATTTCCGCATCGCCTTCGAGCTGCGCAGCCAGCGCGACGCATGGAGCGCGGTGCGCGAGCACGCGCCGCTGGTGGATGCCTTGCACACACTTGAGCAGGCCCTCGCCGAGCTGCGTGCCGGGCTGGAACTGGCCGCGCCGCGCGGCAAGGGGCTGGAGAACGCGCAGAAGCGCGCCGAGGCTATGCTTGCCCTGTTCGCCCGTTTCTCGCAGGCGGACAACAGCGAGGAGGTGCTCTGGTACGAGCTGAGCGCGCGCGGCTTTGCCCTGCATGCCACGCCGGTGGATGCGGCCGCGGGCCTCGCCCGCGCCCTGCATGGTCAGCCGCGCGCGCTGGTGTTCACCTCCGCCACCCTCTCCGCGGGGGGGCGGTTCGAGTTCTTCACCCGCCGCGTCGGGCTGGGCAAGGACGCCAAAACCCTGCGCCTGGACAGTCCCTACGACTATCCGCGCAACGCCTTGCTCTACCACCCGCCCGGCATGCCGGAGCCCAACAGCCCGGCCTACACGCGCGCCGTGGTCGAGGCCGCGCTGCCGGCGCTGGAGGCCAGCCGGGGCCGTGCCTTCATGCTGTTCACCAGCCACCGCGCGTTGAAGGAGGCCGAACAACTGCTGCGCAACCGCCTGACCCATCCCCTGCTGGTGCAGGGCGAGATGCAGCGACACCGCCTGATCGAGCGCTTCCGCGAACTGGGCGATGCCGTGCTGCTCGGCACCCAGAGCTTCTGGGAGGGCGTGGACGTGCAGGGCGAGGCGCTGAGCCTGGTCATCATCGACAAGCTGCCCTTCGCCATGCCGGACGATCCGGTGCTCAAGGCGCGCATGGACGCGATGCGCAAGCAGGGGCTGGAGCCCTTCCCGCATTTCCAGCTGCCGCAGGCCATCCTGACCCTCAAGCAGGGGGCGGGGCGGCTGATCCGGGGCGAACAGGATCGCGGCGTGCTGATGCTCTGCGATCCACGCCTGCGCTCCAAGGGATATGGCAAGCAGTTCCTCGACAGCCTGCCGCCGATGCGGCGCACGCAGTCGCTGGAAGCCGTTCGTGATTTCTTTGGCAAGGCGGAAAATTGATAGCCACAGGCTATCGTTACGATTGATTCATTTCACAGCAGATGGATGTTGGATGGGCTAAGGTTAGTCCTGTCACTCATTCGATGGGAGAAATGTCATGGCGCATAAAAAATCAGCCCCGGTCAGTGCCATCAATATCGGTCTGGACGACAAGCAGCGTGAGACGATTGCCGCGGGTCTTGCCAGCCTGCTGGCGGATTCCTACTCGCTGTTCCTGATGACCCACAACTTCCACTGGAACGTGGTCGGGCCGCAGTTCAGGAGCCTGCACATCATGTTCGAGGAGCAGTACACCGAGCTGTTCGCCGCGGTGGACGAGATCGCCGAGCGCATCCGTTCGCTGGGCGTCGAGGCGCCGGGCACCTTCAGTCAGTTCGAGAAACTGGCCTCGTTCACCATCCCCGAGGACAGGCTGGATGCGCATGGCATGCTGGTCGAGATGGTGAAGGGGCAGGAGGCGGTGGTGCGCACCGCGCGCAATACCTTGCCGATCGCCGACAAGGCCAATGATCAGCCGACCATTGACCTGCTGACCCGGCGCATGGAAATCCACGAAAAGAATGCCTGGATGCTGCGCGCCATGACCCAGGGGTGATGGTCACGTCCCGTCAGCTGACGCCGTTGAGATTGGGCAGGGCCTGTCAGGCCCTGCCCTTTTGCGTGCCTTTCGAGCTTTGCTCGAGGGTTCGCTGGTAAAAGTCGACCAGTCGGGCGGCGACCTGGTCTTCCTGCCAGGCATCGGCGGCGATGACGGCTCGAGCCGCAAGCTGGGCGGCAAGATGCGGGTGGGTGAGCAGCTCAAGCACCCGCTCGGCAAACCCATGAACCTGATGGGGGGCGACCAGACAACCTTCACCCTCGTGGACAATGTCCCGTGTCCCCATCTCCGCAACCGACACCACCGGGGTGCCCAAGGCGAGGGCCTCGATCAGCACCAGCCCCTGGGTTTCGGTGGTGGACGCGAAGACAAAGGCATGGGCCGCACGGTAGAGCGCCTGCAGCGAGCCATCGCGAGGCATGTAGCCGACAAAGCGCACCTTGTCCGTCAGCCCCATCTGTTCGACCTTCCTCCGCAGGCGCTTCTCGGCCGGACCTTCGCCAGCCAGGACGAGGCATGCATCGGGCCGCTGCTTGAGCACCTGCTGGAACATGTCGATCAGCAGGTCGATGTTTTTTTCGAACGCCAGTCGGCCGACAAACAGAAGCATGGCCTGGTCGGCACCCAGTCCGAGCGCCGGGCGCGGATCGGCGGCCTGCGGTTCGCGCCAGGCGTCCAGGTCGATGCCGGTAGGGATGACCTCCACAGGTGTGGTCACGCCATAGGCCAGCAGGCGATCACGCATGGCGTGCGAGGGCGAGATCAGGGCATCCACGGCGTTGCCCTGGCTCGCGGTCAGGCGACGCGCGGCCAGACGCAAGAGGACGCCCGGCAGGAAGGGGATGTAATGCTCGAGATACTGTTCGAAAAAGGTGTGGTAGGTCTCGACCACGGGCAGGCCGCGCGCGCGCGCCATCCGCGTTCCGGCGTAGTGCGCGGCAAACGGGGTATGAATGTGGACGAGGTCGAAACGGTTCGGATCAAGTGCCCCCAGCAGCCGATTGAGTGTGCCCCAGTGCATGAACCGGTCTTCCGCATCGAGCAGGACGGTACGCCCTGGTACGCGCAGCAAGCGTTCGTCATCGTGCATGGCCTGGGGGTAGGCGGGGGCGATCAGGGTGACTTCGTGACCGAGTTTTTCGAGGGCATGCCGCGTGGTGTGTATGGATGTGGAAACGCCGTTCACACGCGGGAAATAGACGTCCGAAATCATCAGCAGACGCATGCGCTCTCCTTGTGGAGCTGATAGGCGGTTAAAACCGGGTATTGTTTGACGAAAACATGACAGGGCCATGAATGGCCCTGGGGGTCTTGATCCCGACGCCCTGCCCGCCATTCCGGGCCGCGATGCTCGAGCCGTCGGCGAACGCGGCGTGGAATAAGGCGCGCATGCGCGATCAGGTGGCGGAGGCCCATCGGCTGATCGGAGCAGGGCAGGGCATGGGCAGGATCATCCCTCCGATCCGAGGGCTTCAGGCTTCAGTGGGGGTGGGCAGGGGCATCAGCAGGGCCCGCCAGGAATCGATGTCGATGTCATGTTCATGCTCGTTCAGGGTGATGCCCATCAGGAAGCCGCCGGTCACATCGCGGCACCAGCGGACATGTCCGCCGAGCAGGAAGGTGCCGGGCTGGTCGTGCAGCTTGATCCATAGCTCGATGGGGCGACCCTCATCGAGGGCCATCGATGTTTGCACCTGCAGGCCGCGGGCTGAAATGTCGTATGCCAGGCAGTGCAGGGTCAGCCGGGGTTCACCCAGGGTGCGAATGAACAGGGTGGAACAACTGGCCTGGCGGGGGCATTGGCGGCGATCCTGGGCTACCGCGCTCATGACGATTTCCCTCCAGCAGGCTGCTCCGCGCCTTGACGATCCTGCTCGAGCTGGGCGCGCAACTGCTTCAAGGCCTGGGTATGCCGCTCTTCCTCGAAAACCGGGCGAGAAAGCTTGTTCAGCAGGTCATCGACAAATGCCGTGAACGGTCTTTCCATGACCGGGCTGTCAAGCCTGTCGGAGAACACCAGCACGCCGCGCAGCGGGTCGACATGGAACACCTTCAGGCGCCGCGCGGGCTGGTCTGTGCCGGAATGGACCAGGAACCAGTCCCCCGCGTGCATGGCAAGGCGAAGGTAGTTGTCGATGAGGTTCCGGGGTACATGGTGTTGCGGGCTGGGCATGGGTTCCGGCTTGCCTGGGGTGACCGAAGGGGTGCCCGGCGCAGTCGAGAGCGTGGTCAAGGCCGGTGGTGCGGGCGATGGGAGCGGGGAGGGGATCAAGGAGGTCCTGCGGGTGGCCTCGAGCTCCTGCCGGAGGATGGGGAGCAGGCCGTCCATGCCTTGAGGCAATCCTTGGCGTGAGGTCATCAGCCCCAGCATGGATTCAAGGGTTTCGAGGGGGTTCCCGCTGCCCGCCTGAAGGGGCATGGCGGTCTGTCCGATCAGCTTGCCCATGAGCGCGCTGGCTTGTTCGAACAGGCCTGCCGATGTTCCTTCGGTTTGCGCCAGATGCATGAGCAACGGGCTCCATGCCTGCATCAGGAAGGCTCGGACGGAACTGGGTACACGCTTCCCGGTCAGTGCATGGCGAAGCGTGGCCAGGGCAAGGCTGCTGGCCTCCTCGAAGCTTATTTTCGCTGGCGCGGGCTGTTCAACCGCCATGACTACGCCTGGCCCGGCGTTGTTTCGAAGGCGGGTCAGCTCATCGCGCAGGGTGTCAAAGACGACAAGGTCGCGCTTGAACGCATCCGTCAGCTGGTCAACGAGTCGCTGGCAGTCGTGCGTCGAGGCTTGGGTGGCGGCATCGGGCTGCTTCGCGCATTCGCTCAGGCGTTGCCAGGCCTGGCGGACGGGGTGTCGGGATTGGGTGATGACCTTGTCATCCAGCAGGGCGGCCTTGAGCAGCGGGATATGCAGCTTCGCCAGGATGGGCTTGAAGCCGGGCGTGATGCCCTCGTCCGTCAGGGTGTCGTAGACCAACAGGCCCATCAGCTCCATGGGGCGCTTGAGCTTGGGTGGCAAGGCCGCGCCGTCGGGAAGGCGCGGCAGCCCGCGAACCCATAGCGCCTGCTCCGCATCCGCGCCCTGCCGTGCCCTGCTTTGCAGGTGGTCGAGGTGCTCAAGAAGGCCCGCCTTGTCCATCACGCCGCTGGCTTCATGATCGATTTGAAGCGTGCTGGACCGCTCTGGAGCCAGACCGTGCGCGGCAAGCATCTGGTCGATCTCCGCGTAGAACTCGCCCAGGGCCGGCGCGAGCAGTTGATCGAGCAGGCGGATGACCAGGGTGCTGATGTTCTCGGTCGCGCCGTAGCCTGCCAGCGCACTGGCGATGGCCTGGACGATGACGGCGGGGTCAAAGGCATGGACCGGCAGATGGGCGCGCGCCTCGGGGCGGGCGGAGGACAGCCTGCGGCGGATGACGTCGATCAGGGGATGATGCAGCGCCTCGATATGTCTTGTGATGGCGCTTTGCACATAGGCAGTTTCCGCAACCGGTGGTTGCCGCGCGTGCGTGGTCTCTTCCGTCCACAGGGTGCGCAGGACGGTCGAGGTCTCCAGTGGCAGGGGGCTGCGCAGGGTGCGCAGGAAGCGCAGCGTATCGAGATGCAGGTTGACCTCTTGCCCCTCCTCGGTGCTGCTGGCCAGGGCAAAGAGGAGGTCGTCGGTCTGGAGCAGGGTGGAGGCGAGGCAGTAGTGGAGTGACTCGAGGATCCTCTCGATCAAATCGGCAGGCGGCTGACGCGATGCAGGATCTGTTGTCATGACATCACACTCGTTGCTGGCGCGGGTAGATAGGACGGTGAATCAGCGGGTTCCATGACATGGATCAATGCCCTCCCAGTAGCCGCGTTTCGGCGCGTTCCAGTTCTTTTTCAGAACCATAGAGAATCAGGGTGTCATCGGCTTGCAGCATGGTGTCGGGTTCCGGCATCTCTCCCTTGATGCCACCACGGCGAATGGCATCGGGCAGGACCTCCAGCCCGGCAAGGGCCTCCTCGAGGGTTCGTCCGACAGCCCAGGCCCCGCCGGGAAGGGTGATGCTGGCCAGTGCGCCACGCAGCGCGTTGGCGGCATCGACGCTGTCACCCCTGCCCTGGAAAATATGGCGCAACAGACTGTAGTTGTCATGTCGGATGCGCTGCGTGCGGTGCAGTACCCGGCGCATGGGGATGCCCATGCGTGTCATCAGGTGCGCGCCCAGCATCAGGCTGGCCTCGAAGGCATCGGGCACGACTTCCGTGGCGCCGGCTTCGATCAATTCGTCCAGGCGATTGATCGAAACGGCCCGCACCAGTATCGGAAGATCCTGGTACTGCATGCGTACCACATTGAGGGTCTTGATGGCGGCGGCGGCGTCATGGTGGGTGATGACCAGGGCGCGCGCCTTGTCGATGCCGGCGGCCGTCAGCAGGTCCATGTGGGTCGCGTTGGCGAAGTGGACGTTGTAGCCCGCGCTCTGGGCCTTCTCGATGATGTCCGGGTCGACCTCCAGCGCGATGTAGGGAATGTCCTCCTGGTCGAGCATGTAGGCGAGGTTCTGGCCCACGCGCCCGAAGCCCGAGATGATGACATGGCCTTCCAGTTCGTTGCCTTGCCGGGCAATGTCTTCACGCTGTTCGACATAGGTCTGTCGATAGCCGCGCACCAGCAGCTTGGTGATGCGGCCGTTGAAGCGGACGAGGAAGGGGGTGGCCACCATGCTCAGCAAGACGGCAGTCAGCACGATCTGGACCGCGTCATGGGTCAGCAGGTCGCCGCGCGATGCCAGCGCAAGCAGGGCGAAGCCGAATTCACCGCCCTGAGCCAGCACCAGGCCGGTACGCAGGGCGACCCCGGGCTCCTGACGCAGGCCAACCCCCACGCCGAAGATGATCAGTGCCTTCATCAGGATCAAGGTGATCAGAAGGGCGAGGGCCGGGAGGAAAAACTGGGGCAGGGCCTGCATGTCCAGCAACATGCCGATGGTGATGAAGAACAGGCCGAGCAGCACGTCCTGGAAGGGGCGGATGTCACTTTCGATCTGATGCCGGAAGGCGGTCTCCGAAAGCATGATCCCTGCGAGGAAGGCGCCCAGCGCCATCGACAGGCCCGCGGCCTGGGTCAGTGCCGCGGAGGCGAGTGCCACCAGCAACACGGTGAGGGTGAACAGTTCGGGGGAGCGCGCCTTGGCAATTTCATTGAACATCGGACGCAGCAGCCAGCGGCCTGCCGCCAGCAGCAGCCCCGTCACCAGCACCCCCTTGAGCATGGCGATGCCGAGGTCATAGGCCATCTCGTCGCTGCCCGAGGCAAGCGCGGGGATCAGGATCAGGAACGGGATGACGGCCAGGTCCTGGAACAGCAGGATGCCCACGGCGGCGCGTCCATGGCGGGAGTTCAGTTCAAGCTGTTCGGCCAGCAGCTTGATCACGATGGCTGTGGACGACATGGCCAGCACGCCGCCCACCACCAGCGCGGCCGGGGTCGAAAGCCCCAGCCCCCAGGCCACGCCGCCCGCGACCAGGGTAGTGATGATCACCTGCGCGCCACCCATGCCAAGCACCGCGCGGCGCATGGTGGCCAGCTTGGTGAGCGAGAACTCCAGCCCCAGCGTGAACAGCAGGAAGACCACGCCGAATTCGGCCAGTATTCGGGTGTTTTCAGAGTCGTCCACCCAGCCCAGGGCATGGGGGCCAATGATTGCACCCACGCCAAGGTAGGCGAGGATCGGGGGGAGATTCAGACGACGAAAAAACGTCACCGCCAGCACGGAGGCAGCGAGGAGCAGGAGTACGTCGGTCAGGGGGTTGGGGTGCATCCTCTCAAGTTATCGGGGTGTGCCAACCTTGGCAAGGGCCGTTTGATTATCCGGGCGCCCGACCTATCATGGCGGCACGTCAAGCCTCGACGGCCAACACCATTGATTTCATGACTGCGAATACAGCCAAGCGCCCGGTCGTTCTTTCCGGCATCCAGCCTTCCGGCAATCTGCTCATCGGCCATTACATTGGCGCCATCCGCAACTGGGTCAAGCTGCAGGAGACCCACGACAGCCTGTTCATGCTGGTCGACCTGCATGCGATCACGGTGCGCCAGGAACCGAAGGTGCTGCGCGAGCGCAGCCTGGACTTCATTGCGCTCTACCTTGCCTGCGGCATCGACCCGGCCCAATCGACCCTGTTCGTGCAGTCGCATGTTCCGGCGCATGCGGAGATGGGCTGGCTGCTCAACTGCCATGCCTACATGGGCGAGCTCTCCCGCATGACCCAGTTCAAGGACAAGTCGCAGCAGCACGAGGCCAACATCAACGTCGGCCTGTTCGACTACCCGGTGCTGATGGCGGCCGACATCCTGCTCTACCAGTCCAGCCGGGTCCCGGTCGGCCATGACCAGAAGCAGCACCTGGAGCTCGCGCGCGACCTCGCCATGCGCTTCAACAACCTCTATGGCAAGGTCTTCACCGTGCCGGAGCCGATGATCCCCGCGGTCGGCGGACGCATCATGAGCCTGCAGGACCCGACCCGGAAGATGTCGAAATCCGACCCGAACGAGCAGGCCTCCATCGCCCTGCTCGACGATCCGGCCAAGGTGCGCAAGAAGCTGATGCGGGCGGTCACCGACTCCGACACCGAGATCCGTTTCGACCCCGAGAACAAGGCCGGCGTATCCAATCTGCTGACCTTGCTTGCCACCGTGACGGGCGAGTCGATCGAGCACTGGGAGGCACGGCTTGCCGGGCAGGGCTACGGCAACCTCAAGAAGGCCACCGCCGAGGCCGTGGTCGCCTTCCTGGAGCCCGTCCAGCAACGTTATCGTGAGCTGCGAGGCGAGGGCGGCGAGTTGTTGCGCATCCTCGACGATGGCGCGGAAAAGGCGGCGGCACGCGCCGAGGTCACCCTGCGCAGTGCGATGGACGTGCTGGGCTTCATTCCCCGTCGTTGATTGCCGATGATTCCCGTCCAGTCCTACTGCCTTGATGACCTGCGCGGCATGCTGCCGCCGCGTTCTCTCAATAGTCACAAGGGTGACTATGGTCATGTGCTGATCATCGGTGGCAATCACGGCATGGGTGGGGCGGCCAGAATGGCGGCCGAGGCCGCGGCGCGGCTGGGGGCAGGGCTGGTCAGCGTGGCCACCCGCTCATGCCACGCCCATGTCATCGCTGCCCAGCGGCCGGAGTTGATGGTGCATGGCGTGGATGATGACCAAGCCATGACCCCTTTGATCGAGCGCGCGACGGTTCTCGTGGTCGGCCCCGGCCTGGGGCGGGATGACTGGGCGCGCAGCTTGTTCGACGTCGCGCTCAAGGCCGAGCGTCCGATGGTCATCGATGCCGATGCGCTCAACCTGCTGGCCGGGATGGGGTGGCGCGTGGCGGATCATGCCATCCTGACCCCTCATCCTGGTGAGGCTGCCCGCCTGCTCGATTCAAGCTCGCATGCCGTTCAGGCCGATCGCCCTCATGCGGTGCAGCAATTGCGCAAGGCCTATGGTGGCGTCTGGGTGCTCAAGGGGGCCGGTACGCTGATCTGTGGCGATGGCCAACTGAGCGCCTGTCGGCACGGACACCCCGGCATGGCCAGCGGCGGCATGGGCGATGTGCTGTCCGGCATGCTTGGGGCGCTGCTGGCGCAGGGGCTTGATGCGCCATCCGCCGCCCGCCTCGGGGTCGCGCTCCATGCCGCAGCGGGCGAAGAGGCCGCTCGCGTCGACGGCGGTCGCGGTGTGCTTGCCCTGGACCTCCTGCCTCATGCGCGGCGCCTGCTTGAAGAGTCATCCCCATGCTTACGCTGACCTTGCCTGACGAAGCGGCCACCCAGGCCCTGGGCGCCGCGCTCGCCCTGACCGCGCCGCCTTCGGGCTGGGTGGCCCTGCATGGCCAGCTTGGCGCGGGCAAGACCACGCTGGTGCGCGCCTTCCTGCGCGCCCTCGGCTATGCGGGACGGGTCGTCAGCCCCACCTACACCCTGGTCGAACCCTACGCGATCGGTGCGCGCCGCGTGGCTCACTATGACCTCTACCGACTCGAGGATGCCGAGGAGCTGGAATGGATGGGCGCGCGCGAGGATTTCGGCGATGACACCCTCTGCCTGGTGGAATGGCCGGAGCGGGGGGAGGGGGTGCTGCCAGCGCCCGATCTGGAGCTCACCCTGCGGCATGAGGGTGAGGGCCGCAGCTGTTCCTTGAGTGCAAGGAGCCCCCTTGGGGAGGCTTGGATGACCCAAGTTGAGGATCGGCTCAAGGAAAACAACATATCTTTCTAAAACGATTGAACTTTATTTATTTCTTGTCTATAAACAATGTACATATCCGTTGGATGGTGGGAGGTGGGTCATGACTTCACCCGTTGATATCAATGCCCGTCGCCGTTTCCTGCTCACCCTGCTTGGCGGGGGCGCGTCGCTTTTGTGGTTGCCTGAGTCCGTTTATGCAGGGGTCCGGCCGTCCATCAAGGATGCGGCTGCAAGCCTGGATGAGCGCGGTACGCGCCTGGTCCTGAATCTCAGCGCGCCGGCCGATCACAAGGTCTTCACGCTCAGTCATCCACATCGCGTGGTCGTCGATCTTAGCGGGACCGCACTCCCCCGTGGCATCGAATTCAAATGGCCCGAAGGCTGCATCGTCCAGCGCCTGCGCAGTGGCATCCAGAACGGTTCCGATCTGCGCCTGGTGCTGGACCTGCAGCAGCCGACCACGCCCAGTGCCCTGCTGATGCCGGATCCGGAAGGCAAGGGATTCAAGCTGGTGCTCGATCTCCCGCACCAGCCCTTGGGCATGCCGATGGCGCCGAAAAAGGTGGAAGAAGCGCCGCGGGTGGTGGCCAAAAAGCCGGTCGAGCGTGCGCCGGCCGCAGCGCGCGAGGCGCCGCGTGCTGGCATGCGTAATCTGGTGATTGCCATTGACGCGGGTCATGGTGGCAAGGATCCGGGTGCGGTGGGTCGCGACGGCACGCGCGAGAAGGACGTCACCCTCGCCATCGCGCGCAAGCTGGAATCCATGCTGCGCGCCGAACGTGGCTTCACCCCGGTGCTGACCCGCCGCAGCGACGTCTTCATTCCGCTCCGTGAGCGTACCCGCATCGCCCGCAAGCAGAAGGCGGACATGTTCATTTCCCTGCATGCGGATGCCTTCAAGGACCCGGATGCACGCGGCGCCTCGGTGTTCTGCCTGTCGCTCAACGGCGCAAGCTCCGAGGCCGCGCGCTGGATGGCGGACAGGGAAAACGCGGCCGACCTGGTGGGCGGCGTAAGCCTGAACGATCGCCCGGATACCCTGGCCTCGGTGCTGCTGGATCTGTCCCAGACCGCCAGCATGCAGGCGAGCCTGGACGCCGGGCAGCGTGTCTTGACAGAGCTTGGCGAGATCGGCTCCGTGCACAGGCGCGATGTCCAGCACGCCGGCTTCATGGTGCTGAAATCACCGGACATCCCCTCGATCCTGGTCGAGAGCGCCTTCATCTCCAACCCGGAGGAAGAGCGCAAGCTGCGCACCTCGTCCCATCAGGAGCGCGTGGCCAAGTCCGTGTTCCGCGGCCTGCACAGCTACTACGCCAGCAAGGCGCTCGAAGGCACCCATTTCGCCATGCTTTGAGCCTGTCCCCGGATGCTCCGGGGATGGCTTGCCCTTGAATCGTCCCGTCGACTCCCCCATCCTGATCGGCTCGCTTTCAGGAAATGTTCGGCATGTCCCGCATTCAGGTCCTTCCTCCACAGCTGATCAACCAGATCGCCGCCGGCGAGGTGGTCGAGCGCCCGGCCAGCGTGCTCAAGGAGCTGGTGGAAAACAGCCTGGATGCGGGCGCGACCCAGATCGACGTGGATATCGAGGATGCGGGCGTGCGCCTGTTGCGCGTGCGGGACAATGGGCGCGGCATGCCCAAGGACGATCTCCCGCTCGCCATCGCCAGCCACGCGACCAGCAAGATCCGCAGCCTGGATGACCTGTTGCGCGTCGGCAGCTTCGGCTTCCGGGGCGAGGCGCTGGCCAGTATCGCCTCGGTCGCCGACTTCACCCTGATATCCCGTCACATGGATGAAGCGCATGCCTGGCGGATCCACAGCCCGGGTGATCCCGGACGCGCCGAGATCACCCCGGGCGCACACCCGCAAGGGACGACGGTGGAGATGCGTGACCTGTTCTTCAATGTCCCGGCACGGCGCAAATTCCTGCGCGCCGAGCGCACCGAGCAGCATCATCTGGACGAGGCCCTGCGGCGCATGGCGCTCGCCCGGCGTGACGTGGGCTTCAGCCTGCGCGTGGGCGGCAAGCTGGCCTGGCGCACCGAGGCCCTTGGTGAGGAGACGACCCGGCTGGCCGAGCTCTGCGGCCGCCCGTTTGCCGAATCCGCGCTGTTTTTCGAGCATGAACGCGAGGACATGAAGCTCTGGGGATGGCTGCAGCCACCCACCCATGCCAGGGAGCGCACCGACACCCAGTACTTCTTCGTCAATGGCCGCGCCGTGCGCGACAAGGTCATCATCCATGCCGTGCGCCAGGCCTATGCGGACGTGCTGCATGGCGCGCGCCAGCCCGCCTACGTGCTGCATCTGGAGCTCGACCCCGAAGGCGTGGACGTCAACGTCCACCCCGCCAAGCTGGAGGTGCGTTTCCGCGAGGCTCGCCGGGTGCATGATTTCCTGTTTTCCACCCTGCATCATGTCATCGCGGATTTGCGCCCGGCGGAGTCGGGCGAGCGTCCGGCGCCTGCCCCCGGGTTGACGGGCCTCGGTGCCGGATCATCAGGTTTCAACTATTCAGCCCCGCGACAGTCAGGCTTGCCGCTCACGCCCGCGCGCGTGCGGGAAACCCTCGAATCCTACCGCGCCCTCGCGCAGTCTCCCGCCGCGCCCGCGGGGCAGGCCGAGGCCCGGTCCGCGGCGCAAGAACCGATGGTCCCGCCCCTTGGCTTTGCCATCGCCCAGCTCCAGGGCATCTACATCCTGGCCGAGCATGCGGACGGGCTGATCATCGTCGACATGCACGCCGCCGCCGAGCGCATCGCCTACGAGCGCCTCAAGCGCGCGCTGGACGAGGAGGGCATCCGTCGCCAGCCGCTTCTGGTTCCGCTGGCGCTTGAGGTCGACGCCCGCCTGATGGATGCGGCCGAGGAGCATGCCGAGGCGCTCGCCCGCATCGGCTTCGTGCTCGACCCGCTCGGGCCGGACAGCCTCGCGGTGCGCGAAGTCCCCTCCATGCTCGCCCATGCCGACAACGCGCGCCTTGTCATCGATACGCTCGACGAACTGGCCCGGCATGGCGACTCGCGCAAGATCGAGCAGGCCATGCACGCGATCCTGTCCCGGATGGCCTGTCATGGCTCGGTTCGCGCGGGCCGCAAGCTGACCCTCCCCGAGATGAACGCCCTGCTGCGCGACATGGAAGCCACCCCGCGCTCCGACCAGTGCAATCATGGGCGCCCGACCTGGACACGCCTGGGCATGGCCGATCTGGACAAGCTGTTCATGCGGGGGCAATGACATGGAGGGGATGCCATCCATCTGGCTGATGGGGCCGACCGCATCCGGCAAGACCGGTCTTGCGCTGGAGCTGGCCCGGCGCTTGCCGGTCGGGTTGATCAGCGTCGATTCGGCGCTGGTCTATCGCGGCATGGACATCGGCGCCGCCAAGCCGGATGCCGAAACGTTGCGCGCCTTCCCGCATCGCCTGATCGACATCATCGACCCGGCCGAATCCTATTCCGCCGCGCGTTTCCGCAAGGATGCGCTGGAGGCGATGCGCGAGATTCACGCCGCCGGGCGCATCCCGCTGCTGGTGGGCGGCACCATGCTTTATTACCGCGCCCTCCAGGACGGGCTGGCCGACCTCCCGGCCTCCGATCCGGGGGTGCGCGAGGCGATTCTTGCCGAGGCGGCCGGACTGGGCTGGCCCGCCATGCACGCACAGCTGGCCAAGGTCGATCCCGTCATCGCCGCGCGCCTGCATCCGAACGATCCGCAGCGCGTCGGGCGTGCGCTCGAGGTCTGGCGCCTGACCGGCGTGCCCCTGTCCGAGTGGCAGGCGCGGGGCCGAAAACAGGCCGCGCCGGATGTGGGGCGGGTGCTGAAGCTGGCGATCATGCCGCCGCGTGACGTTCTGAGGGAACGAATCGCCCTTCGTTTTGCCCAAATGCTCGAGGGTGGCTTCATCGACGAAGTGGCGGGTCTGAAGGCGCGGGGCGACCTGCACCTCGGTCTGCCGTCCATGCGCGCCGTGGGCTACCGTCAGGTATGGGAATTTCTGGATGGCGCCCATACCCATGAACGCATGGTCGAGCTCGGGGTGACCGCGACCCGCGGGCTGGCCAAACGCCAGATGACCTGGTTGCGCAGCGAACGCGAGCTTAACTCGCTCGATCCCGCGACGAATGCGGACGATCTGTTGACGAGCATAGAACCATGGCTTTCGGGTGGCGCGTTCACCGCGTGGTAACATTCGAAGCCAATGAAAGAGGACATGTCCATGGCCAAAGGCCAAACCCTGCAAGAACCTTTTCTGAATGCACTGCGCCGCGAGCGCGTGCCGGTGTCCATTTACCTGGTCAACGGCATCAAGCTCCAGGGTCAGGTCGAATCCTTCGACAGCTATGTGATCCTGCTGCGCAATACCGTCAGCCAGATGGTCTACAAGCACGCCATTTCGACCATCGTTCCGGCGCGTCCGGTATCGATGGACATTCCATCCGGCGGTGACGATGATGCGGGTGACCCCATGGCTGCCGGGTACGACGCTTGAGTGATATGCCCGTCGATCAGGCCGATGATGCGGTTGTCGAGACCCATCGAATATTTCGCAAGGGCGAGTCCAAAGACGGCTTTCTGAGCGTTGGTGCGACCACCACGGAAGGAGAGCGTGCCGTACTGCTGCATGTACGCGGGCGTTCTGACGAATCGCCCGAGGCGGTCCAGGAATTCATCGAGTTGGTGCGCTCGGCGGGGGCAGCGATCGAGGCGGTGCTCATCGTCACCCGAACCCAGTTCGACGCCCGTACCCTGATCGGCAGCGGCAAGGCGGAGGAGTTGAGGCAGGAGGCCGAGGCGCGCGGCGCCGAGCTGGTCATCGTCAATCATGATCTATCCCCCAGTCAGGAGCGCAATCTTGAAAAGCTGATCGGCTGCCGCGTGCTCGACCGAGCCGGTCTGATTCTCGACATCTTCGCCCAGCGCGCGCGCTCGCATGAGGGCAAGTTGCAGGTTGAACTGGCGCAGCTTCAGCATCTCTCCACCCGTCTGGTGCGTGGGTGGACACACCTTGAGCGCCAGGGCGGCGGCGGCATCGGCCTGCGCGGTCCGGGTGAAACCCAGCTCGAGACCGACCGCCGCCTGGTCGCCTTGCGCATCAACCAGCTCAAGAAGCGCCTGGAGAAGGTTCGTTCGCAACGGCAGGAAGGGCGCAAGGGGCGCCAGCGCGCGGACATCCCCACGGTCGCCCTGGTCGGTTACACCAACGCGGGCAAGTCCACCCTGTTCAAGCGCTTGACCGAGGCGGATGTGTATATCGCCGACCAGTTGTTCGCCACGCTGGACGCGACCTTGCGGCGCGTCGAGATGCCGCAGGGCGGCGCGATGGTGTTGGCGGACACGGTGGGCTTCATCGCCGATCTTCCGCACGAGCTGGTTGCCGCGTTCCGTTCGACGCTGGAAGAAACCCGCGAGGCGAGCCTGCTGCTGCACGTGATCGATGCCCAGGCGGAAGGCCGGGACGAGCGCATCGCCGAGGTCGAGAATGTGCTGGCCCAGATCGGCGCCGACGATGTGCCGCAATTGCAGGTCTACAACAAGATTGATCTTGCGGGCCTGATGCCGCGCATTGATTACGACGACGAGGGGCGGCCGCGCCGGGTGTGGATCTCGGCCGAGAAGGGCCTGGGCATCGGGCTGTTGTTTCAGGCGATCGAGGCCTGTCTGGCGGCGGAGATCGTTCGGCTCGAGCTCGACCTTGCGCCCGCCGAGGCCCGGCTGCGCGCCCGCCTGCATGCCGAGGGCGCCATCGCATCCGAACGCATGGACGAGGAAGGGCGCTGGCATCTTGGTTTGCGCCTGCCATCGGTGCGCTGGAATCAGTTGCTGGCCCATGAGCCGACGCTCCGGGCGGCGCTTGATCGCGGGCTTTCCTTGCCCTCGCACCTGCCAAACCCATAAAATCCCCGGATTCATGATTCGAATGGCCCTTGAGAGAACAGCATATGGCGTGGAATGAACCTGGCGGCGGTGCCCAGGATCCGTGGAAATCCCCCCGCCGCGGCGGCGGTGATGGCCCGAATGTCGATCAATGGCTGAAAGATCTTGGCCGCAAGATCGGCGGGGGATCCGGCTCGCAGGGGCCTGGGGCCGTTGGCGTGGGTCTGCTGGCAGGCATCGGTCTGGCCGTCTGGCTGGCTTCCGGTATCTACATCGTCAATGACGGACAGCGTGGCGTGGTCATGCAGTTCGGCAAGTACATCGAAACCAGCCTGCCGGGCCCGCACTGGCATCTGCCCTATCCGGTCCAGTCTGTCGAGACCGTCGATGTCGACCAGTTCCGCAGCAAGCAGATGAAGATGCAGATGCTGACGGCGGACGAGAACATCGTCGTCGTCGAGGTCGCGGTTCAGTACAACGTCAAGGATCCGGCCCAGTACCTGTTCAAGACCCGTGACCCCGATGCCAGCTTGCAGGAAGCGGGCGAGAGCGCGATTCGCGAGGTCATCGGCAAGAACAGCATGGACTATGTGCTGACCGAGGGCCGCTCCGACGTGGTGATCAAGGTCAAGGCCGTCATCCAGGAAGCACTGGACAGCTACATGACCGGACTTGAGGTGAAGTCGGTCAACCTCCAGGACGCCCAGCCGCCCGAGCCCGTTCAGTCGGCCTTTGCCGATGCCATCAAGGCGCGCGAGGATGAGCAGCGCTTCATCAACGAGGCCGAGGCCTATTCCAACGAAATCATCCCGCGTGCACGCGGTCAGGCGACCCAGATCGTTGAAGACGCGCGCGCCTATCGCACCCGTGTAAGCAAGGCCGCGGAGGGTGAGTCCAAGCGCTTTACCGATCTTCTGGCGGAGTACAGCAAGGCTCCCGAGGTCACCCGCAAGCGTCTGTATCTTGAAACCGTCGAAGGTGTCCTGGCTAACAGCAGCAAGGTGATCATGGACGTCAAGGGCGGCAACAACGTGGTCTATCTGCCGCTGGATCGCATGATGCAGGGCGGCAGGGCCGTGGATGCGGCACGTCCGGTCGAGCCGTCGGTTCCCGCCCAGGCGCCGTCCATCCAGACGCTGCCGCGTATGGATACGCGTGCCCGCACCGATATGCGCAACCGGGAGGCCCCATAATGTCCGCACGCAATCTTCTGCTGCCCGCGCTCGCGCTTGGCGCGGGTCTGCTGGCCATGTCCACCTTTACGGTGCGCGAATATGACCGCGTGGCCCTGTTCCGCCTGGGGGAGATCGTCAAGAGCGATTTCGAACCCGGCCTGCATTTCAAGGTGCCGCTGATTCATACCATCCGTCGCTACGATGGTCGTCTGCTGACCCTCGATGCGCCGCCCGAGCGCTTCCTGACCAGCGAGAAGAAGAACGTCATTGTCGACGCCTTCATCAAGTGGCGGATCGCCGATGTCGGGACCTTCCACCGCTCCACCCGCGGTGACGAGCGTGTCGCCTCCGCGCGCCTGTCGCAGATCGTCAAGGACGGGATGAAAAACCAGCTGAGCAACAAGACCATCCGCGACGCCGTCACCGGCGAGCGTGGCGAGATGATGGATGCGGTGCGTTCGGCGGCCAACGTCGAAGCCAGCAAGCTGGGCATCGAGGTGGTCGACGTGCGCATCATGCGCATCGACCTGCCGGCCGAGGTCAGCGATTCGGTCTACCGCCGCATGGAAAAGGAGCGGGCCACGGTGGCCAAGGCTTTCCGCTCGCGCGGTGAGGAAATGGCGAAGAAGATCACCGCCGATGCCGATCGCCAGCGCGAGGAGGTCCTTGCCGAGGCCTATGCCGAGTCGCAGTCCATCCGGGGCGAGGGCGACGCGGAAGCCACCCGTCTGTATGCCGCGGCGTATGGCAAGGACAAGGAGTTCTTCGAGTTCTATCGCAGCCTGCAGGCCTATGGCAAGGCGTTCACCGGCAAGGATGACGTGCTGGTGCTGCAGCCGGATAGCGAGTTCTTCCGCTTCTTCAGCAGCCCGAATGGCGAACGTCGTTAAGCGATCCTTCAGACATGTCCGATGACCTGTGGGCCGCGCTGGCCCTGATGCTGGTGTTCGAAGGCCTGCTGCCCTTCATCAGCCCGCGTGTCTACCGGCAATCGGTCGAGCAGCTTGCCGCGCTGCCCGACCGCATGCTGCGTTTTGTCGGCATGGGTATCATCCTTTTCGGTCTGGTGCTGCTCGGCATCGTCCGCGGGTAAGTTTGCATGACACAAGAAAACCGCTGGCTGCTTCCAGCAGGCATTGATGAATTGTTGCCGGACGCGGCCTGGGCGACCGAGGAGCTCCGTCGTCGCCTGCTCGACCGCTTCCGTGCCTGGGGCTATGAACTGGTCATCCCGCCCATGGTGGAGTTCGTCGAGTCCCTCCTCATCCATCCGGGCGATGACCTCGATCTCTCGACCTTCAAGCTGATCGACCAGCTGACCGGTCGCCTGATGGGCATTCGTGCCGACATGACCCCGCAGATGGCGCGTATCGATGCGCATAGCCTGCGCCATGAAGGCGTCACCCGCCTGTGTTACCTCGGTACCGTGCTGCACACCACGCCGGGCGGTTTTGCGGGATCGCGCGCACCCATGCAGGTCGGCGCCGAGCTGTTCGGTCATGCGGGCATCGCCAGTGACATCGAGATCCTTCAGCTCATGCGCGATGTCCTGGAGGCCGCCGGAGTGCGGGACTTCTTGCTTGATCTTGGCCATGTGGGCATCTTCCGCGCGCTTGCCGTTCAGGCCGGGTTCGGTCCGGAAGACGAGGCGGTTTTCTTCGATCTCCTGCAGCGCAAGGCCATCCCGGACATCGAAGCCTTCGTCACGAAGCGGGGATTGAATCCGCACCTTGCCGACATGCTCAAGGCGTTGGCGGATCTGCATGGCGAGGGCGTCGAGGTGCTGCGGCGCGCGCGCAAGGTACTGGCCCATGCCGGGGCGGACGTGGGCAAGGCGCTCGACGATCTTTCCGTGGTCGCTCAGGCGCTCGCGGCTGGATCCGAGCATGTGCGCCTGCACTTTGACCTGTCCGAACTGCGCGGCTACCACTACCACACCGGCATCGTTTTCGCGGCCTTCGTGCCGGGGCAGGGGCAGGCCATCGCCCGCGGCGGTCGTTACGACGGTATCGGCGAGGCCTTCGGGCGCGCGCGTCCGGCCACCGGTTTTTCCGCGGATGTACGCGCGCTGGTTGAGTTGTGTCCGCGCGATGTCGTCAAGGACAGTGCCGTGCTTGCTCCGGCCATCTCGGCGGATGCCGACCTTCTTCGCGCCGTGCGCGAACTGCGTGCCCAGGGGCAGCGCATCATTCATTCACTCCCGGGGCAGGGTCCTGATCCTGTGTCCCAGGGGTGCAGCCGTGTTTTGCAAAAACACGATGGATTCTGGCAAGTACGTGAGATCTGACCTTCATGGCCAAAAGTATTGTGGTTCTGGGCTCCCAGTGGGGCGACGAGGGCAAGGGCAAGGTCGTTGACCTTCTGACCGATCAGGTCGCCGCCGTGGTCCGTTTCCAGGGTGGTCATAACGCCGGTCACACCCTCTGGGTGAATGGCGAAAAGACCGTCCTTCACCTGATTCCCTCCGGCATCCTGCGCGACGGGGTCGAATGCGTGATCGGCAACGGCGTGGTGCTGGCGCCCGATGCGCTGTTCAAGGAGATGAACCAGCTCGAGGCGCGCGGCGTGCCCGTCAGGGAGCGCCTCAAGCTCTCCGCTGCCTGCCCGCTGATCCTCCCGTATCACGTCGCGCTCGACCAGGCGCGCGAGCGCGCGGCGGGGCGTGGCGCCATCGGCACCACCGGTCGCGGCATCGGCCCGGCCTACGAGGACAAGGTCGCCCGCCGCGCCCTGCGCCTGATCGACCTGCTCCATCGCGAGCGCTTCGCCGAGAAACTCGGTTCGGTGCTGGACTACCACAACTTCGTGCTGAAGAACTACTTTCATGCCGAGACCGTGGACTTCCAGCGCGTTCTTGACGACTGCATGGGCTATGCGGAGACGCTCGCGCCGATGATCATCGACGTGACCGAGTATCTCGACGCGCTGCGCAAGGGCGGCAAGCACATCCTGTTCGAGGGCGCCCAGGGCACCCTGCTGGACATCGACCACGGCACCTATCCGTTCGTGACCTCGTCCAACACCACCGCCGGCGGCGCCTCCACCGGCACGGGCGTGGGTCCGCTGGAGCTGGACTACGTGCTCGGCATCACCAAGGCCTACACCACCCGCGTGGGCGCCGGCCCGTTCCCGACCGAGCTGGAATACGACGCAGCCGAGGATGTCGGCGACCCGGTCGGCAAGCACCTGGGCACCAGGGGGCACGAGTTCGGCGCCACCACCGGCCGCCAGCGCCGCTGCGGCTGGTTCGACGCCGTGGCCCTGCGTCGCGCGGTGCAGATCAACAGCATCAGCGGCCTGTGCCTGACCAAGCTGGATGTGCTGGATGGCCTCGACACCCTGCGCCTGTGCGTGGGCTACAAGGTCGACGGCCAAGTCGTGAAGGCCCCGCCAGTCGGCGCGGACGGCTTCGCCAGCATCGAGCCGATCTACGAGGACATGCCGGGCTGGAGCCAGTCCACCGTCGGCGTGAAGCGCGCCGAGGATCTGCCCGAGACCGCGCGCGCCTATATCCGTCGCATCGAGGCGGTATGCGGCGTGCCGGTGGACATCATCTCCACCGGCCCGGATCGGGATGAAACGATTGTCCTTCGTCATCCCTTCGCGGCCTGATTGGCCATGGGGAAAGGCATGATTTCCCCGTGCGCGAGGGTCGACAAGGCCGGGATGCCCGATATCCATCTCCATGAGCGACCGATTCCGGGTCGCCATCTTTCCCCGACACGCGCGGCATGCATGGGTTATGCTTGCGCTGTTTTATCCACAAGCCTAACCATCGAGCCAACGTCCGCATGACCTCCCAACTTGATCCGCACGCCAACCGCGAAGCGGAAAAGTACGACAATCCCATCGCCAGCCGCGAGCTTCTGCTCGACATGATCAAGGAACACTCAGGTCCGATGACCTTCGAGCGTTTGCTGCTCACTCTTGGCTACGATGAAGACGATCGTATCGAAGCCTTGCGTCGTCGCCTGCGGGCCATGGAACGCGACGGGCAGATCATCCGCAACCGCAAGGGCGGCTACATCCCGCTCGACAAGTCCGAATTGGTGCGGGGCCGCGTCATCGGTCATCGGGATGGTTTCGGTTTCCTCGTTCCGGATGAGGGCGGCGACGACCTGTTCCTGGCCGCCCGCCAGATGCGTGCGCTGCTGCATGGCGACCGTGCCGTGGTGCAGGTCATCAACGTCGATCATCGCGGTCGTCGCGAGGGTTCGCTGGTCGAGGTGCTCGAGCGCGCCAATGCCGAAGTGGTGGGTCGGGTGGTGCTCGAATCCGGCGTTGCCTTTGTCGCGCCGGACAACAAGCGCATCACCCAGGACGTGCTGATTCCGACGGATGACCTCAACGGCGCCCAGGATGGCCAGATCGTCCGCGTGCAACTGGTCGAACAGCCGACCTTCCGCAACAAGCCGGTCGGTCGCGTGATCGAGGTGCTCGGCGACCACATGGCGCCGGGCATGGAAATCGACATGGCGATCCATACCTACGGCCTGCGCAACACCTGGCCCGAGGACCTTCAGGCCCAGATCGCCGGCCTCAGCGGAGAGGTGCATGAGGCCGACAAGGCCGGTCGCGTCGATCTTCGCCAGTTGCCGCTGGTCACCATCGATGGCGAGGACGCACGCGACTTCGACGATGCCGTCTACTGCGAGCCGACCGCCAAGGGCTGGCGCCTGATCGTGGCCATCGCCGACGTGTCGCACTATGTCACCGTCGGCAGCCCGCTCGATCGCGAGGCCTTTTTCCGTAGCACCTCGGTGTACTTCCCGGGGCGCGTCATTCCGATGCTGCCGGAGATTCTCTCCAACGGCCTGTGCTCGATCAATCCGCAGGTCGATCGCCTGTGCCTGGTGTGCGAGATGCTGATCAACCGCGAGGGCGACATCATCCGCTCGCGTTTCTACGAAGGCGTGATGCAGTCCCATGCGCGCATGACCTACACCCAGGTCGGCAAGATCCTGCTCGACAGGGATGCGGATCTGCGCGAGAAATACGCCGCACTGGTGCCGCAGTTCGAGGCCCTGCACGGCCTGTACAAGGTGCTGTTCGAGGCGCGCAATCGCCGCGGGGCGATGGATTTCGAGACCACCGAGACCAAGATCCAGTTCGGCGAGGGGCGCAAGATCGAAGCCATCGTGCCGTACGAGCGCAACGACGCGCACCGCCTGATCGAGGAGTGCATGATCGCCGCCAACGTGGCGGCCGCGCGCTTCCTCGAACGCCGCAAGATCGTCGGCCTGTACCGCATCCATGACCGTCCGGTCGCCGAGAAGATCGCCGACCTGCGCAAATTCCTGGGCGAACTGGGCCTGCCCTTCGGTGGCGGCGACAAGCCGGAAGGCACGGACTTCAACGCGGTGCTGCAGGCCGCCAAGGGCCGCGAGGATGCTCACCTGATCCAGACCGTGGTGCTGCGCACCATGAAGCAGGCGGTCTATTCGCCGGATAACATCGGCCACTTCGGTCTCGCGCATAGCCAGTACGCCCACTTCACCTCGCCCATCCGCCGCTATCCGGACCTGCTGGTACACCGTGCCATTCGCCATGTGCTGCGTACCGGCGGTGCGGAAAACTTCCCCTATGTCCACGACGAGATGGGCCTGATCGGCGAGCATTGCTCCAATAACGAGCGCCGCGCCGACGAGGCCACCCGTGATGCGACCGATTGGCTCAAGTGCGAGTACATGCAGGACCACGTCGCCGGCGTCTATGAGGGCGTGATCACTGCGGTGACCTCGTTCGGCCTGTTCGTCGAACTCAAGGGCATTTTCGTCGAGGGCCTGCTGCACATCACCGCGCTGGACAAGGATTACTATCGCTTCGATCCGGTGGGTCATCGCCTGGTCGGTGAGCGCAGCGGGCAGGTTTATCGGCTGGGCGACACCGTCACCATCCAGGTGGCCCGGGTCGATCTCGATGAGCGCAAGATCGACTTCATCCTGCCCAAGGGCGAGGGCACGACCGCCGCCGCGCCTGCGGCCGATGAGACTGAAGCGCCTGCGAAGAAGAAGCGCCGCCGGCGCAAGAAGACGAATCATGGCGCCGATGTCGAGACATCCCATGACGCGGATGCGGACGCCACGGATAGCGCCGATGAGCACGAGCCGGGGGATGTCAATGGAAATGTCGTCACGGACGCGGGCGATGAACAACCCGCGGCGCAAGCCAAGAAGCGCCGCCGTCGTCCGCCGCGCAGGAAGACGGCTGAATGAGTCAAGCCCCTTCGAGCAAGCGGGACCTCGCGGGTTCATCGGGCACGGCTGAGGCGGGTGCGCGGCGCAGGGGGCGCGGCGGTGATGCGGCGGGTGGTGACAACTGGCTGTTCGGCATTCATGCCGTGGAGGCTGCCCTGCGCCATGATCCCGAAAACATCATCCGCCTGATCTGCGCGGAAAGCCGCCGCGACCAGCGTCTGCAGGGCATTGAGCAGCTTGCCGCAGACGTGGGCCTGAAAATCACCCGGGTCGACCCGCGCGAACTCGACCGGCTGACCCGCAACGATCGTCATCAGGGGGTCGCCGCCCAATACAGGCCGGTGGCCTCGTATGATGAAAACGATCTGTACGCCATGCTGGACAAGCTCGAGGAGCCGCCCCTTCTGCTGGTGCTCGATGGCGTGACCGATCCGCACAACCTCGGCGCCTGCCTGAGGGTGGCCGACGGGGCGGGCGCGCATGCCATCATCGCCCCCAGGGATCGCGCCGTCGGCCTGACCCCCACGGTGCGCAAGGTGGCATCGGGCGCGGCTGAAAGCATCCCGTTCGTTCAGGTCACGAATCTGTCCCGCACCCTCGACACGCTCAAGCAGCGCGATGTCTGGGTCATCGGCCTTGCAGGCGAGGCCGATCACACCCTTTATGCATCGCGCCTTGCCACCCATGGCCTTGCCGTGGTCATGGGCGCGGAAGGCGCGGGCCTCCGTCGCCTGACCCGCGAGGCCTGCGATGAACTGGTGAGCCTGCCCATGTTGGGGGCGGTGGAGAGCCTCAATGTGTCCGTCGCCGCCGGCGTGACCCTCTACGAGATCCGCCGCCAGCGCAGCGCCGCTGCCTGACCCGCAAGCCGATCCGGCCTGCTGGATTTGCCAGCAAGCCTTTTTCCCTTATAATCCCGCTTTTGCCGCGCCCGGTTGTTCGCACTGGGGCGGTTCACCCTGCCTGATCGCGCCAGCGGCAGGCTGTTAATCCGTGGGGAGTATCCATGCGACACTACGAAGTCGTTTTCCTGGTTCATCCGGACCAGAGCGAGCAGGTGCCGGCCATGATCGAGCGCTATCGCGCCATCATCGAGGCCGACGGCGGCAAGATCCATCGTCTTGAAGACTGGGGTCGTCGCCAGCTTGCCTACCCGATCGCCAAGATCCACAAGGCCCACTACGTGTGCATGAACATCGAGTGCGGTCAGCAGGCTCTTGCCGAGCTTAACGAGGCTTTCCGCTTCAACGATGCCGTGATCCGTGATCTGGTGATCAAGATGGACGGCCCGGTGGTCGAGCCCTCCTTCATGATGAAGGAAGAGGAGCCGCGTCAGCGTCGTTCCTCCTCCGATGAAGATGAGCCGCGCGCACGTCGTTCCTCCTCTGACGAAGATGGGCCGCGTCGCTCGTCCTCTTCGGAAAACACTTCCGAATCCGCCTGATTCGTTGACGAGGTAAATTTATGTCCCGTTATTTCCGTCGTCGCAAATTTTGCAAGTTCACCGCCGAAGGCGTTGAGCATATCGACTACAAGGATCTGAACACCCTGAAGGGTTTCCTGACCGAAACCGGAAAGATCGTTCCGAGCCGTGTGACCGGCACCAAGGTGCGCTATCAGCGTCAACTGGCCGAGGCCATCAAGCGCGCGCGCTTCCTGGCCCTGCTGCCCTACACCGATAGCCACTGAGGGGCGCACGAGTCATGGAAATCATTCTGCTGGGTAAAGTAGAGAACCTGGGCAACCTGGGTGATGTCGTGAAGGTGCGTAACGGTTATGCACGCAACTTCCTGATCCCCTATGGCAAGGCCAAGTCCGCCACCAAGGCCAACGTGGCCGAATTCGAAGCCCGTCGCGCCGAGCTCGAAAAGGCTGCTGCCGACATGCTGGCCGCTGCGCAAGCACGCGCAGCCAAGCTGGAAGGCGCTTCGGTGACCATCGCTGGTCGCGCCGGCACCGAAGGCAAGCTGTTCGGTTCCGTGGGCACCGCCGAGATCGCTGACGCGCTGACCGCTGCCGGCCTTACGGTCGACAAGCGCGAAGTGCGCCTGCCCAACGGTCCGCTGCGTACCGTCGGTGAATTCGAGGTCGAGCTGCATCTGCACGCTGACGTGAACAGCACCGTCAATGTCACCGTTGTCGCCGAGTCTGCCGAAGGCTGATTCGTGGAGGCCACCGCGCATTCACTTCGCGGTGAGCCGAGCTGAACAAGGCCAGGGATGGCTTTATTCAGCATTTACTGAGGGGCGCCACATGGGCGCCCTTTCTTTTGCGGCCTGTCGCACATGGCAGCTCAAGCCATCAGCGGTTAGAATGCCGCTTTAATCCTTTGCGTGTCCCATGCATCTGACGACCATTGACCTCATCCTGCTCGGCGTCATCGCCTTTTCCGCGCTCATCAGCATTCTGCGCGGGTTCATGAAGGAGATGGTTTCGCTGATGACATGGGTCGCTGCCTTCGTGATCGCCATCTTTTATTCGGCGCATCTTGCCCCCATGCTTCCGGCCAGTGTCGAAATACCTTCGATGCGACTGGCCATCGCCTTCGCGATCCTTTTCATCCTCACCCTGATCGTGGGGGGGGTGCTGAATGCCGTGATGGGCCTACTGGTCAAGAAAACCGGGCTTTCGGGCACGGACCGCAGCATCGGCGTGGTTTTCGGTTTGATGCGTGGGGTTTTCCTTGTGAGTGCGCTCATCCTGCTTGGCAGCCTCACGCCGATGCCCCAGGACCCTTGGTGGAAGTCGTCCCAGGTGATCCAGTACCTGACGCCTGTCGCGCAATGGACGCGTGACCTGCTTCCTGATGATCTTGCCCGTAACTTCGAGTTGTAATCGCATCATGTGTGGAATCATCGGTATCGTCGGGCGCAGCCCGGTCAACCAGGCCATCTACGATGGCCTGACCATTCTCCAGCATCGTGGTCAGGATGCCGCAGGCATCATCACCTGCGAGCAGGGGCGCCTGCATCAGCGCAAGGACAATGGCCTGGTCAAGGATGTATTCCACACCCGCCACATGCGCCAGCTGCTCGGCAACTACGGCATTGGCCATGTGCGTTATCCGACTGCGGGCAACGCGTCCGCGGCGGAAGCGCAGCCTTTTTACGTCAATGCGCCCTACGGCATCGCGCTGGGGCACAACGGCAACCTGACCAATGCGGATGAACTCCGCAAGATCGTCTACCAGCAGGATCTGCGTCACATCAACACCAGCTCGGATTCCGAGGTGTTGCTGAACGTCTTCGCGCACGAGATGCAGCGTTGCGGCAAGCTTCAGCCGGATCATGACGATGTGTTCGACGCCATCAGCCGCGTCCACCGACGCATCCGTGGCGGTTACGCGGTCATTGGCCTGGTGGCCGGCATGGGCGTGTTCGCCTTCCGCGATCCCTTCGGCATCCGTCCGGTCTGCTACGGCGTGCGCGAGCTGGCCGACGGCGGCACGGAGGTGGTCATCGCCTCCGAGAGTGTCGCCGTGGATGCGCTTGGCTACAAGCTGGTGCGCGATCTGGCGCCGGGTGAGGCCATCTTCGTTGATGTGGATGGCAACGTGCATACCCGCCAGTGTGCCGACAACCCGACTTACGCGCCGTGCATTTTCGAATTTGTGTATCTCGCCCGCCCGGATTCCATCATCGATGAGGTATCGGTCTACAAGGCGCGCATGCGCATGGGTGAAAAGCTGGCCGAGAAGGTGCTGCGCGAGTGGCCGGATCACGACATCGACGTGATCATCCCCATTCCCGACACCAGCCGCACCGCGGCGCTGGAGATGGCGGTGACCCTGGGCATCCCGTACCGCGAGGGCTTCATCAAGAACCGCTACATCGGTCGTACCTTCATCATGCCGGGGCAGGCTCAACGCAAGAAGTCCGTGCGCCAGAAGCTCAACGCCATCGATCTCGAGTTCAGGGGCAAGAACGTGCTGCTGGTGGATGACTCCATCGTGCGTGGGACCACCTCCGCGGAAATCATCCGCATGGCGCGCGAGGCCGGGGCGCGCAAGGTCTACATGGCCTCGGCCGCGCCGCCGGTACGCCATGCCTATGTCTACGGCATCGACATGCCGGCCCCGGAAGAACTGATTGCGCATGGCCGCACCGAAGAGGAAGTTGGCCAGGAAATTGGCGCCGACCGTCTGATCTACCAGGATATCGACGATCTGATCGAGTCCGTTCGCCATGGCAATCCATCGCTGCCGCGCTTCGACTGCTCCTGCTTTACCGGCGAGTATGTGACCGGTGATGTCAGCGCGGACTACCTCGCCTCCATCGCCCAGGCACGTGCCGATACCAGCAAGCAGCCCAAGCAGGACGGCCGCTCGCGCGATATCGTTGCGGTCGGTCTGCACAACTCCGACTGATCTGCCGTGATGTCATTCTTGCGCGCGCTTTCTTTGGGTTTGTTGGGCTTGATCATGAGCATGTCCGTGCATGCCGGCATATCGCTTACACCGCAGGCCCTCAAGGGCTCCAATGCCATTCGGGACGTTGAGTCGGCCCATCAGCAGAAGGGGCAGCCGTATGTCGTGGTCAGCATCGAGGTCCAGCGCCTTTATCTGATGCAGGACGGCCGCCTGCTCAAGACCTATCCGGTGTCAACCTCGGCCTTTGGTCCGGGCGCGAAGGAAGGCAGCAACCAGACCCCGCTGGGCCTGCACCGCATCTCTGAAAAATTCGGGGCCGACGAGCCTTCCGGCATGATCTTCAAGGGGCGCAAGTCGACCGGTCGTCTGGCCACGATCATCAGCGATCCCGTCGACGTGCCTGAGGATGATGTCACCACCCGCGTCATGTGGCTCGAAGGGCTGGAACCCGGCGTGAACCAGGGCGGCAAGGTGGATTCGCGCAAGCGCTTCATCTATATCCACGGCACCCCGGAAGAAGGCCTGATCGGGCGCCCGGCCTCGCATGGCTGCGTGCGCATGCTCAATGCCGACGTCATCGACCTGTTCGCCAAACTGCCCGAGGGCACGCTGGTCTACATCACGCCCTAACGCGTCGTCCTGCTACACTGCCTCAAAAACGCGATGAGGCAGCCATGCATCCAGACAGTCCTGACGAACTCGGCTTCGACACCCTCGCCATCCGCACCGGCCACCAGCGCACGGCGGAGAACGAGCACAGCGAACCGATCTTCCCCACCTCCAGCTTCGTGTTCGCCAACGCGGCGGAAGCGGCGGCGCGTTTCTCGGGCGCCCAGCCTGGCAACATCTACGCCCGCTTCACCAACCCCACCACCCGCATCTTCGAAGAACGCCTGGCCGCGCTGGAAGGCGCGGAGGGTTGCGCCGCCACCTCGTCCGGCATGGCCGCCATCCTCAGCCTCGGCCTCGCCCTGCTCAAGGCGGGCGACCATGTCGTCTGCTCCAGGCAGGTGTTCGGCACCACCACCGTGTTGTGGAACAAGTACTTCGCCAAGTTCGGCATCGAAGTCAGCCATGTCGATCTGACCGACCTCAACGGCTGGCGCGCCGCGTTGCGCCCCAACACCCGCCTGCTGTTTCTGGAGACCCCATCCAACCCGCTGACCGAGATCGTCGATATCCGCGCCTTGGCCGACATCGCGCATGAGGCAGGCGCGCTGCTTGCAGTGGACAACTGCTTCTGCACCCCGGCGCTGCAACGCCCGCTGGAACTGGGTGCGGACGTGGTCATCCACTCCGCCACCAAATTCCTTGACGGGCAGGGCAGGGCGATCGGCGGCGCGGTCTGCGGGCCGAAGAGCATCACCGATGAAATCGTCGGCGTCCTGCGCACCGCCGGGCCGACCATGGCACCGTTCAACGCCTGGATCTTCCTCAAGGGACTGGAAACCCTCAACCTGCGCATGAAAGCGCACAGCGCCAATGCGCAACGCCTAGCCGAATGGCTGGCCGCCCACCCGCGCGTGTCCAAGGTCTACTACCCCGGATTGGAAAGCCACCCGCAACACGCACTGGCCAAACGCCAGATGAAAGGCTACGGCGGTATCGTCGGCTTCGAGGTCGAAGGCGGCCGCGCAGCAGCCTGGAAGGTCATCGACAACACCCGCCTGTTCTCCATCACCGCCAACCTGGGCGATGCCAAGAGCACCATCACCCATCCCGCCAGCACCACCCATGGCCGTTTGAGCGATGAACAACGCGCCGCGGCAGGCATCAAGGAAGGGCTGATTCGTCTGGCCGTGGGGTTGGAAGACGCGGATGATCTGATTCGGGATTTGGCGCGGGGGTTGGGGTGAAATGATACTTTGCCTTTGCTCCAATGAATTATCTTCAATACATACAACGTATGTATGATCAGATTCGAATGGGATGCGCCCAAGGCTCAGGCCAATATCAAGAAACACGGCGTGTCCTTCGATGAAGCGCGTTCAGTGTTTTACGATGATTTTGCAGTACAGTTTTTTGATGCCGAACACTCGGAAGTCGAAACACGCTTCCTGATGCTCGGCAT
>SDAY01000064.1 GCA_006212015.1 Halothiobacillaceae bacterium
AGACAGCCCGCGGTTCAACGGGCGCCGGTTTCCATGGCGATCAGCGCATCCACCACCTCGACCATCTTTGCATTGGCGCCGGCCAGGCTGCCCGAGGTGCGGTACTTGCCCTGCACGATCATGGCCGGCACGCCGTTGATGCCGTACTGGCGGACGAGCTGCATGCCCTTGCGGACCTCGCCATCCACGGCAAAGCTGTTGTAGGCCTTGAGGAAGGCCTCGCGGTCCACGCCCTGGGCGGCGACGAAGTCGGCGATCTGCTCGGGCGTGCCCAACGGGCGATGCTCCTTCTGCACGGCATCGAACAGGGCCGCGTGCACCTTCTCCGCCATGCCCAGCTGCCTGAGCGCGTAATAGGCCTTGCTCAGCGGCGCCCAGCCCGGATTGAGGGCCACGGCGATGCGCTCGAAGCGGACGTTGGCGGGCTTCTTCGCCAGCCAGGCGTTGAGGGTCGGCTCGAAATGGTGGCAGTGTCCGCAGCCGTACCAGAACAGCTCCTGCACCACCACCTCGCCCGCCGCCGCATCCACGGCGACCGGCGGATCGATGGCCTCGTAATGGACCATCTCCTCGGGGGCGGCCTGGGCCACGCCCATGCCCAGCGCCAATGCAAAGAGCCAGCTCAGTCGTTTCATCGTGCAAACCTCCTCCATCAATTCAGGTCGTTACAGCGTGCCATAGGAATGCAGGCCGGAGAGGAACATGTTCACGCCCAGGAAGGCGAAGGTGGTGACGAACAGACCGACCACCGACCACCACGCCATCGGCGTGCCGCGCCAGCCCTTGGTGAGGCGCATGTGCAGCCAGGCCGCGTAGTTCAGCCACACGATCAGCGCCCAGGTCTCCTTCGGATCCCAGGACCAGTAGCCGCCCCAGGCCTCCGCCGCCCACATCGCGCCGAGGATGGTGGCCACGGTGAAGAAGCCGAAACCCAGCGCGATGGCCTTGTACATCAGGTCATCCAGCACCTCGAGCCTGGGCAGGCGATCATTCTCGCCGTCCCCGCCCAGCTTGTGCTTGATCAGGTAGGCGATGCCGACCATGGCGGCAATGCCGAAGGCGCCGTAGCCGATGAAGTTGGCCGGCACGTGGATCTTCATCCAGTAGCTGTTGAGCGCCGGCACCAGCGGCTGGATGGCGTTGGCGCCGCGATCGAAGGTGTACCAGAGCAGGAAGCCGACCGCGGCGGAGATCACCAGCATGACGAAGCCGCCAAGGTTGCGGGTGCGGTAGCGGCCCTCGTAATACATGTAGATCAGCGCGGTGATCACGGAGAACAGGATGAACACCTCGTAGAGGTTGCTCACCGGGATGTGGCCGTAATCGACGTTGATCAGGTAGGACTCGCGCCAGCGGGCCAGCAGCCCGGTCAGGCCGAAGGCCGTGGCCGACCAGACCAGCACCGAGGCGATGCGGGCGATGTAGTCCGTGCGCGTGAACAGGGCGAGGAAATAGGTGAAGGTCGCGCCCACGTACAGCGCGCTCATCCACATGATGGCGCTCTGGCTTGCGAACAGGAACTTGAGGAAGAAATCCTTGCCCTGCACGGCGGTCAGGGCCTCGAGCCCCACCGACAACTGATCGCCGAAGTGCGCGCCATAGCGCCACAGGGCGATGGCCGTCATGGCCGCCACCGCGAGCGTCAGGCCGCGCACGCTGCGCCAGTACCCGCCGAAGACGGCGAGGCCTAGGGTGCTGCCGACAAGGATGCCGACCTCATACCCATCCATGCGGTCGCCGAAGGCCGCCAGGGCGCCGAACCCGGCCACCAGCACGGCCACCAGCCAGAGGATGTCGAGCGGCTTGATGGAGCGGCCGGACGCAGCGCGTCCAGGGGACTGATGCAAGGCATCGGAAGTGGCGGACATGTGTCTCTCCATGGTTTCAGGAACGGACGAGGCGGGCGCCCGCGCCGGTCAGTCGGTCATTCAGTGACTCATGCAGCTGGCTGTTGGCCTGCCGCATGTCGATGGTCTTGCGATGGCTGGTCGCCGCGAACAGCACGCGCGCGCCACCGTCCTCTTCACGCACCAGCACCCAGGCGCGGCGCGGGTGCAGGTAGAACAGCATGAACACGCCAAGGATCAACAGGAAGCTGCCGAAATACACCACCGGCTTGCCGGGGGATTTGGTGATCTGCAGGCCGGAGGCCTGGATCTGTTCGAACCCGGTCATCTGCAGGTAGACCGGCGAACCGTAGAGGGCCAGCGCATTGATGGCTGTGACCGCATCGGCGAGGAAGCGTTCCTCGGCCGGACCCATGGTCTTCACCCCGCGCTCGTCCATCAGTTCGACATACATGCGCCCAAGGACAGTCTGCAGCACGCGCACGCTGGTCTCGAAGGCCTGCTGCAACTGATCCGGCGGCACGCGCGCCTCCAGCTCGGTGCCGATGCCGTCATACCCGGAGGTGACGAAGCTTGCCACCATGGCGCGGATCGATTCCTGGGCCGCGGGCAGCCTGGCGGCCTCGGGGTTGATCTCCTCCAGCATCGCCCGCACCGCCTGCGCGACCCGCTCCGGGTCATGCAGACGGGCGAAATAGGCCATGAAGGTGGAAAGGGTGTTGTCCCCGTCGGCCGGCAGGTAGAGGTAGTGCATCGGCGCGCCGATCTGCTCGCGCACCCCGGAGATGAACACCGGGCGGCCATCCGTCACCACCGGGCTCATGTAGTTCTCGTACTCGCGCGCCTGGCCGGCGGCATCGCGCAGGCGGAACACCATGCTGGGGCCGAAGTTCTTCTGCTCGGCCTTGCCGTCCGCCCCTTCCACCGGGTTGATGTTGAACAGGCGGAAGTCGTTCATCTCGAGCGAATAACGCTCGCCGCCGAGGGTGAAGGGGATGTCCTGGAACACCGCGCCCTTGATGTCCTGCGCCGTGCCGCTCTGACCGCTCAACTGCCAGGCGCGCAGCTGCAGGCGCGAACCGCCATCACCGAAGCTGGCCTGGTAGATGGCATGTCCCTTGTAGATCATGGGGTGGTTGACGGCGATGGTCCGGGTGACCGGCCGATCCGGGTGGGCCGGGTCGTGGATGACGATGTCGCTCTCGTACGACTTGGGCATGCCGTTGATGTAATGCTCGATGCGGAAGTCCTTCACCTCGACCGAGAAGGGCAGCTCCTGCACCACGTAACCGTCACGGACATTGAGGAAGAGCACGTTGCTCTGGTCACCCTCGGGCACGTTCACGTTGCCGCGAAAGCTCGGATTGTGCGTGGGCACATGGCTGTCCATCGGCACCTGAGAGAGCGGCACCGAGCGGGTCTCGATCTTGAGCGCGCCCGACATCTCGCGCATCGCCAGCCAGATGCGCGAATCCAGCACGCCGCCGATCAGGATCACCACGATGGCGACGTGGGTGAAGATGTAGCCCAGGCGCTGCAGCGCGCCCTTGCGTCCGGCGATCATGTAACCCTCGCTGACACGGGTCTCGCGCAGGTTGAAACCGGCCTCGTGCAGCACGCGGCGCCCCTCGATGGCCGCCGCCTCGACACTCATCGGCACCTGCCACTCGGCATGCCCGGGGATGGCGCGCAGGGATTTCTCCTGCGCGTGCAGGCGGTGGTCGCGCATCTCGCGCAGCATGTTGGGCGCGTTGCGGATCACGCAGGCGCTGGTCGACGCCACGAGGAAACCGAGGATGGCGAGAAACCAGGGGGCCGAATAGACGTCATACAGCCCCAGCGTGCGGAAGACCTCGAACCAGTACGGCCCGAACTTCATCAGGTAGTCGCCATAGGCCTGGTTCTGCTGCAGCACCGTGCCGATGACGGAGGCCAGCGCCACCGCCACCAGCAGGGTGATGGCAAGGTTCATGGAACCGAGGAAGGCCAGCAGCTGGCGGGTGGGGCGATGCGATGTGGCTTGGGTCATACCGGGCTATCGAAGGGGCACCCCGTGTTGGGGCGCCTGGAGATGGAGTGGTTCCAGTGAACCGCGAATGGATCAGCGCAGGCTGGCCGAATAAGCCGCCAAGGCACGGATATCATCATCGCTCAAACCTTTTGCCGCCTGGCGCATGACGCTGCCGGCATCGTTGGCCCGCGCGCCATCGCGGAAGGCCTTGAGGGCACCGTCGACATACATGGCCTGCTGGGCATGCAGGGACGGATAGCCCGCGCCGGGATGGCCAAACCCCTTGGCGCCGTGGCATGCCGCGCAGGCCGGCACCCCCGCGCCAGGGCGTCCGGCGTGATAAAGCCTGCCCCCTTGCGCCAGCAGGGCGGCATCCTGCCCCTCGGCGGGCAGCGCTGTCTTTGCCTGGGCGGCGTAATAGGCGGCCATGTCGTCCATGTCTTCGGCGGACAGGGGCGCCGCCATGCCGGCCATGATGCCGTTGACGCGGGTGCCGGCCTTGTACTCGGTCAGCTGCTTGACGAGATAGCCCGCCGACTGGCCCGCAAGCGACGGAAACGCCGGGCTGGCGCTGTTGCCATTCGCGCCGTGACACGCGGCACAGGCTGCGGCCTTGGTTTGTCCGGCAACCATGTCGCCTCCCGCCTGGGCAGGCAGGGCAGCGACAAGAAACACAGCGGCAGCCAGCGTTGAATGGATGGTCAGACGAGCGGTCATGGCCCTCTCCGGGTTGCGGAACATCGAAAAGCCCATGATGGGCAAGCAAATTGATCAGGATTTTAACCCCCCGCCAGCGCAAGTCCACCCTCGAAGTGGCATAGAATGCGCGGATGCAAAACGAAAACCCTCAGCTACGTGCCTATTTTGCACGTGCCAGCTTCCTGAAAAGCGCCCCCAACCCCGCCCTTCTGCCGATGGATCGGGGCGCCGAGATCGCCTTTGCCGGCCGCTCCAACGCCGGCAAGTCCAGCGCCCTGAACGCCCTGTGCGCGCAGAAGGGACTGGCCCGGGCGAGCAAGCGACCGGGCCGCACCCAGCTGCTCAACGTGTTCGTGCTGGACGAGGCCAAGCGCCTGGTCGACCTGCCCGGCTATGGTTACGCCCAGGTGCCCAAGGACATCCGCCTCAACTGGGGGGTGATGATGGACGAGTACTTCGCCACCCGCCGCAGCCTCAAATTGACCGTGCTGATGATGGACATCCGTCACCCGCTGCGTCCGTTCGACGAGATGCTGATCGAGACCTGCAAGCAGCGCGAGCTGCCGATCCACATCCTGCTGACCAAGGCCGACAAGCTCTCCCGCGGCGCGGCCATGGGCGTATTGCAGAAGGTCCGCCACGCCCTGCCCCAGAACGCGACCGTGCAGCTGTTCTCCGTCCTCAACGGCACCGGCATCGACGAGGCGCGCATCCGCCTGCGTGAGGTGCTCGAAGAACACGGTACCGTGGAGACCCCGCCGCCCGCCGAGTGATTCCCCGCTATTGTCATGGGCGCCATGGCTTGCCAGCCCATGGTTGATGGTCTAGCTTGGTCATCAAGACCAAGCGATGTGGGTTAATCGAATCCTGCGATGAACGCGCTCAGGCATGCCCTGCTCCTGCTGTTGATGCTGATCCTGCCCCTGCAGGGGGTGGCCGGCGTAAGCATGGGCATGTGCGCGTCCGGCATGGGCGGCACATCGGATGGAGTCCAGCTCATGAATCACGATGGCATGACCTGCCATCATGCCGGCATGGGCATGGACACGAGCGACCCTGCCGCCCCGCAGGAACCGGCACCCAGCGGCGACTGTCCGCACTGCTTCGCCCTCGCCCACTTCATCGCCCTGCCGGCCCCCACCCTGCCCGAGGCCGTGATCGTTGCCGCGCCCATCCCGTTCACGGGCGCCCACTTCACCTCCCTGATCCCGGAACGGCCGATCCGCCCCCCCCGTCTCCGCCTGAATTGTTGAAGCGCCCCCTCGCCCTGCGCGAGGGGATGGCCCTGACCTTCACCGGAGACCTGACCATGTCCACTTTCCCGATGCTGCGTGCATGCGCCGTGCTGCTGGCTGCAGCGCTTCCGGCGCTGGCCGCCCCCCCCGCCGACCCCGCACAGGCGGATGCCCCCGTGCCCGCGCTGGAATACTCATCCGCCTTCGACGGCTACACCTCGTTCCGTCAGGCCGAACTGGCCGACTGGCGCGGCGTGAACGATGCCGTCGGCACGTTCGGTGGCCACATGGGCCACCTGCCGCCCGCGCCCGACCCCGGTCATGCCGGGCACGGGATGGGCCACACCATGGAGCGCACGCCATGAGCTCGGCACCGCTGATGCGCCTGGCCGCCGGCGCGCTCGTCGTCACCAGCCTGCTCGCGCTGTCCGGCTGCGCCACGCTGAGCGAGGATGCCGGTATCGGCGACGTCCAGGCCCGGATCGATACCCGACTCGAGGCCGGCGAGAAACAGCCCCTCCAGTGGCTACAAACCGCCGAGGCCCGCCAGCAGGCCGCCGCCGAGGTCGACAGGCTCCTCGCCAGCGGCCCGCTGTCCGCCGATGCTGCTGTGCGTATTGCCTTGCTCAACAACCCCGAACTGCAGATGCGCCTCGCCGAGCTGGGCATTGCGGATAGCGACCGCGTGCAGGCGGGGCGCCTGCGTAATCCCGGCTTCAGCTACGGGCGGCTCAAGCGCGGCGACGAGATCGAGATCGAACGCACCTTCCTGTTCGATATTTTCGGCCTGCTGACCATCCCTGCCCGCACCGCCATCGAGGAGCGCCGCGTGGAGGAGACCCAGCTGCGCGTGGCGGGCGAGGTCATGCGCATCGCCCACGACACCCGCAAGGCGTGGATCGACGCCGTGGCCGCCCGGCAGGCCGAGACCTACTGGCTCCAGGTCAGGGAGGCCGCGGAGGCCAGCGCCACGCTCGGCAGACGCATGGCGGAGGTCGGCCACTGGGGCGTGCGCGAACAGGCGCGCGAGCAGGGCTTTTATGCCGACGCGACCGCGCGGCTGGCGATGGCCCGCCAGCAGTCGGTCGAGACGCGCGAGGCGCTGATCCGCCAGCTCGGCCTGTGGGGCGGGCAGACCAGCGTCGCGCTGCCCGAACGCCTGCCGGATCTGCCCGGCGCCCCCCGCACCGATGCGAACGTCGAGCAGGCGGCCATCCGCGACCGCCTGGATGTGCGACTGGCGAGGCGGCAGGCCGAGGGACTGGCGAAGTCGGCCGGCCTGACCCAGGCCACCCGCTTCGTCAACGTGCTGGAGGGCAGGATCATGAACAACAGCTCCAACGAGATGCCCACCCAGCGCGGCTATGAGATCGAGCTGTCGCTGCCGATCTTCGACTGGGGCGATGCCAAGCTGGCGCGTGCCGAGGCGGTGTACATGCAGGCGGTCGAGAACGTCCGCGCGACCGCCCTTCGTGCCCGCTCGGAGGCCCGCGAGTCCTGGCTGCGCTACCGCACGGCCTTTGATCTTGCCCGCCATTACCGCGACGAGATCGTGCCGCTGCGGAAGCGCATCGCCGAGGAAAACGTGCTGCGCTACAACGGCATGCTGATCAGCGTGTTCGAACTGCTGATGGATGCACGCGAGCAGATCCAGTCGGTGATCGGCGCGATCGAGGCCCAGCGCGACTTCTGGCGCGCGGAGGCCGACCTGCGTACCGCGCTCACCGTCGGCAGCCCCGCCGCCTCCAGCCTATCCAACCCCCAGCCCGCTGCGCGTGCCGCCGCGGCTGGCGGCCACTGAAGGAGACACCGACATGGTTTCCCGTCGAGACTTTCTGATGAAGGCCGGCATCGCCGCCCTCGGCAGCGGGCTGGTGCACAAGGGCGCGCTGGCCGGCCTGCCCGAAGTGGCGGTGATGGACGACGCGACCACCCAGTCGCCGCTGCATCCGCACAGCGGCCGCCCCTACCACCCGGTCGTGACGCTCAACGGCTGGACCCTGCCTTTCCGCATGAACCATGGCGTGAAGGAATTTCACCTGGTGGCCGAGCCGGTGGTGCGCGAGATGGCCCCCGGCATGAACGCCCGCCTGTGGGGCTACAACGGCCAGAGCCCCGGGCCGACCATCGAGGCGGTCGAAGGCGACCGGGTGCGTCTGTTCGTCACCAACCGCCTGCCGGAAGTGACCAGCATCCACTGGCACGGCCAGCGCCTGCCCAACGGCATGGATGGCGTGGCCGGCCTGACCCAGCCCGCCATCCCGCCGGGCAAGACCTGGGTGTACGAATTCACCCTGCGGCGCAGCGGCACCTTCATGTACCACCCGCACGCGGACGAGATGACGCAGATGGCGATGGGCATGATGGGCCTGTTCATCGTCCACCCGAAAAACCCCGACTTCATGCGCGTGGACCGCGACTTCTGCTTCCTGCTCAATGCCTACGACATCGACCCCGGCAGCTACACCCCGCGCGTCAACACCATGCTCGACTTCAACCTGTGGACCTTCAACAGCCGCGTGTTCCCGGGCATCGACCCGCTGGTCTGCCGCCTGGGCGACCGGGTGCGCATCCGGATCGGCAACCTGACCATGACCAACCACCCCATCCACCTGCACGGCCACGAGTTCGAGGTGACCGGCACGGATGGCGGCTGGACCCGCCCCGAGTCGCGCTGGCCGGAGGTCACCGCCGACATCGCCGTCGGCCAGATGCGCGCCATCGAGTTCGACGCCACCGAGGAGGGCGACTGGGCGTTCCACTGCCACAAGTCGCACCACACCATGAACGCCATGGGCCACGACGTGCCGAGCATGATCGGCGTGGACCATCGCGGCATCGCCGAGAAGATCAGCACGCTCATTCCCGACTACATGGTGATGGGCGATCGCGGCATGCACGACATGGCGGAGATGGAGATGCCGCTGCCCGACAACACGCTGCCGATGATGACCGGCTTCGGCCAGTTCGGACCGATCGGCATGGGCGGCATGTTCACGACGGTGAAGATCCGCAAGGGCCTGGCGCGTGACGACTACAAGGACCCGGGCGGCTACCGCCAGCCCAGGGGCAGCAGCGCCCGTGAATGGCAGGGCGAGCCGCTGCCCGAGCCCCGGCGCGCCGAACGCGCCCCCGACCATGCCACCACCCTGACCGTGCGCAAACCCGCCGGCCATGACCACCACTGAGGGCTTGTGGGCACATCCACTGCGCACCCAATGCCCACAGCGTCATCGCGAGGCCATGGCACTCGCAATGACGACAATGCACCGTCGATATTCACAAACACTTACACGAGGACAGACCATGAACATCAAGCCCATGCACGTCGCCACCGCCGCCTTCCTGCTTGCCTTGGGCAGCCCGGCCCGGGCGGATCACCACACCCATGCCGACCATGACCACGGCACGCCGCAAGGCTTGCAGCAGCACCAGGAGATGATGGACCAGGAGGCCATGATGACCGATGGCGAGGTGCGCAAGGTGGACAAGTCCGCCGGCAAGATCACCCTCAAGCACGGCCCCCTGCCCAACCTCGGCATGGGCGCCATGACCATGGTGTTCCGCGCGAAAGACCCCGCGCTGCTGGATCAGCTCAAGGCGGGCGATCGCATCCGTTTCCGTGCGGAGTCGGTCAATGGCGCGCTGACCATCACCGAGGCCAGCAAGGCGCCCTAAGAGGATGCTGAAAAACCTCATCCATGAGTTTTTCATCCATACCACGTCCGGTACACGCCCGGACTTGGTATGCGGAAATCAATCACTTACGTGATTGATTTTCGTGCGGGACATCCATGTCCCGCCTTGGCAGGGCAAGGGCCCGCCCTCCGCCGGCAGGCCCCTGCCGCCAGCAAAGTCAGGTGGCCGTCAAAGTCCGCCGCCAGCGCCGAACTGGATCTCCAGCCGGACGGTGATGGCCGGATCGAAGGTCATCGTGTCGGTGGCGATCAGCGGATCCTGGGTCCAGCGCAGGGCCGGCTCGACCTCGTAGAACAGCCAAGTGCGGAAGAAGTTGCGGCGGTAGCGCAGGCCCATGCGGTATTCGGTGGGCTCGGACTCGGGCCGGGTCACGCCCGACACCCCGGCGTCCAGGGCCAGGGCCGAGCGCGGATCGAGCCGGTGCAGCAGGGCGCCGCCCACCAGCCAGTTCATCCCCGTCTCGCCATCCCAGTAGTCGCCATCCGCGGTAAAGCGCAGCAGGGTTTCCGGGGAGATCACCTTTTCCACATCGCCGCGCAGGGCGATGCCTTCGTCCTTGTCCTCGTCCCAGTAGATCGTCTGCGTGTAGCGCGCATACCAGGCATCGCCCAGCGGATACAGGTAGCGATAGCGCAGCTTCACGCTGGGGCTGACGCTGCCGCTCAGGCTCCAGTGGCTTTCCGGCGTCTCGTCGAGCACGTACCGCACGCCGACCGTCGAGGATTTCTCCGTCTGCCTGAGCGACTCCTCGGGATTGGCCGCAAGACTCTGATCCTCCTCACCGCCGCTGACGAAGACATTGAGCCTGCGGCTGAGCCTGGGCAGGGGCACCCTGGCATAGGCCTGGCTGGACCATTCGGTGTCGTTCAGGCGCGACTGGGTGATGCCCATGCGCAGGCGGACATAGGTCTCGCTGTAGTCCTCCTCGATGGCGCGCGG
>SDAY01000210.1 GCA_006212015.1 Halothiobacillaceae bacterium
GCCTCGGGGTTCAGGCTTTGCGATCCCGTGAAGACATGCAGTCCATGAAATTCAACGCCCATCCCCTTGATTTCACGGAGGATGTCCGGGGCCATTTCCGCGTCGATGCCGAAGGGCTTCGCGCCCCCGCCCATGCGCATGCCGGAGCCCTTCAGCTCGAACTCCGGGTTGATGCGCAGGGCGACCCTCGGGCGGATGCCGAGACGCTCGCCCAGCCTCGCCAGCCGTTCCAGTTCGCCGCGCGATTCCACATTGACCGTGATGCCCGCGCGCAGGGCGGCCTCCAGTTCCACGTCGCGCTTGCCCGGTCCGGCGAAGCTGACGGCATCCGGCCTGAAGCCGGCCTCAAGCGCCTTCCCGAGTTCGCCGCCGGAGGCCACGTCGCCGCCATCGACCAGCCCGGCCATGAGCTGGAGCAGCGGCGGGAAGGGGTTGGCCTTGATGGCGTAATGAAGCTGGACGCGGGGCGGCAGCGCGGCGCGCAGTTCGGCCACGCGCCGACGGATCAGGTTCGCGTCATAGGCGTAGAACGGCGTGCCGAGGCGTTCGGCCAGCGCGGAGATGGCCTCGCCGCCCACATGCAGTTCGCCCTGGCGGACCTCGAACAGCAACGGGGCATGGATGGGGGTCATACCGGCTCCAGGGGCGTGCGGGTGCTGGCGGCCAGCTCATCGCGCAGGGCGCGGCGGTCCACCTTGCCGTTCGGCGTGACGGGCAGGCTGGCGCGCACCTCGATCCGCTGCGGGACCATGTAGAGCGGCAGGGCGGCGCGGCAATGGTTGAGCAGGGCCGCGGTGTCCAGTGCGTCCCGTTCGGACGCCACCACGGCGACGATGCGCTGGCCGAGGGTGTCATCGTCGATGCCGATGGCCGCCGCCTCGCGCACAAGGCCCGAGGCGTAGAGCGCGTCTTCCACCTCGGTCGGGCTGACCCGGTAGCCGGAGGACTTGAGCATGTCGTCATCGCGGCCGATGAAGTAGAGGAAACCGTCCTCGTCCATGCGCACGCGGTCGCCCGACCAGACGGCCCGCTCGGCATGCGGCATGGGACGATAGCGTTCGGCGGTGCGCTCGGGATCGTTCCAGTAGCCCAGGCCGACGGTCGGACCGCGATGCACGAGCTCACCCGGCTCGTGCGGGGCGCAGGGCGTGCCGTCCGGCCGCAGCACCATGACCTCGGCGTTCGGGATGGCCTTGCCGATGGAGTCCGGGCGGCGGTCGAGCTCCTCGGGCGGCAGCCAGGTGGAGCGGAAGGCCTCGGTCAGGCCATACATCAGGAACAGCCTTGCGCTCGGCAGGGCGGCGCGCAGCCGGTCGATGACCGGGCGCGGCAGGCGTCCGCCGGAGTTGGTCAGCACGCGCAGCGATTCAAGCTCGCCCAGCCAGTCCTGCGCCGCGAGCTGATGCCAGAGGGTGGGCACGCCCGCCAGCACGGTAATCCGGTGCTGGGTGATGGCCCTGTGCAGATCGCGCGGCAGCAGGTAGTCGAGCGGCATGACGCTCGCCCCGGCATGGAAGGCCACGGTGAGCTGGGACAGGCCGTAGTCGAAACTCAACGGCAGCACGCCCAGCAGGCGGTCGTCGGGCCGGATGCCGAGGTAGTGCGCCACGCTGGCCGCGCCCGCCAGCAGGTTGCGATGCGAGAGCATCACGCCCTTGGGCCGGCCCGTGCTGCCGGAGGTGTAGAGCAGGGCGGCGAGGTCATGCTCGGTGCGCCCCTGCTCGAACATGGCCGCCGGATTGAACGCCCTCCCCCCTGGCGGGGGAGGGTTGGGGAGAGGGGGATAAGGCTCAAGCTCCGCCAGCGTCAGCACATGCACATCGACCAGAGGCTCACCTGCCTGATCGACGCACAGGGCCCAGCGCAGATCGTGCAATCCATCAAGCTCACCCGCAAGGGCCTTGAGTCGCGCCGCCTGGGTGATGAGCATGCGCGCGCCGCAATCCGCGAGGATATGGGCGACCTGCGCGGGCCTGAGCAGCGGATTGACCGGCACCAGCACGCCGCCAGCCCGGCTGATGGCGAACATCAGGGCGATGCCCTCCAGCGACTTGGGCAGCCAGACCGCCACCCGCTCGCCGCGCCGAAGGCCCAGCGCATGCAGGCCGCGGGCCAGACTGTCGATCCGTCCGGCCAGTTCGGCATAGGTCCATGCCTGATCATGCTGCATCAGGGCGGGGGCGTCGGGCCGCAGGCGGGTCTGGAATTCGATCGGGTGGTGGAGCAGGTAACTCATTCGGCGTGGCGCAAGGGGGCGGGGCAAAGCCGCAATGATATAGAATTCTCGCCCCGACTTATCCGTAACGACTGCGAAATCCATGTCCGGCAACACCTTTGGCACCCTTTTTACCGTCACCTCCTTTGGCGAAAGCCATGGCCTCGCGATCGGCTGCATCGTCGATGGCTGCCCGCCGGGCATGGCGCTCTCCGAGGATGACCTTCAGCCGGACCTGGA
>SDAY01000065.1 GCA_006212015.1 Halothiobacillaceae bacterium
GGTTGTAGGCGCCCTGATCGTCCTCGAAGGTGGCGATGGAGGCGCTGAACAGGCTGTCGCGCTCCGAACGGCGGCCCTCGACGATGACGTTGCCCTTGTACAGCCTGACCCGCACCTCGCCGTTCACGCGCTCCTGGCTGGCGTCGATCATGGTCTGCATCATGCGGCGCTCCGGACTCCACCAGTAGCCGTTGTAGATCAGGCTGGCGTAGCGCGGCATCAGCTCATCCTTCAGGTGAGCGACCTCGCGGTCCAGGGTGATGGACTCGATGGCGCGGTGGGCGCGCAGCATGATGGTGCCGCCCGGGGTCTCGTAGCAGCCGCGCGACTTCATGCCGACGTAGCGGTTTTCGACCAGGTCGAGGCGGCCGATGCCATGCTTGCCGCCGATCTGGTTGAGCCTGAGCAGCAGGCTTGCGGGCGAGAGGCGCTCGCCGTCGATGGAGACCGGATCCCCCTGCTCGTAACCGATGACGATGGTTTCGGCCGCGTCCGGGGCCTGCTCCGGGGAGACGGTCCAGCGCCACATGTCCTCCTCGGCGCCCCACCAGGGGTCTTCCAGGCCGCCGCCCTCATAGGAGATGTGCAGCAGGTTGGCATCCATGGAGTACGGGGACTTCTTCTTGCCCTTGGCAAAATCGACCGGGATGCCATGGGTCTCGGCATAGGTCATCAGCTTCTCGCGCGAGTTCAGGTCCCACTCGCGCCAGGGAGCGATCACCTTGACCCCCGGCTTGAGCGCATAGGCGCCCAGCTCGAAGCGGACCTGGTCGTTGCCCTTGCCGGTCGCGCCGTGCGAAATCGCATCCGCGCCGGTCTCGTTGGCGATCTCGACCAGGCGCTTGGCGATCAGCGGGCGGGCGATGGAGGTGCCGAGCAGGTATTCGCCCTCGTAGAGGGTGTTGGCGCGGAACATCGGGAAGACGAAGTCACGCACGAATTCCTCGCGCACATCCTCGATGAAGATGTCCTTCACGCCCATGGCCTGCGCCTTGGCGCGCGCCGGCTCGACCTCCTCGCCCTGACCCAGGTCCGCGGTGAAGGTGACGACCTCGCACTGGTACTCTTCCTGCAGCCACTTGAGGATGACGGACGTATCCAGGCCGCCGGAATAGGCCAGTACCACCTTCTTGATCGAGGACATGTTAAAGACTCCTTGAGCATAAACGCATGAATTTCATAATTATGACATAGCCACCCGCTCATTTCCCGCCGGGAAACCTGCCACGGCGCATTCATCTTGATGGGGTGCAATGCCTCCCGAGAGGGCGCTCGGGTAGGAAAAACCGTGACCTTCACGCATAATCCGGGTCTCAATTTTGTCCGAAGATCGGGCCTCCGCCCGGCCTTCTCGCCGACCGACCTTATGTATTGGAGTGCGCGCTGCATGACGACCCATTATCAGGACCACGATCCGCTCGAGACCCGGGAATGGCTGGATGCCCTCGAAGCCGTGATCGATTTCGAGGGCACCGACAAGGCCCGGCACCTGATCGCCGCGTTGATCGAAGCCGCCCGCAAGCACGGCATCGACACCCCCTACAGCGCCAACACGCCCTACATCAACACCATTCCCAAGGATGTCCAGCCGGCCTACCCTGGCGATCTCGCGCTGGAGCAACGCCTGCGCGCCCTGATCCGCTGGAATGCCATGGCCATGGTGGTCAAGGCCAACAAGGCGCATGACGGCATCGGCGGCCATATCGGCAGCTACGCCTCCTCGTCCACCCTGTACGAGGTCGGCTACAACCACTTCTTCAAGGGCCCGGATCACCCGGACGGCGCCGACATGGTGTTCTTCCAGGGCCACATCGCCCCTGGCATGTACGCCCGCGCCTTCCTCGAAGGGCGCATGGACGAGGAACATCTGCTGAATTTCCGCCAGGAGGTCGACGGCAAGGGCATCCCGTCCTATCCGCACCCGTGGACGATGCGCGACTTCTGGCAGTTCCCGACCGTCTCCATGGGCCTCGGCCCGCTGATGGCGATCTATCAGGCCCGCTTCATGAAATACATGGACGCGCGCGGCCTGGCCCCGGCCAACACCCGCAAGGTCTGGGCCTTCCTCGGCGACGGCGAGATGGACGAGCCCGAATCCACCGGCGCCATCGGCCTCGCCGTGCGCGAGGGGCTGGACAACCTGATCTTCGTGATCAACTGCAACCTGCAGCGCCTGGACGGCCCGGTGCGCGGCAATGGCAAGATCATCCAGGAGCTGGAATCCCACTTCCGCGGCGTGGGCTGGAACGTCTACAAGGTCATCTGGGGCTCCGGCTGGGACGCCCTGCTTGAGCGCGACCACTCCGGCAAGCTGGTCCAGCGCATGATGGAGGTCGTGGACGGCGAGTATCAGTCGTACAGGGGCAAGGACGGCGCCTATGTGCGCGAGCAGTTCTTCGGCAAGTACCCGGAGACGCTCAAGCTGGTCGAGCACATGACCGACGACGAGATCTTCAACCTGACCCGAGGCGGCCACAGCCCCCGCAAGCTCCATGCCGCCTACAAGGCCGCCAGCACCGCCAACGGCAAGCCGAACGTCATCCTCGCCAAGACCATCAAGGGCTATGGCATGGGCCCGTACGGCGAGGCCTCCATGGCCGTGCATTCGCAGAAGAAACTCGACCTGGATGGCCTGAAGTACTTCCGCGACCGCTTCAGCGTGCCCATCTCCGACGCGCAACTGGAGAAGGAGATCCCGTTCTACCGTCCGTCAGCCGACAGTGAAGTGATGCAGTACATGCAGGCCCACCGCAAGGATCTGGGCGGCTACCTGCCGACCCGCCGCGACGCCGCGCCCATCGCCGAGGTCCCCGCGCTGACCGTATTCGAGCCGCTGCTGCAATCGACCGGCGACCGCGAGATGTCCACCACCATGGTGTTCGGCCGCCTGCTCGCCCTGCTGCTGCGCGACAAGAGTCTCGGCAAGCGCGTCGTCCCGATCATCCCGGACGAGGCCCGCACCTTCGGCCTCGAAGGCCTGTTCCGCCAGGTCGGCATCTACGACCCGGCGGGCCAGCTGTACGAGCCGATCGATGCCAACCAGGTCATGTGGTACAAGCAGGCCGCCAACGGTCAGGTCCTGCAGGAAGGCATCAACGAGGCCGGCTCCATGTCGAGCTGGATCGCCGCCGCCACCGCCTACGCCAACCATGGCGTGAGCATGGTGCCGTTCTACATCTACTACTCGATGTTCGGCTACCAGCGCATCGGCGACCTGGCCTGGGCTGCCGGCGACATGCAGGCGCGCGGCTTCCTGGTCGGCGCGACCGCCGGCCGCACCACGCTGGCGGGCGAAGGCCTGCAGCACCAGGACGGCCACAACCTGCTCGCCTTCGGCCAGATCCCGAACTGCATCAGCTACGACCCGACCTTCGCCTACGAGCTGGCGGTCATCGTGCAGGACGGCCTCAGGCGCATGATCGAGCAGCGCGAGGGCGTGTTCTATTACGTCACCGTGATGAACGAGAACTACGCCCACCCCGAGATGCCCAAGGGCATCGAGGACGGCATCCTCAAGGGCCTCTACCCGTTCCGCGCCAGCACCGCCGGGCACAAGGTTGCTGCCGCCATCCCTGCGGGTGATGCTTCGCATCCCAACGCCGCTCCAGACGGCGTTGTTCGCGCCCAGCTGATGGGTTCCGGCGCCATCCTGCGCGAGGTCATCGCCGCCGCCGAGATGCTGGAGGCCGAGTGGGATGTGGCCGCCGACATCTGGTCCGCCCCAAGCTTCAACCTGCTGCATCGCGAAGGCGTGGACTGCGAGCGCTGGAACACCCGCCACCCCGAGGCCGGGGCGCGCGTGCCCTACGTCACCCAGGCCATGGCCGACGCCAAGGGCCCGATCATCGCCGCGACCGATTATGTCCGCTCCGTGCCCGAACAGATCCGCGCCTTCCTGCCGGGCAAGCATTACGTCACCCTCGGCACCGACGGCTTCGGCCGCTCGGACACCCGCGAGGCGCTGCGCCGCTTCTTCGAGGTGGATCGCTGGAACATCGTGATCGCCACCCTCAAGGCCCTGGCCGACGAGGGCGTCATCCCGGTCGCCAGGGTCAGCGAGGCCCTCACGAAATACGGCATCGACGCCGACAAACCCAACCCGATGACGGTCTAAGGAGAACAACGGATGGACATGAAAAAATTTCTCTTGCCGGATATCGGCAATTATCACGACACCCCGGTCATCGAGATTCTGGTGAACGAGGGCGACATGGTCGAAAAGGACCAGTCGATCCTGACCCTGGAGTCGGACAAGGCGACCATGGAGATCCCCGCGCCGGTTTCGGGCGTGATCCGCAACATCCAGGTCAAATTGCAGCAGAAGCTCAACCAGGGCGATCACATCTGCGACATCGAAACCGCGATGGATGCGCCTGTTCAGGCTCCCGCCGCCAAGGCCGAAGCGCCCGCTCCCGCCGCCCGTCCGGCGAAGGCTGCGGCAGCGGCAGCGGATGACTTCATGGCCGCCTTCATGCCAAGTTCCAAGCCAGCGGCGGCTCCAGCGGCAGCACCCGCCGCGCCTGCCGCAGCAGCCGCCGAAAAACCGATCAACGCCCAGGCCTCCGGGGCGACCTTCCACGCCTCCCCGTCCGTGCGCGCCCATGCCCGCAACCTGGGCGTGGAACTTCGACATGTGGCTGGCAGCGGACCGAAAGGCCGCATCCAGAAGGAGGACGTGGAGGCCTACATCAAGGCCGTGATGCAGGGCGAGAAGGCCGCGCCCAAGGCCCCGGTCACCGCCGGCGCGGGCATCCCCCAGGTGCCCGTCATCGACTTCAGCCCGTTCGGCCCGACCGAGGAGAAGGAGCTCTCCCGCATCAAGAAGCTGTCCGGCAAGCACCTGACCGCCTGCTGGCTCAACATTCCGCATGTCACCCAGTTCGACGAGTGCGACATCACCGAACTGGAAGCCTTCCGCGCCAGCCTCAAGGCCCGCGCCGAGAAGGCGGGTGTGAAGATGACCCCGCTGCCCTTCGTGATGAAGGCCGTGGTGCAGGCGCTCAAGGAATTCCCGCAGTTCAATGCCTCGCTCAACCCGTCCGGCGAGAGGCTGATCCTCAAGGGCTACTACAACATCGGCGTGGCCGTGGACACCCCGAACGGCCTGGTCGTGCCGGTGGTGCGCAACGTCGATCGGCTCGGCCTGTTCGACCTCGCCCGCGAACTGGCCGCCATCAGCCAGCGCGCGCGTGACGGCAAGCTCTCCCCGACCGACATGTCCGGCGGCACCTTCAGCATCTCCAGCCTTGGCGGCATCGGCGGCACCCAGTTCACGCCGATCGTCAACGCCCCGGAAGTCGCCATCCTTGGCCTGTCCAAGGCCAGGATGGCGCCGGTCTGGAACGGCAGCAGCTTCGAGCCGCGCCTGATGATGCCGTTCAGCGTGTCCTACGATCACCGCGTGATCGACGGCGCCGAAGGCGTGCGCTTCACCACCCGCCTGGGCGCGCTGCTGCGCGACCTGCGCGAAATGCTGATCTAACCCGTTGATCTAAAGCCGTCGCCAAGGAATCCCGGATCATGTCCAAGATTGAAACCATCCTGCTGCCGGATGTCGGCAACCACAGCCATATCCCGGTCATCGAAGTGCTGGCCCAGCCCGGGGAAGCCGTTGAAAAGGACCAGTCGCTGCTGACCCTGGAGTCCGACAAGGCGACCATGGAGATCCCCGCCCCCGTCGCGGGCACGCTGGTTGAAATGCTGGTCAAGGTTGGCGACAAGCTCAACAAGGGCATGCCGATCGCCAGGATCGAGGTCAGCGCCGAAGCGGCCGAACCGACGGCCAAGCCTGAGGCTCCTGCTGCCGTTGCTCCGGTATCCGCGGCTGGCGCGCCGCCTGCAGTCGCCGCAGCCATCCCGACCACCGAGCTGCCCGCCGCCGACATCCAGTGCGACCTGCTGGTGCTGGGCGCGGGCCCCGGCGGCTATACCGCCGCCTTCCGCGCCGCCGACCTCGGCAAGAACGTGGTCCTGGTCGAGAAGAATCCCGTGCTCGGCGGGGTCTGCCTGAACGTGGGCTGCATCCCGTCCAAGGCCCTGCTGCATGTCTCGCACATCATGAACGAGACCCGCGAGATGGGCGCGCATGGCGTGACCTTCGCCGAACCTGTCGTGGATATCGACAAGCTGCGCGGCTTCAAGGACGGCGTGATCAGGAAGCTCACCTCCGGCCTGCTGCAACTGGCCAAACAGCGCAAGGTTCAGGTGGTGACCGGCGAAGGCCGCTTCACCTCGCCGCACAGCGTGGCCGTGACCACCGCCGAGGGCGTCAGGACCATCGCCTTCCGGCACGCGGTCATCGCCGCCGGCTCCCGTCCGGTGCACCTGCCCTTCATCCCGCACGACGATCCGCGCGTGATGGATTCCACCGGCGCGCTGGAACTGGCCGACATCCCCAGGCGCATGCTGGTGATCGGCGGCGGCATCATCGGCCTGGAGATGGCCCAGGTGTACGACGCGCTGGGCACGAAGATCACCATCGTCGAGCTGTCCGACACCATCATTCCCGGCGCCGACAAGGACATCACGATGCCGCTGCTCAAGCGCATCAAGAAGCGCTACGAGAACATCTTCCTTGGCGCCAAGGTCACGGCGGTCAAGGCCGCGCCGGAAGGCCTGGTCGTGTCCTTCGAGGGCAAGGGCGCCCCCGAGTCGGATACCTTCGACCGCGTTCTGGTCGCCGTGGGTCGCGTTCCGAACGGCAAGCTGATCGACGCCGACAAGGCCGGCGTGCATGTGGACGAGCGCGGCTTCATCCCGGCCGACGCCCGCCTGCGCACCAATGTGCCGCACATCCACGCCATCGGCGACGTGATCGGCCAGCCCATGCTGGCGCACAAGGCCGTGCACGAGGGCAAGGTCGCCGCCGAGGTCATCTCCGGCATGGCCTCCGCCTTCACCCCGATGAGCATTCCCGGCGTGGCCTACACCGACCCGGAAGTGGCCTGGGTGGGCAAGACCGAGGAGGAGCTCAAGCGCGAGGGCATCGCCTACGAGAAGGGCGCCTTCCCCTGGGCCGCCTCCGGCCGCTCGCTCTCGCTCGGCCGCGACGACGGCCTGACCAAGGCCCTGTTCTGTGCCGAAACCCATCGCCTGCTGGGCGCGGGCATCACCGGCCCGAACGCGGGCGAGTTGATCGCCGAGGCGGCGCTGGCGCTGGAGATGGGCGCGGACATGGCCGACATCGGCCTGACCATCCATCCGCACCCGACCCTGTCGGAAACCCTGGGCTTCGCCGCCGAGATGGCGGAAGGCACCATCACCGACCTGCTGCCGCCGAAAAAGCGGCACTGAACATGATGGTTCTAGGCTGATGGACCTGGTCGCACTGGGCATTTATGCCCTGCTGGGGGTCTTCACCGGCCTGATGGCCGGGTTGCTCGGCATCGGCGGCGGGCTGATCGTGGTGCCCGCCCTCGCCTGGCTGTTCACCGCGCAAGGCACCGTGGACCACGCGCACCTGATGCAGGTGGCGGTCGGCACCTCGCTCGCCACCATCCTGCTGACCTCCATCGGCTCGGTCTGGTCGCATCACAGGCAGGGCTCGGTGGACTGGGGCATCCTCAAGCGCATCCTGGCGGGTCTTGTGATCGGTTCGATCGCGGGTTCGTATCTTGCCCATTACCTGCCGAGCGACGTCCTCAAGAAGCTGTTCGGCGTGATCGAGATCCTGATCGCCCTGCAGATGACCTTCGGGCGCCAGCCCGCGCCCCATCGCCAGCTTCCCGGCCTGCCGGGCATGACGGTGACAGGCTCGGGCATCGGCGTGCTCAGCTCGATCATGGGCATGGGCGGCGGCGCGGTTTCCACGCCGTTCTTCGTCTGGTGCAACGTGCCCATCCGCAAGGCCATTGCCACCTCGGCCGCCATCGGCCTGCCGGCGGCCATCGCGGGCAGCGCGGCCTATGTGCTGACGGGATGGAACACGGCGGGCCTGCCGCCGATGAGCCTGGGCTATGTCTACCTGCCCGCCTGGCTGGGCATCGGCCTGATGAGCATCCTGTTCGCCAAGGTCGGCGCGCAGCTGACCCATCGCCTGCCGGTGCCCGTCCTGAAGAAGATCTTCTCGATCCTGCTGATCGTGCTGGGCGCGAGGATGCTGCTGAGCTGATCCAGCCCGGATGCGCTCCCTCGCCCGCATCCCACAAGCCGGGCCTCCCGGCCATGCCGCGCATCCCATTCAACCTGCAAGATGACGGTTGACATGGCGCGAACTGGCATCTTTACTCCAATCACCCCATGGCAGCCGAGAAGGCTCACGGCGCACCGTGCCGCCCCCTCACCCGCCTGATCGGACCGGCACGGCTCTTGGGGCGCTTCAGCCCCTCCTCACGGATGCCACCCACCAAGGCTTGAGCGACCAAGGCATACGACATGCCGAGAAGCACGGGATCCCATCCCATCATCGAAATCTTGAGGCAACCATCATGAACGATTCATTCAAGCAGCACGGGGCCTTCAGCTGGACCGAGCTGATGACCACCGATGTCGAAGGGGCCAAGCAGTTCTACAGTCGGCTGTTCGGCTGGGAGACCGCAACGATGCCCATGCCGGACATGACCTACACCGTCGTCAAGGCCGGTGGCAATGGCGTGGGCGGCATCATGTCCATGCCGCCGGACGCAGGCGACATGCCTCCGATGTGGGGCAGCTATGTCACCGTCGACGACGTCGATGCGACGGCCAGGACCGCGGAAAGTCTGGGCGGCAAGATCCTCGTGCCTCCCCGTGACATCCCGGAGGTCGGGCGCTTCTGCGTCATCCAGGATCCCCAGGGTGCCGTGATCAGTGCCATCACCTACTCCATGCCCCCTCAGGAACCCCAGTAAGAATGAGCACGGACCGCCGGTCGTAGCCCTGCCAAACCCTCAATTCGAACTCATGGGAGACACCAGTCATGACTCGCCATTACCTCGACTGTCGCGCCATCCCAGGCGAATCGAATGCACCGTGGCCCTATCCACCGACACCAAGGAAGATCTGCTTGAAGCCGCGGTCGAGCACGCCACCAAAACACACGGCCACAAGGACAGCCCTGAACTCAGGGAGCAGTTGAGCAAGGTCTTCGAACAGGGCACACCGTCCGTGTCAACATCGGCATGCGGCGGCCTCCGTATTCAGCCCAACCCCTTTGTCGACAAGGAGCATGACCATGCCCATACGCACCGCCTCCGCCGTCTGGGACGGCACCCTCAAGGAAGGCCAGGGCCGCATGAAGCTCGGCAGCGGCGCCTTCGAAGGCGCCTTCTCGTTTGCTTCGCGCTTCGAGGAAGGACCAGGGACCAATCCTGAGGAACTGCTCGGCGCGGCCCAGGCCGGCTGTTTCTCGATGTTCCTCGCGGCCCTGCTCACGGAGGCCGGGCATCCCCCGACGCAGATTCGCACCAGCGCGAAGGTCCACCTGGGCCAAGGGCCGCGGATCACGCTGATCGAACTTGCGACCGAGGCCGAGGTTCCCGGCTTGGACGAGAAGACGTTCCAGGAGAAGGTGGAGAACGCCAAGAAGAACTGCCCGGTCTCGATGGCGCTCATAGGCCCGGAGCTCCAGGTAAGCGCCCGGCTGGCGTCATGACCCGTCCACCCGGCAGGCTCGGGGCGGGTCGGCTGGAGTGAAGAGCCTGCGCTCCGGGGATCCGACAGAGGGAGAAGCCACTTGGCCAAACAAATTTTCGTCAACCTGCCCGTCCAGGACTTGCAGCGGTCCGTAAGTTTCTTCACCGGCCTGGGCTTCAGATTCGATTCCCGCTACACCGATGAGAATGCAACCTGCATGATCGTGGCGGAGAACATCTACGTGATGCTGCTGGTCGACAGTTTCTTCCAGACCTTCACGCGGAAGCCGTTGTGCGATGCGACCCAGGCCACGGAAGTCTTGCTCTGTCTTCCCTGCGACAGCCGCGCGGAGGTGGATGAACTCATGCGGAAGGCCCTCACCGCCGGAGGCGCCTTGGCGCGCGAGCCCCAAGAAGATGACCTCATGTACGGCCAGAGCTTCGAGGACCCCGACGGCCACATCTGGGAACTGATCTACATGGAGCCCGGTGCCGCCTGACGGCCGCCCGGACGGCCGGGGTTCGAGCGCTCGACCAGACCACGCGACCCAGCCCCCACCCCGATGCGGCGACTCAGGGCTTCTCCACCCAGGCTGCGAACGCCTCATCGAAGGCACGGATGGCCTGCACCAGCGGCCGGGCCGCGAGGCCGTGGCTGACGAAGCTGTGCGCGGCGAATGCATGGATGTTGCAGGCCGCGGGTGGGCGTATGCCCCAACGAACGGTTTCCCGCATGCGTGGCAGGAAGATCCATTGCAGCCAGTGCTCAAGGACCATGG
>SDAY01000211.1 GCA_006212015.1 Halothiobacillaceae bacterium
GCATCTTGCAGCTTGGTGTTGTGTCGTAACGCCTGGCCGTGGGCCTCGAACAGCTTGCCGAGCTCAGTTTCACCCGCCGGTGATTTGCCGAGCAGGCGGCGGTAGCAGATCTCCTTGATATCGCTCGTTTTGAGGTCGATCTGGATCGGGAAGCGGTCTTTCAGCTTGTAGAGCTTGCCCGAATTCAGCGCTGCGTGCGGGTCGTCTTCCGTCAGCGTCTGCTGCGCGGTGGAGATGATCCAGGCCTTGCCGTCGCCCAGGCTCTTGATGTTTTTGGCCAGGCCATCGAGGTTAAGGATCAGGTTGTCGCGCGAGGCGACGTACTGCCCCACTTCGTCGACGATGAAGATGATGTTCTGCTTGCCGCTCTTTTCCCGGACGATGTCGATCATCTCCTGCACGCGCTGGTCTTCGAACTGGAAGAACCCCTCGGTGCTAGACGAGAAAGACTTCGCCTCCGGGAAGAGAGCCGGGTACATCTCGTGAGCGATCTTGGGAATCAGTCCATCGATTGCGAGTGGGTTGTTCTGCACGCGAGCCCAAGTGGCACCAGGTAGCGCTTGGGCAATGCGCTCATGCAGTTCGGGGGTGCGGCCGTCCTTCTCGACCATGCGCTCGAAAGCGGCAACCTTGAGGTTGCGCGAGTAACCGGCCCACTGCAGCACCTTGAAATAAAGGACGGTGGAGACGTCTTCCATCGTGGCACCTGCGAGCATTTCGCTCGCCAGGTCCAACATCACAACGGCAGCAGGGAATCGCTGCGCAACGGTGCTGAGGAGGGCCTTGGTCTGCGGCTTGTGCAGGCGATCCTGCAGGTACTTGATGAAGGGCGTACCGTCGATGGTGCGCTGATCATCAAATGCCAGGCCGAGGTACTTGGTGAACGAGCTCTTGCCGGATCCGTAGAAGCCCGAGACCCAGACGCCAACCTCATTTTCGCCACCGGACTCCATCGCCAGCTGCATGTGATCGAGGAGCTTGCGGAACTGCTCCTCAATACTTTCGGTGACCACGTACTCGGAGATCTCAGCCTTGAGGCGGGCATCAGTCGAGGCGCCATAGGTGATGACCTTCTCGATGGTCCGGTAGATGTCCTTGCTTGGATCGAAGAGTGAGCGAATGGTCATAAGTTTGTCCCAGGGTTCTTTTTGTCTGTTCAGCCGCCGACGTGGACGGAGCGGTAATTGCCGTCTTCCGGGTAGAAGCCGAGAAACTTCAGGCGCGTCTTGCCGGTTCGCACGCCGGGGTACAGAAAAATCGTCGGCACGTGAAACTTGCCCTGGAGCTGGCTTTCGATGGCGCCGATGCGCATAAACGGATGCAGTGCCTCAAGGTCCGTGACCAACAGCAGCGCGTTCTGCTGGCCTTCGAGCGGCTGCAGGGCATCCTCCAGCCGCTTCAGCAAGCCGTTATCCGCCGTCAGAATGTCCGCCAGCGCCTTGTTGGTACGCGGCCAATCCAACGGCGCTGACTTGTCCTCCATCACGCAAAGCGACCAAAACGGGTCTTCTTTGAGCAGAGCCCAGATCTGCTCAGCGATGGAGAACGTGTGCACGTCCCAGCCTTCCTGGTGCAGCTTGGCCACCCAAGCGGGCGTTAGCCGCTTCACCTCAAGGATTTGTTCCGGCGGGAAGACGAGGTAGTAGATCGGCTCGAAGCTCGCATGACCGAGCTCACGCCCGTGGCGGATGCGCTCGCGCAACTCGTCGAAATCAGCTTTGAGTGAGGACATCGCAGAGCGCCTCCATGTCTTGTTGTTTCCAACTGATGCGAATCACGTCGCCAGCAGCCTGGACGATGAGTAAACCCTTCAGCGAGAGTCGTTTGATTTCCTCCAGCACGTCCTCGCGCGCCAGGCCAAACAGCTGCCAGTCTTCGTGGGTCAGCAGGGCGTTGTCACCGACGCCGGAAAAGTGCAGTTCGTAGGCCAAGTAAGCGGCCACGGATGGCGAAATACGGAACGGCAGAATGCGGCGGCTCGAACGCAATCCGCGTTCGAGCATGCCATAGTCGGCGCAGCATCCGGTCAGATAGGCAGAGACACGCCGAACTGTGGTTTCAGACCAGCGTTTGATGGTCTTGCCATCATCGATGCCACGCTCGACAAAGGTGCGCGCGTCGTCATTGCTGATCTGGGTATATCCACCGGCGTACCGAGCCCAGTAAACGTGTCGCACGAAGTCGCCGAGGATCGGGTTGGCTCTGCTCGTGAATACGAGCATGAGCTGCGTCAGGTCAGCCGTGGATATCGTTGCGGACAGCCGCTTGAGATGTGCCGCCGGTGCGCCACCTGCCACGAGATAGCGTGGAGCGAAGCATTCGACGACGATGTTGCGAAGTCGGCGCGCGGTAACGGTGGGGAATCGACCCGATTCAAGCGCGACCTGATACAACTGGTTCGCCGACATGCCAGGCGACC
>SDAY01000066.1 GCA_006212015.1 Halothiobacillaceae bacterium
AGCCACAGTGCCGCCCGGTTTGCCAGATCCTGGCTGCGCGAGCGCGATTCCTGGGCACGGCGCACCATGTCCATCACCTGGGCGAGGTAGGTCTCGCCACCCGTCTTGCGGATTTCAAGGGTAAGGGCACCCTCGCCGTTGACCGAACCGCCGATGACTTCGGCGCCTTCCCCCCGCTCCACCGGGCGCGACTCGCCGGTCAGCATGGATTCGTCCAGGTTGCTGCTGCCGCTTATGATTATCCCATCCGTCGGCACCCGCTCGCCCGGGCGCACCAGCACCCGGTCGCCGGGACGCAGCTCGCCGAGCGGCACATCCTCGCTCCCGCCATCATCCCGCAGCCGGTGAGCCACGGCGGGCAGCCGCCGCACCAGCGCCTCCAGCGCGCCCGAGGCACCCATCACCGAGCGCATCTCGATCCAGTGGCCAAGCAGCATGATGTCGATCAGGGTCGCCAGCTCCCACTCGAAGCCCATGCCCCGCAGACCGAAGGTGACGGCGGTGGAATACAGCCAGGCCGTGGTGATGGCGACGCCGATCAGGGTCATCATGCCCGGCTGGCGTCGGGCCAGCTCGTCGACCAGCCCCTTCAGGAACGGCCAGCCGCCATGGAGATAGACGATGCCGGCGAGCAGGAACAGGAGGTAGCGGTCGCCCGCGAAGGCGAGCGGGGGCGGCAATCCGAGCAGCCCCCAGAAACCCGGCGAGAGGGCAAGGATGGGCAGGCTCAGGGCGAGCGCCAGCCAGAAGCGGCGCCGGAAATCCTCCACCATGCGGGCGTGATGCGAAGCGTGACCGCCGTCGTGACCATGATGAGGGTGCGGGTGCGCGGGGTGAACATGCTCGTCCATCGCCTATCCTCCTTACGTAAGGGATGCCTTCAGAGCATAGCCAAGTCAGCGGAGGAAGCATGATCGAACTCGACGGCAGCATGGGCGAAGGCGGCGGGCAGATCCTGCGCACGGCGCTGAGCCTGTCGCTCATCACCGGCACGCCCTTCCTGCTGCGGAACATCCGCGCCCGGCGCAGCAAGCCCGGCCTGCAGCCCCAGCACCTCGCCGCCGTGCGCGCCGCCTCGGCGATCGGGCAGGCTCGGGTGGAAGGCGACGCGGTGGGCTCGGCCACCCTGCGCTTCGAACCCGGCCGAGTGATACCGGGCGAATATCGATTCGATATCGGCACGGCAGGCTCCGCCGGTCTCGTCCTGCAGACCGTACATCTGCCACTGGCCCTGGCCGGAGCGCCCTCTCGGGTCAGCATTCGTGGTGGCACGCATGTGCCGTGGAGTCCGAACGTCCATTATCTGGACTGGCATTGGCGGCCATTCATGGCCCGCCTTGGGCTGGACGTTCGGCTGGATATGGAACGCGCCGGCTTCTACCCCATGGGCGGCGGATTGCTGCACGCCGATATTCCGGCCTCATCCTCGATTCACCCCCTGCGGCTTGCCGATCGAGGCCCTCTAATGGCCATTCGAGGGCTGTCGCTGGTCGCCAGACTGCCGTCGAGCATTGCCGAGCGGCAGCGCGACCAGACCATCGTCCGGCTGGCTGGACAAGGGCTGACCGCACATCTTGAACTGGGCGAACTGGCGGCGGATTCGCCGGGCACGGTCATCATCCTGATGGCCGAATACGAGCACAGCCAGGCCTGCTTCACCGCCTTGGGCGCACGCGGCAAGCGCGCGGAAACGGTGGCCGACGAAGCTGTCGACGAGCTGTTCGCCTTCCACGCCAGCGACGCGGCGCTGGATGACTATCTCGCCGACCAGCTCATGCTGCCGCTGGCTCTCGCCCACGGGAAATCCATCTATCGCGCGCGAATCACACCCCATGCCCAGACCAATGCCGTCGTGATCCGGGCCTTTCTGGACATACCGATGGAGCTGGATGGCACGACTGGCAAAGTGGGCGCCTATCGGTTCAGCGCCGGAAACGAAGGGATCAGCTCAACAGCTGCAGCTTGAAGTGGTGATGCACCAGGCGCTTGAAGCGTTCGACCGTGCGCAGGGCGTCGCGCAGCAGGTCGCGGTCGAAATGGTTGAGGCGCTGCGGATCGATGTGGCTGTCGGTCGGCGCCTCGCCCGCGCCGTTCTGTTCCAGCATGGCCCCCAGCCTGAGCGAGAGCAGGAAATCGTAGGCGCCCGACAGGTCGCGGGCGAAATCCGCGTCGAAGCGGCCCAGTTCGCGCAGCCGCTCGATCCGCTCGAAGGTGTTGGTCTCGTCGACCCCCGCCTCCAGCGCATAGACCCGCACGCCGTGCATCAGCGGGAACAGGCCACCCTTCTTCAGGTCCAGCTCGCCCTTGTGCCCCCCCTTTTCCAGCACGAAGCCGGAAAACACCCCCAGCGGGGTGTCGAAGGCGAGGATCTGGCGGGCCATGCGCGCAAGCACCGTGGGGTGGGCGGCCAGTTGATCGCGCAGCTCGTCCCGCAGCACCCGCAGCAGGTCCTCGCGCCCTGCCACCGCGCGGGCATCCGCCAGCATGGCTAGGCGCAACAGGGCATCGCCATCGGGGTGATCGACGCACTGGCCGATGGCCCTCACCATGCCCTCGGGCGTCAGCCGCCAGATCGGGTTGCTGACCATGATTCCGCCCGGGCAGCGCGGCAGGCCGAGCATCTCCAGGGCCTCGCTCAGGCGCGCACCCGCTTCGGCCGCGCCGGTCTCGTCCGCCTCGACGGACAGCAGCAGGCCATTGTCCTGGTCGGTGCGCAACAGCTGCTCACCGCGTCCTTCGCTGCCCATCAGGAACAGGGTGCTGTCCTCGACCAGGGCGGCTGGCGCGACCAGTGTCCAGGCCTTGGCATAGAGCCTGGCGTTGAGCTCGCTGACCCAGGCGCTGATATGGCGGGCGCGCACGCCCCGGCCATGCAGGCCGCGCACCAGCTCCACCAGATGCCCGCCTACGCCGCCAAGCTCTTCGAGGCTGGTCGCACGCTCGATCTCGCGATCCAATAGTGGGGCGTGGCTCGCTACCAGGCTGAGGATATCCTTCTGCCGCACCAGCCCGGCCGATCCGTCCACCCGCCAGACCACCAGCTGGCTGATGTTGTGGCGCAGCATCATCCGCAGGGCGTCGAACAGGTCCGCGTCCTCGTCCATCGCCACCAGCGGCCGGCGCGCGGGCAGCTCGGCCGCAAGCTCGCCGGTCTCGGCCAACGCGCCCACCACGTCGCTCTGGGTCAGCATGCCGAAGCCCAGCGCCTCGTCCTCCACCAGCAAGGCCCTGGCGCCATCCGCGTGCAGCGCCCTGGCGGCTTGGTGCAGCCGCACCGGCGTGCGCAGCCGCGCAAGCGGGTTCAGCGGCATGTCACCCAGCCTTGTATGCAGCAGCATGGTCAGAGCCCCGCGCTCCCGTGCCTCCGCCCGCGCGCGGCGCTTGGTCTCCAGGTCCTCGCGGTAGAAGTTCAGGAAGGCGGGGTGCTGCGCGCCCAGCGCGTGGAAGACATGCGCGGGCAGAAGGTGCGCGATCAGCTCCTCATGCACCTCCAGCGCGCGGGGGTGGATGCCCTGCAGCAGGCCCTGCGCGCCGACGGCCTCGCCGGGGCCGTAGAGGACATCGCCCTCCGCCTCGCGGCACTCGCGCACCACGCCCTTGGCGATGATCCACAGCCCCTCGGCCCGCGTCCCGGCCTCGGCCAGCACCTGGCCGCGCGGCGCATAGACCAGGTCGAGCGCGGCCGAGGCCCGCGCCAGCAGCCCGGCGGGCAGGCGGTCGAAGGGCGGCAGGTGGTCGAGCAACTCGACGGGGTCCAGGATGTTCATGGGCAAGCGGACCTGCGGACGGCAAGGATCTGATCTTAGCGCATGAGGGAAGGCCCCCAGGCCGGCATGACCCATGAGCCATGCCTCACGCATGCGCCATGACCCGAGCCCGCAGGACCCGAAGGGGGGCCGCCACGATGCCAGGACAGCGTCATTGCGATGCGCTCTCGCGATGACTGGACTGTGCAAGATGCCCCCTCCAGGCGCGAAGCGGTTTCCCCGGGAACATCTTGAGCGGGGCGCTGATTAAGCTTTCACATCGCCCGGCGACAAGGCACACTAAACCTTCAGGAAGGCAGTGTGGAGATGAAACGATGTTCCAGGTACGCATCCACGGACGCGGAGGACAGGGCGCGGTGAGCGCGGCGGAGATGCTCTCCGTCGCCGCCTTTCTCGACGGCGAGCACGCCCAGGCCTTCCCAAGCTTCGGTTCCGAGCGCAACGGCGCCCCGGTGGTGGCTTATTGCCGCATCGACGAGCGACCGATCCGCCTGCACGAACCCGTGCTCGCCCCCGACGCCCTGATCATCCAGGACCCGACCCTGCTGCATCAGATCGACGTCTTCGCGGGCGTGCCCGATCACGCCTGCATCGTCATCAATTCCAGGAAGTCCTTCGACGAGCTCGGCCTGGGCGACTACATCGAGCGCTTCGACCCCGCCCGCGTGCTGACCATCCCCGCCACCGAGATCGCCCTCAAGCATGTGGGCCGCCCGGTGCCGAACGTGCCGCTTCTGGGCGCGTTCGTCGCGCTGGCCGGGCAGATTCAGCTGTCCTCGGTGCTGGCCGCCATCCGCGAGAAATTCCCCGAGCGCATCGCCGAACCGAACGTGAAGGCGGCGCAAGAGGCGCATGACATGGCACTCGAACGCATGAGCGCCCTGGCCGAACACTGAATCCGAAAGGCCCTTGCGGCCTCGTCGCTCCTGGAGATGAACCGATGCTGAAACAAGTGGAAGGATCGCGCGCGGTCGCCGAGACGATCGCCCTGTGCCGCCCGGAGGTGGTCTGCGCCTACCCCATCACGCCGCAGACCCATATCGTCGAGGCGGTGGGCGAGATGGTGCGCGAAGGCACCCTCGCCCCCTGCGAATTCATCAACGTGGAGAGCGAGTTCTCCGCCCTGTCCGTCGCCATCGGCGCGTCGGCGGGCGGCGCGCGCGCCTACACCGCCACCGCGAGCCAGGGCCTGCTGTTCATGGCCGAGGCGGTGTTCAACGCCGCCGGCATGGGCCTGCCCATCGTCATGACCGTGGCCAACCGCGCCATCGGCGCGCCCATCAACATCTGGAACGACCAGAGCGACTCCATGGCTCTGCGCGACTCCGGCTGGCTGCAGCTCTACGCCACCTCCAACCAGGAGGCCGTGGACCTGCACATCATCGCCTTCCGCCTGGCCGAGGCGGTCAGCCTGCCGGTGATGGTGTGCATGGACGGCTTCGTGCTCACCCACGCCTACGAGCGGGTGGACATCCCCGAACAGGCCGAGGTGGACGCCTACCTGCCAGGCTTCGAGCCGCGCCAGCTGCTCGACCCCGCTGAGCCTGTGACCATGGGCGCGATGGTCGGCCCCGAGGCCTTCACCGAGGTGCGCTACCTCGCCCATGTCCGGCAGATGCAGGCGCTGGAACTGCTGCCGACGCTCGCGCGCGAGTTCGAGGCCCGCTTCGGCCGCGACTCCGGCTGCCTGATCCAGCGCTACCGCAGCGAGGACGCCGACACGATTGTCGTTGCGCTGGGATCGGTCGTCGGCACCCTGCAGGAGGTGATCGACACCCTGCGCGACGCGGGTCATGCCGTGGGCGTGCTCGCCATCCGCGCCTTCCGCCCCTTCCCGCTGGCCGAGGTGCATGACGCCCTGGTGGACTCCAAACGGGTGATCGTGCTGGAGCGCGCCTTCGCGGTTGGCCAGGGCGGCATCGTCGCCGACTCCGTCCGCAAGGCCCTGCAAGGCCTGCCCGCGCCGATCCACACCGTGGTCGCCGGGCTGGGCGGTCGCCCCATCACCCAGGCCTCGCTGCGCGGGATGATCGAACGCGGCATGCGCGACGAGCTCCCCTCCGTCACCTTCCTCGATCTGCAGACCGACGTGGTCGAACGGGCGCTCGAACGCGAACGCACCAGCCGCCGCTCCGGCCCGGTGGCCGAGGGGGTGCTCAAGGACCTTGGCGTGAAAGCCATGCAGTATGTGTGAGGAGATCGCCATGAGCCATCAGGACATCAAGTTCTACCAGACCGGCACCTTCACCGTCGGCAACCGCCTGCTGGACCCGGAACAGCGCTCGGTGCAGTCCACCCTTGAGCGCACCAACGCCCTCAACTCCGGCCATCGCGCCTGCCCCGGCTGCGGCGAGGCGCTGGGCGCGCGCTACGCCATGGACGCGGCGATGGCGGCGACCGACGGGCAGATCGTGGTCGCCAACGCCACCGGCTGCCTGGAAGTCTTCTCCACCCCCTACCCCGAAACCGCGTGGCAGGTGCCCTGGGTGCATTCGCTGTTCGGCAACGCGGCGGCGGTCGGCGCGGGACTGGCGGCGGCCATGCGCGTCAAGGGCAAGTCCGATGTGCGCGTCATCGCCCAGGGCGGCGACGGCAGCACGGCGGACATCGGCTTCGGCCCGCTGTCCGGCATGTTCGAGCGCAACGATGACGTGCTGTTCATCTGCTACGACAACCAGGGCTACATGAACACCGGCGTGCAGCGCTCCTCCGCCACCCCGCCTGCCGCGCGCACCGCCACCACACCCGCCGTGGGGCCACATCCCGGCCATCAGCGCGGCATGGGCAAGTTCGTGCCCGAGATCGCGATGGCGCACCACATCCCCTATGTCGCCACCGCCACCGTGGCCGACCTGCGCGACATCGAGGCCAAGGTCACCGCCGCCATGAGCCTGCGCGGGGCGCGCTACATCCACATCCTGGTCCCCTGCCCGCTGGGCTGGGGATCGGCCAGCCACGACACGGTGCGGCTGGCGCGCATGGCCAGGGAAAGCGGTCTGTTCCCGGTGTTCGAGGCGCGCGACGGCGAGGTGACGGATTCGCTCAAGATCCGCCATCAGGTGCCGGTGGAGGCATTCCTCAAGCCGCAGAAGCGCTTCGCCCACCTGTTCGGCAAGCAGCGCGACGAGGAGGCCATCGCCTACCTTCAGGCGCGCGCCGACCGCAACATCCGCAAATACCATCTGCTGGAGGCCTGAGCATGGACAAGCCCATGGTGAAACCCTTTGCCATCACCCTCGATCCGGGCAGCTCGCTCGCCAACCACACCGGCAGCTGGCGCACCGTGCGCCCGGTCTATGTGCATCGCCTGCCGCCCTGCAACAATGGCTGCCCGGCGGGCGAGGACATCCAGGGCTGGCTGTTCCATGCCGAGAGCGGCGATTACGAAAAGGCCTGGCATGTCCTGACCGAGAACAACCCCTTCCCGGCCATCGTCGGGCGCGTCTGCTACCACCCCTGCGAATCCGCCTGCAACCGCGGGCAGATCGACGAGCCGGTCAGCATCCACGCGGTCGAACGCTTCCTGGGCGACGAGGCCATCAAGCGGCAATGGGCCTTCCCCCGGCCCGCGCAAAGGAGCGGCAAGCGCGTGCTGATCGTCGGCGCGGGGCCGTCCGGCCTGTCCGCCGCCTACCATCTGGCGCGCCTCGGCCACGAGGTCGAGATCCACGAGGCCGGGCCGATGGCGGGCGGCATGCTGCGCTTCGGCATCCCCAAGTACCGCCTGCCGCGCGACATCCTCGACGCCGAGGTCGCCCGCATCCTCGACATGGGCGTCCGGCTGCATCTCAACCGCAAGGTGGACAACGCCCTCGCCGCCAAGCAGGAGGGCGGATTCGACGCCGTCTTCCTCGCCATCGGCGCGCATATCGCCAAACGCGCCTACATCCCGGCGGGCGCGGCGGCGCGGGTGCTGGACGCCGTCAGCGTGCTGCACGACATGGAAGCGGGCGAGCGACCGCTGCTGGGCCGTCGCGTGGTCGTCTACGGCGGCGGCAACTCCGCCATCGACGTCGCCCGCACCGCCAGGCGACTGGGGGCGGACGAGGCGATCATCGTCTACCGCCGCACCCGCGACGCCATGCCCGCCCACCCCTCCGAGGTGCACGAGGCCGAGGACGAGGGCGTGCTGTTCCGCTGGCTCTCCACCATCACCCAGGCCGACGAGGGCGCGCTGACCATCGAGAAGATGGCCCTGGACGAGGCGGGCAAGCCCCAGCCGACCGGCGAGTTCGAGACCCTGGAGGCCGATTCGCTGGTGCTGGCCCTGGGGCAGGATGTGGACCTTGGCCTGCTCGACAAGATCCAAGGCATCGAGATCGAAGGCGGCGTGGTCAAGGTCGGCGAAAACATGATGACCGGCTGCGCAGGCATCTTCGCGGGCGGCGACATGGTGCCCTCCGAGCGCACCGTCACCGTCGGCATCGGCCACGGCAAGAAGGCCGCGCGCCACATCCACGCCTGGCTCAACGGCGAGCTGTACCAAAAGCCTCCGACGCCGCCCATCGCCACCCTCGACCGCATCAACCGCTGGTACTACAGCGACGCCCCCAAGACCGTGCAGCCCGAGCTCGACGCCGAGCGCCGCCTGGACGGCTTCGAGGAGGTGGTGCATGGCCTCAACGCCGACAACGCCCTGTTCGAGGCCCGCCGCTGCCTGTCCTGCGGCAACTGCTTCGAATGCGACAACTGCTACGGCGTCTGCCCGGACAACGCGATCAAAAAGCTCGGCCCCGGCCAGGGCTTCGAGATCGACTACGACTTCTGCAAGGGCTGCGGCCTCTGCGCTGCGGAGTGCCCCTGCGGGGCCATCGACATGGTGCCGGAGGATATTTGAGCATTCCCCACCCATTCATCATCAGACGACGATCCCAATAGCGCCTCGCAGCAATCAAAATCGCCCCTTAAACCTCCACCAATGCCTCATCATCCAGATCGGCGGCGATCAGGCGGAACTGATCCAGCGCGGCCTCAAGGTCCAGGACAATCTCGCGGGCGATGATTTCAGGCGCGGGCAGGTTGTCACTGTCGGCGAGGCTTTCATCCCTAAGCCAGAAGATATCCAGGCTCGCCTTATCGCGATTGATCAGATCAGCATAGTCATAGGCGCGCCAGCGGCCTTCGAGGTTCTCTTCGGTCCAAGTCGCCGCGCGCTGGTGACGATTCTCCGGGTTGTAGCACTGCACGAACTCGTCCAGTATGGTGGACCCCAGAGTCAAGACAATAACGCACTGAGTTTAAGCTGTGGATAGGACTTCATTTGCAGCTGGACGGCGCTGCCCCGGTTTTGTCTTTGCCTTGGGTTTTACTGTTGCGTCCTCTACACCTTCTTCAGTGGAGCCGTGCTCCGTGGAGGGTTGGGGTTCATGCGCCTCCTTGCTTGCCGGGCTGCCGAATTTATCCACAATCACGGCACCGCCGCCGATCGCCGTTCTGTACACGGCATCCGGGGTCCGATTTCCCAGCGCCTGGTGCGGACGCTCACCGTTGTAGAAGGCGAAATACTCCGTCAGGCCGACCATCAGTTCACCCATGGAGGCATAGCCTTTCAGGTACACATCCTCGTGCTTGACGCTGCGCCAGAGCCGTTCGACGAAGATGTTGTCGAATGCCCGACCACGACCGTCCATGCTGATGACGATGCCTTCCCTTTCGAGCACTCCGGTGAAAGCCTCGCTGGTGAATTGCGAGCCTTGATCGCTGTTGAAGACCTCCGGCGTTCCGTGGGCGCGCAGGGCCTCCTCCAGGCCATCGACACAGAAGACCGCCTCCATGCTGTTGCTGATCCGCCAGCCCAGGACCCGTCGCGAATACCCGTCGATGATCGCCACCCGATAGGCAAAGCCATGCGCCAGCCGGATATAGGTGATGTCCGTACTCCAGACCTGATTGGGCCGAACCACCGCCACACCGCGCAGCCGGTAGGGGTGGACCGTGTGCTCCGGATGCGGGCGGCGGGTGTTGGGGCCCGGCGCCATGCCCGCCAGACTCATCTCTCGCATCAGCCGTTGCACCCGCTTGCGATTGACCGTGTGGCCGGCGGACTTGAGGTACACGCGCATCTTGCGGCTACCGTAGAACGGGTGCCGGGTGTACTCCTCATCGATCAGCCGGCGGAGCGTCAGGTCGTTTTCATCGGCCGGTCGGACCGCCTGCCGGGCATCGAGGGTGGCGCGGGATACCCCCGCCAAAACGCACTGCCGAGTCACGGCCACCGTGTCCTCGGGGGCCATCCAGCCTTGCCGCATCACGGCAGGTTGATCCCGGACTTTTTTTTAAGCCAGTCGAGCTCCACCTTCAGCTTGCCGATCTCGCTGTACAGCCGCTCCGGCTCCTGGTGCGCCGCCATCGGCTGGGGACCCCGCTTGCCTTCAAACAGCGTCTTGGCCTGCTCCTGAATCGCCTTTTTCCACTGCCCAACCTGCACGGGGTGTACGCCATATTCCTGACCGATCTCGTTGATCGTCTTGACCCCTCGCAGGGCTTCCAGACCCACCTTCGCCTTGAAC
>SDAY01000067.1 GCA_006212015.1 Halothiobacillaceae bacterium
ACCTCGCCCTGCGCTTCTGCACCCATGCCCTGCTGCTGGATGGCGAGGGCGGCTGGGCGGCCGGCCCGGTGGATGGGATCGTCACGCCCGAGGCGCTGCAGGACCTCTACGGCATCCCCATGCGCCTTATCCATGACGAAACCGGGGCGTGGCTGGTGCCCCGGTAGCAGCCTGTCGGGCAGGAGCTTCTGGCAGCTATCGGAAGGGAATCGCTGGACATCAAGGCAAGCGGCTTCGAGGCCGTGCATTTCAGCAGGGAACGGAGATGGGAATGGAGTTCGATCCTGGGGAAGGGCTGCGGGGAGGATGCAGGCCCTTGATACTGGGCCCGATGGACCCTATCCGAATGGCGGAGGCTGTGAGATTCGAACTCACGGACCCTTGCGAGTCGACGGTTTTCAAGACCGTTGGATTCAACCGCTCTCCCAAGCCTCCGAAGGCCGCGAATGATGATTTTCAAGCGCGCCAAAGTCAAGCCCGAAGGGGAACGAATTACGTTAGAATCGCCCGTTTCATATGTCATCGGCGCGCCCCGCGCCCTCAAGAACACTGCATGAGCATCATCATCAAGACCCCGGAAGACATCGAAAAAATGCGCGTTGCCGGTCGCCTCGCGGCCGAGGTGCTGGACCATCTGGCCCCGCACGTCGTGCCCGGCATCACCACGGGCGAACTTGACCGACTGGCCCATGACTACATGGTGAACGTGCAGGGCACGATTCCCGCCACCCTGGGCTACCATGGCTTCCCGAAGTCGATCTGCACCTCCATCAACCACCAGATCTGCCATGGCATTCCGGGCGCGAAGGTCCTGAAGAAGGGCGACATCGTCAACATCGACGTCACGGTCATCAAGGACGGCTATTTCGGCGACACCAGCCGGATGTACATGATTGGCGATGTTTCCATCCTGGCACGCCGCCTGATCAACATCACCCGGGAATGCCTGCATATCGGCATCGAGGCCGTCGGGCCAGGCGTGGACCTCGGCACCATCGGCCATGTGATCCAGAAGCACGCCGAATCCAACGGCTTCTCGGTGGTGCGCGAGTACTGCGGCCACGGCATCGGCAAGGCCTTCCACGAGGAGCCGCAGGTGCTGCACTACGGCCAGCCCGGCGAGGGGCCGGTGCTTGAGCCCGGCATGACCTTCACCATCGAACCGATGATCAACGCCGGCAAGCGCCAGGTGAAGCTGCTCAACGACGGCTGGACTGTCGTGACCAAGGATCATTCCCTGTCCGCGCAGTGGGAGCACACCCTCCTCGTGACCGACACGGGGGTCGAGATCCTGACCCTCTCCCCCAACGCATGACCCCATGATGACCGGGCCCGTGACCTCCAGGGCGCTGGAACAGGCCTGCGCCGCCCTCGCCCGCCTGAACGACGGCGATGCGAGCCCGTTGCCCGCCGGCATGGCCATGGGCGAGCTGTTCGCCCGCCGCGTGACGCATGTCGATGCCGTGCTCGAGGCCGCCTGGGGGCATGCCGGGCTGGACGATGCCCCGGCCGCGCTGCTCGCGGTCGGCGGCTATGGTCGTGGCGAGCTGTTCCCGCACTCCGACATCGACGTGCTGGTGCTGGTCGAGCCGGGCCATGAGGACGCGCTGCGAACGCGCATCGAGGGCTTCATCGGCTCGCTCTGGGACATCGGCCTCGTCCTCGGCCACGGCACCCGTCCGCTGGATGCCTGCCTGGACCTCGCCGCCGAGGATGTCTCGGTGGTCACCAACCTGCTCGAGGCCCGCCTGCTGACGGGCGAGGCCTCGCTCCGGGATCGGCTGCACGCGGCCCTGCACGAAGGCCCGATCTGGCCGGCGCGCGACTTCTTCCTGGCCAAGAAGGCCGAGCAGACCGCGCGCCACCAGAAGTACGACCATTCCGGCTACAAGATCGAGCCGAACGTGAAGGAGAGCCCCGGCGGCCTGCGCGACTGGCACATGATGCGCTGGCTGGCCTCTCGCGTGCTGGGCGACGCCGGCCTGGACGCGCTGGTCGAGCACGGCCTGCTGACCCGCGCCGAGGCGGACGACCTTGCCGCGCGTGTCGACTTCCTCGCCCGCGTGCGCTACATGCTGCACCGCCTGACCGGCCGCCACGAGGATCGCCTGCTGCTGATCCACCAGAAGGCGCTGGCAGCCGAATTCGGGCATGTCTCCGAGGACGGCAACGCGGGCGTCGAGGCCTTCATGCAGCGCTATTTCCGCGCGGTGATGGGCATCGAGCGCATGAACGACCTCCTGCTCCAGCAGTTCGCCGAGCGCCTGTTCCCGCCCACGGGCGAGGCCGTCCCGCTCAACCCGCGCTTCAACCTGCGCGAGGGCCTGATCGAGACCCGCCACGCGCAGATCTTCATGCTCGCGCCCTCCGCCATGCTGGAGATCTTCCTGCTCATGCAGCAGCACCCGGAGATCCGCGGCATCCGCGCCAGCACCCTCCGCCAGCTGCGCAGCCATGTGCCCCTGATGCGCGGCGAGGCGAAAAACAACCCGCACGCCCGCGCGCTGTTCATGGCCATCCTGCGCCAGCCGCAGGGGGTGAACGAGGCGCTCAAGCGCATGAACCGCCTCGGCCTGCTGGCGGCCTACCTGCCCGCCTTCGAGCAGATCACCGGGCGCATGCAGTTCGACCTGTTCCACCTCTACACCGTGGACGAGCACACCCTGTTCGTCATCCGCAACCTGCGCCGCTTCGCCCTGCCGGAATTCAGGGACGAGAGCCCGCTGGCGCACGAGCTGTTCGTCGCCTTCGACAAGCCCGAGCTGCTGATCCTCGCCGCGCTGTTCCACGACATCGCCAAGGGTCGCGGCGGCGAGCACGAGATTCTCGGCGCGGAGGATGCCCTCGCCTTCTGCCGGCAGCACGCCATCCCCGGGGATGACGCCGAGCTGATCGCCTGGCTGGTGCGCGAGCACCTGACCCTCTCCTTCATCGCCCAGCGGCGCGACATCGAGGACCCGGACGTCATCCGCGAATTCGCCGCCAGGGTCGAAAGCCGCCGGCGCCTCGATGCCCTCTACATGCTGACCGTGGCCGACATCCGCGCCACCAACCCGACCCTGTGGACCGAATGGCGCGCCGCCCTGCTGCGCTCGCTCTACCGCAAGACCCGCGCCAAGCTGGAGGCCGAACGGGAGGCGTTCGACATCGCCGCCCTGCGCGAGCAGGCCTTCGCCCTGCTGGCCGGCCAGCAGGCCGACTTGGATGCGGCCGCCCGGCTGTGGGACACCCTCCCCCCGCGTCACCTCGGCCGCAACGACGCCGCCTGCCTCGCCTGGCAGATGGAGGCCATCCTGCGATCAGACCGCTTCCCGAGGGTGGCCATGCGCCGGGATGCCGAGCGTCAGGCCACCGAGCTGTTCGTCTACACCCCGGACGCGGCCAACATCTTCGCGCGCATCGCCGCCACGCTGGACCGCATGAACCTCGGCATCCAGACCGCGAACATCACCAGCAGCACGGACGGCATGGCCATCGAGGACATCCTCTTCCTCGACGACCGGGGCCAGCCGCTGATGGATGAGTGGACCCAGATCGAGCTGGGCCGCCAGATCGAGGAGGTGCTCTCCCTGCCGGAGGACACCCCGCTGAAGCTCGCCACCCGGCGCGCCTCGCCGCACCTGCGCCATTTCGACGTGCCGACCGTCATCGTCATGGACCAGGCCTGCGGCGGCACATGCACCCGCGTGCAGCTCGAGACCGCCGACCGCCCTGGCCTGCTGGCCCGCGTCGGCCTCGCGCTTGCCCAGTCCGGCCTGCGCCTGCAGGGCGCGGTCATCAACACCCTCGGCGAGAAGGCCATCGACACCCTGTTCGTCAGCACCCTCGACCACCAGCCTCTGGACGGCCCCCAGCGCGATGAGCTCGAGCGCCGCCTGCGCGCCGCTCTGGCCCATGGGGCGGCGGCATGATCAGCACCGACCCGGCCATCCCCCATCCCGGCTACGGCGTGCTCCACGAGGACGCGGACCTGCTGATCGTCGACAAGCCCACGCGCATGCTCACCCAGCCGGGCGTCGGGCCGGACAAGACCGACAGTCTCATCACCCGCCTCCAGCTCGAACGGCCGCAGGCGCGCATCGTCCACCGGCTGGACTGGGACACCTCCGGCATCATGCTGATCGCCCTCCATGCCGCCGCCCACCGCGCACTGTCCATCCAGTTCCAGGACCGGCAGACCGAAAAGACCTACATCGCCGTCATCGCGGGCCATCTGGAACAGCGGCAGGGCAGCGTGGACGCCCCGCTCGGCCCGGACAGGGCGCATGCGCCGCGCCACCACGTCACCCCGGAAGGCCGCCCCTCACTCACCCGCTGGGAGGTGACGGGCTTCGAGGGCGAGCACACCCGCGTCGCCCTGCATCCCATCACCGGTCGCTCCCACCAGCTGCGCATCCACATGCTGCACATCGGCCATCCCATCCTCGGCGACACGCTCTACGCGCCCGAGGCCATCCAGCACGCCGCCCCGCGCCTGCTGCTGCACGCTGCTAGACTTGTGTTCACGCATCCGCGCACGGGCAAGCGCATGGTGGCGGAAAGCCCGGCGCCGTTCTGAGTCCAGGCGTTTGGCGGCCTGCCGCAACGGATGACGCTCGACCTGAGGAGGCAACAGCATGAAACCCCGCATCAGCATGATCACCCTGGGCGTGGCCGATCTGCCCAGGGCGGTGAGGTTCTACGAGGAAGGCCTTGGCCTTCCCCGCATGGAATCGCCGCCCGAAGTGGCCTTCTTCACCCTCGACGGCACATGGCTCGGCCTCTACGGGCGGGCCGCGCTGGCCGACGATGCCTGCGTGAGCGCCGACGGCCAGGGCTTCGAGGCCTTCACCCTCGCCCACAATGTGCACTCCGAAGCCGAGGTGGATGCCGTCATCCAACAGGCCATCAAGGCCGGCGCCACGCTCGTCAAGCCCGCGGGCAAGGTGTTCTGGGGCGGATACAGCGGCTACTTCAAGGACCCGGACGGCCATCTTTGGGAGGTCGCCCATAATCCGTTTTTCTGGCCTGGGCCGGCCGAAGGATCGGGAGGCTTGAGGAAGCGCTGAATAAAACCGTCATCGCGAGGCCGAAGGCCGTGGCGATCCATGGGCTCGACGGTTCATGAATGGCTTCCCACCACGGCCTTCGGCCTCGTGGTCAAAGACAAGGTCGCTCGCAATGACGATTTCCGAATGAATCAGCGTCTCCTTATCAGCTTGCTGAAATACCTTGATTTGCCTCCTCCCCCGCTCGCGGGGGAGGCTGGGAGGGGGAGTGTGGTGCGCGCATCCCATTGATTTCGCGCTCCTCTCCCCTCCCCAACCCAACCCTCCCCATACATGGGGAGGGCGCGGTATTTCAGCAACCTGTCATATCCCCGACATATCGCCCTGCACCTGACGAGACCATCCATGCGCATCATCCTCCTGCTCGCCGGCCTTCTGCCCATGCAGCTATGGGCGGACAGCATCCAGCTCATCCAGCTCCACAACCGCCCCGCCGAAGAGATCATCCCCCTCATCCAGCCCATGCTGCGGGGCGACGAGGCCATCAGCGGCCAGGGCGACCAGCTCATCCTGCGTGCATCGCCCGACACCCTCGGGAAGGTGCGGCGACTGCTGAATGAACTGGACCGCGCCCCGCGCACCCTCATCGTCAGCGTGCGCAGCAGCGCGGAAGACCTGCATTCGGGCGAACACGCCCAAGGCCGCATCGTGGTCGGTCCGGATGGCACCATGATTCAAGGCAGCGCGGGCGCGCGGGAGTACAACACCGGCCGGAACGGCACCCAGCGCCTCCGCGTGCTGGAAGGGCAAACCGCGCGGATGCGGGTAGGCGAAGACACCGCCATCACCGAACCCGCCCTCGTCCCCTACCAAGGCGGCATCGCCGTCGTGCCTTCCACCCGGGTGCAGGGCACAGGCCGATGGCTCAGCGTCACACCGCGCCTGCAGGGCCAGCAGGTCCTTCTGGATATCGCCCCGGAAGAGGCCTACGCCGACCCGCGCCACCCGCGCACGCTGGATGTGCAGCAGATCAGCACCCAGGTCATCGCCCCGCTTGGGGAATGGGTGCCCCTTGGCGGTGTGGACAGCACGGAAACGCGCGCAAGCGGCTGGAACGCAAGCACGCGGGAGCGGACAAGCCAGGTTTGGGTGAGGGTCGAACTGGGGGATTGAAGCCCCCTTGAACCAGCGCCCGGATGAGGGGCCGATGACGGCGGCACAAGGTCCGCTCATTGCGCGAACTCATAGGTGATATCCGTGGCGCGCCCGCGCCAGTAGGGCCACGAACCCTCCGGCAGCTCCCACGCCACCTCGCCCTCCAGCGGAACGCGCATGCCGCCCCGGACTTCATGGCCCCAGAACCGGCCCCGCCAAGGCGTGGCGACCAGTACGCCGTTCACGATGCGGCTGCGCGCTGCGGCCCGCACGCCGCTGATGAGTCCTTCCCCGTCAAAGTGGAAAACGAGCGAAGCCGTGGTCGCGCCATCGGTGAGCGTGGCCTTCGCCGATTGGTCGTCCACCGGATCCCAGCGGACACCCTGGCTCGGCAACAGCGCCGTCGGATACCACGCCGCTTCCGCAAGAAAGCGCATCAGCTCGCCCCGCGCCACTTCGGGTGTTCCGCGCAGGTCGGCAAGGGTCGCAAGGCCCAGCAGCTCCACATGCAAGATGCCCTCGCCGGCAACATAGGCGTCGTGGACGAACACCTTCAAGCCCGGCGCCATGGCGATGCGCCCGTCCCAGTCGAAGCCGGGGCGCCGCGTGACGGCAACCTGGGTGGAGGTGAATCGTCTCCACTTCGCCCGAGTCTCTCCCATGTTGAACCGCCCTTCATGCCTGAGCCGCGCCACGGACACCATGGGTTGACCATCCTTCAGCACCGCGCGAAAGTATCGACGTACCGGCGCGGGAAGGCCCTCGATCTCGTTCTCATCATAGGTTGCGGGTTTGATGGGGAGGCGCGCCACCTCAAGCCTGGCGCGCATCGCGTGGGTGCCGGCATTCCAACGCGATGAACCGTAGGCGATGGCGCCGGCGACGACGACCAGCAGGATGGCAACGACAGGCAAGGCTATTTTGATCCACATGGCGATTCCGGCACCTCGCGCTTGTACGGTCGTCAAATTTCCATCAACTCCACCGCATTCCCGTCCGGGTCGCGGAAGAAGATCGATGGGCGGCCTGATCGACTTTTTGTGTAGCCGACGCCTGCTTGTTCCAGCCGCTCGATGAACGGCGCAAGATAGGCCACGCGCAGGGCGAGGTGGTAGTCGCGCCCGCCGTGCTCAGGCCGTCCGTCCCGGGAATCAGGATTCGGCAGTTGCATGAGGTGCAGTTGCTGCGCATCTCCCAGGGCCAGCCATGCGCCGGGGAAGCCGAGGTCCGGGCGCTCCAGCGGCTTGAGGCCGAGCAGGTCTTCATAGAATCGCCGTGCGCGTTCGGCATCGGCGACCAGAATGCTGACATGATGCAGGGCGAGGACAACAGCCCCCATGCCCATCCCTTCGTCATCGGGAGTCGCAAGGCGATGTGGCGATCCATCCGCTGCCATGGATTGCTTCGCTTCGCTCGCAATGACGCTATCTGTTGAGTTGGGCACGGGCTTCGAGGGCATGGCGGTTGGCCTTTGCGGTATACTTCGCGGCCATTGTCCACCAGCTTGACCCGCGCATGAACCCCGATTTGAGCCTTCTGCAGCCCTATCCCTTCGAGAAGCTGGCCAAGCTCAAGGCAGGGTCCACACCGCCCGCGCATCTGCCGCCTATCGCCCTGTCCATCGGCGAGCCCAAGCACCCGCCGCCGTCCTTCGTGGTCGAGGAGCTGATCCATCACCTGCATGGCCTGGGCAACTACCCGCTCACCCGGGGCGGCGACGGCCTGCGCGAGGCGGTGGCGGGCTGGTTGGGGCGCCGCTTCGGGGCCAGGGTCGATCCGGCCACGCAGGTGCTGCCGGTATCCGGCACACGCGAGGCGCTCTTCTCCTTCGCCCAGTGCGTCGTCGATCGCAGCAAGCAACCCCTGGTGCTGATGCCCAACCCGTTCTACCAGATCTACGAGGGCGCGGCCTATCTGGCGGGCGCGGAACCGTGGTTCTACCCCACCCCGGCGGAGAACGGTTTCCTCCCGGATTTCGACGCAATTCCTGCCGAGGTGTGGGCGCGCTGCCAGATGATCTACGTCTGCTCGCCCGGCAACCCGACCGGCGCGGTGCTGCCGGAGGCCGCCTACCGGCGCCTGATCGAACTTGCGGACGCGCATGATTTCGTCATCGCCTCGGACGAATGCTATTCCGAACTCTATTACGGCGAGCCCCCCGTCGGCCTGCTGGAGGTCTGCGCCAACATCGGCCGCGACGATTTCGCCCGCTGCGTGGTGTTCCATTCGCTGTCCAAGCGCTCCAACCTGCCCGGCCTGCGTTCCGGCTTCGTGGCGGGCGACGCGGCGGTGCTCAAGGGCTACCACCTGTACCGCACCTACCACGGCTGCACCCTGCCCCCGCCCACCCAGGCGGCCAGCATCGCGGCGTGGAATGACGAGGTGCATGTCGAGAATAACCGCACCCTTTACATGCAAAAGTTCCAGCAGGTGATTGAAATCATTGATGATTCACTGGATGTTCGCATGCCTGAAGGCGCGTTCTACCTGTGGGCCAAGACACCCATCCCGGACACCGAATTCGCCCGCCGCCTGTTCGCCGAGCAGAACATCACCGTGCTGCCGGGCAGCTACCTCTCGCGTGAGGTGGATGACAAGAACCCAGGCGCGGGCCATGTGCGCATGGCGCTGGTGGCCGAACTGGACGAGTGCATCGAAGCCGCCCACCGCATCAAGACCTTTTGCACCACCCTGTAGGAGCGGACCTCGGGCCGCGATAGGCCAACCGCTCCACCCCATTCAAGACCAGATCGCGGCCCAAGGGCCGCTCCTACACGAGGATACGACATGAACAACCTTCGCCAACTCATCGAAGATGCCTTTGAAAAGCGCGCCGAATTCACCCCGGCCAACGCCCCTGCGGACGTGCGCGATGCCGTCAACGAGGCCATGAGCCTGCTGGATTCCGGCGCGATGCGCGTGGCCGAGCGCCAGGCCGTGGGCCAGTGGCAGGTCAACGAGTGGCTGAAGAAGGCCGTGCTGCTGTCCTTCCGCCTGAACGACAACCGCGTCATGGGCGGCGGCGACATCCAGTTCTACGACAAGGTCGAGCCCAAGTTCGCCGGCTGGACCGACGCGCAGTTCCGCGCCGCCGGCATCCGCGTCGCCCCGACCGCGATGGCCCGCCGCGGCAGCTTCATCGCCAAGAGCTGCGTGCTGATGCCGTCCTACGTCAACATCGGCGCCTATGTCGATGAAGGCACCATGGTCGACACCTGGGCCACCGTCGGCTCCTGCGCCCAGATCGGCAAGAACGTGCACCTCTCCGGCGGCGTCGGCATCGGTGGCGTACTGGAGCCGCTGCAAGCCGCCCCGACCATCATCGAGGATAACTGCTTCATCGGCGCCCGCTCCGAAGTGGTCGAGGGTGTGATCGTCGAGGAAGGCTCGGTGATCTCCATGGGCGTCTACATCGGCCAGTCCACCAAGATCTACGACCGCGAAACCGGCGAGGTGCACTACGGCCGCGTCCCGGCAGGCTCCGTGGTGGTGTCCGGCAACCTGCCGTCCAAGTGTGGCAAGTACAGCCTGTACTGCGCGGTGATCGTGAAGAAGGTCGACGCCAAGACCCTCGGCAAGGTCGGCATCAACGAACTGCTGCGCGACGTGTGATCGACGCGCCTTAAGCGAATCCAAGGAGCGCCCTTCGGGCAGGGGATCGGCAAAGGTGTTGCTGAACTTCGTGAGAAGCCATGATCAGTCTTATCGGACATGGATGCCATGCAAGAACAACACCTTACGCTATCACACCGTCTTATCAGACATGTCCGATAAGACTTTTATGCCGACATGTGTCATGTAGAGGTCTATTTGGCGATGACCCATAATCAGGACAGCAATTGACCGCGTAAACTGTCGCCAATGGCTCACGAGGAGAACAACACCATGCCCATCATTTCCATGTTCTACGGCATCATCATCCGTCTGTACCTGATCGACAATCAACACCACAACCTGCCGCATATTCACGCCAAATACGCCGAGTTCGAGGCGTCCATTGGTCTCGGAGACGGTGAGATTCTTGCCGGTGACTTGCCGCGCAAGCAATTACGTCTGGTGCAGGCGTGGCTAG
>SDAY01000212.1 GCA_006212015.1 Halothiobacillaceae bacterium
TCACAAGCACTCAACCCGCCGCGTCCTGGATCACCCGGATCATCGGCAGCACGCTGTCCGGGTTGAGGGAGACGGACTCGATGCCCTCGCGCACCAGCCAGCGGGTGATCTCGGGCCAGTCGGACGGGGCCTGGCCGCAGATGCCGATGTACTTGCCCTGCTTGCGGCAGGCGGCGATGGCCATCTTCATCAGCGCCAGCACGGCGGGGTTGCGCTCGTCGTAGCCCACCAGCAGGCCGGAATCGCGATCCACGCCCAGGGTGAGCTGGGTGAGATCATTGGAGCCGATGGAGAAGCCGTCGAAGTGTTCGAGGAACGCATCCGCCAACAGGGCATTGGCGGGAATCTCGCACATCATGATCAGGCGAAGGCCATTCTCGCCGCGCTTCAGGCCCTGCCCGGCCAGCAGCTCGACCACCTTTTCCGCCTCGTCGACGGTACGCACGAACGGGATCATCACCTCGACGTTGGTCAGCCCCATGACGTCTCGCACCTGTTTGAGCGCCCGGCATTCCAGCGCCGCGCAATCGCGGAAGGCCTCCGAGACGTAGCGCCCCGCCCCGCGCAGGCCGATCATCGGGTTCTCCTCGTCCGGCTCGTAGGCGCGGCCACCGAGCAGGTTGGCATATTCGTTCGACTTGAAGTCGGACAGGCGCACGATGACCGGCTTGGGCCAGAAGGCCGCCGCCAGGGTGGCGATGCCCTCGGTCAGCTTGCCGACATAGAACCCGACCGGATCGTCGTGCCCGGCCAGCGACATGCGCTCGCGAATCTCGGACTTGAGCGGCTCCGGCTGCTCGTCGAGGGCCAGCAGCGCGCGCGGATGCACGCCGATCATGCGATTGATGACGAACTCCAGCCGCGCCAGCCCCACGCCCTGGTTCGGCAGGGCCTGGAACTGGAACGCGCTCTCCGGGTTGGCGACGTTCATCATCACCTTGACCGGCAGCTCGGGCACCTCGCCGAAGGGCACCTCCTCGCGCGAGTAATCCAGCGCGCCGGCATAGATGTAGCCGGTATCGCCTTCCGCGCAGGACACCGTCACCGCCTGCCCGTCACGCAGCCGCTCGGTCGCATCGCCACAGCCCACCACCGCCGGAATGCCCATCTCGCGCGCGATGATGGCGGCATGGCAGGTGCGCCCGCCACGGTTGGTGACGATGGCCGCCGCGCGCTTCATCACCGGCTCCCAGTCCGGATCGGTCATGTCGGTCACCAGCACGTCGCCGGCCTGGACCCGGCCAATCTCGCTCACATCGCGGATCACCCGCACCGGGCCGGTGCCGATCTTCTCGCCGATGCTGCGCCCGCTGACCAGCACCTCGCCGCGCGCCCCGAGGGTGTAGCGCTCGATCACGGTGGCCTGGCTTCGCACCGTCTCCGGCCGAGCCTGCAGGATGTACATCCGGCCATCCTTGCCATCCTTGCCCCACTCGATGTCCATGGGGCGGCCGTAATGCCGCTCGATCACCACCGCATGACGGGCCAGCGCCTCCACCTCGGCATCGCCGAGGGCAAAGCGGCGGGCCTCGTCCTTCGGCACATGCACGACGCGCACGGGCGAGCCGCCCTTGCCCTCCTCGGTGTAGATCATGCGGATCGCCTTGCTGCCCAGGCTGCGGCGGATCACCGCCGGACGCCCCGCCGCGAGGGTCGGCTTGTGCACGTAGAACTCGTCCGGGTTGACCTGCCCCTGCACCACCGTCTCGCCCAGGCCATAGGCCGCAGTGATGAACACCGCGTCGCGGAAACCGGATTCGGTGTCGATGGTGAAGATCACCCCGCTCGCCCCAAGGTCGCTGCGCACCATGCGCTGCACCCCCGCCGACAGCGCCACGCGTTCATGCGCGAAACCCTGGTGCACGCGGTAGGCGATGGCGCGGTCGTTGAACAGGGAGGCAAACACCTCGCGCACCATCAACAGGATCGGGTCGATGCCGCGCACGTTCAGGTAGGTCTCCTGCTGCCCCGCGAACGACGCCGTCGGCAGGTCCTCGGCCGTGGCGGACGAGCGCACAGCCACCTCCACCGCGCCCTCCCGTGCCTGCATGTCCTGCCAGGCCTCGCGGATGGCCGCCTCGAGAGACTGCGGCATCGGCGTCTCGCGCACCCACTGGCGAATCTGCGCGCCGGCGCGCGCCAGCGCCTCCATGTCACCCACATCCAGCCCGGCCAGCACCGCGTAGATGCGCGTGTCCAGGCCGCCCTGCGACAGGAACTCCCGATAGGCCTCCGCCGTGGTGGCGAACCCGCCCGGAACCCGCACGCCCAGCGGCTCCAGGTGCCGGATCATCTCCCCCAGCGAGGCGTTCTTGCCCCCGACCTGCTCAATGTCCTTGATTCCGAGTTCGTTGAAGGGGATGACATAGCGATCCATAAA
>SDAY01000068.1 GCA_006212015.1 Halothiobacillaceae bacterium
TTGAGGTGAACTGGCTGCTAAGATGTCATCACCATGACAAAAGGTGACGACTGAATGTGCGGCATAGCGGGTGAATTGAGATTCGATGGACAGCGGGCCGACCTCGCCGCCGTGGGGCGCATGATGCGCGCCATCGAGCGGCGCGGCCCGGACCACGCGGGCAGTTTCAGCGACGGTCCGCTCGCGCTCGGCCACCAGCGCCTGTCCATCCTCGACCTGTCCATCCACGGCCATCAGCCGATGGTGGACCGCGAGGCCGGGCTGGCGCTGGTGTTCAACGGCACCCTCTACAACCACCCGGAACTGCGCGAGGAACTGCGCCACCGCGGCCACCGCTTCAGCTCCACCGGCGACACCGAGGTCATCCTGCGCGCCTGGGCCGAATGGGGCCCGGAATGCGTCAGGCACTTCCGCGGCATGTTCGCCTTCGCCCTCTGGGAGATGGAAAGCAAACGCCTGTGGCTGGCGCGCGACCGTTTCGGCATCAAGCCGCTGTACTACGCGAAGACCGCGACCCGTCTCCACTTCGCCTCCTCCAGCCAGGCCCTGCTGGCGGCGGGCGGGGTGGACACCTCCATCGACCCCATCGCCCTGCACCACCAGTTCACCCTGCATGCCGTGGTGCCTGCCCCGCGCACCGTGCTCAACGGCATCCGCAAGCTGGCGCCCGCGCATGTGCTGCGCATCGACATGGACGGCAGCGAGACCCCGCACCGCTACTGGGAGCTGACCGCCCATCGCCCGCCCGACGCATTGTCGGAGGACGAATGGACGGAGGCCCTGCGCGGCAAGCTGATGGAGACCACCGCCCGCCACCAGGCGATCAGCGACGTGCCGGTCGGCGTGCTGCTCTCCGGCGGGCTGGATTCCAGCCTGCTGGTCGGCCTGCTCGCGGCGCACGGAACCCTGCCGCGCACCTTCTCCATCGGCTTCGAGGACCAGCCGGAGGAAAAGGGCAGCGAGTTCGAGTATTCCGATCTCGTCGCCGAGCGCTTCGGCACCGAGCACACCAGGATCGTCATCCCCAACGGCGAGGTGCTGAACCGCCTGCCGGAGGCCATCGACGCCATGAGCGAGCCGATGGTGGGCCAGGACGCCGTCGCCTTCTACCTGCTCTCCGAACAGGTCAGCAAGCACGTCAAGGTCGTGCAAAGCGGCCAGGGCGCGGACGAGGTGTTCGCGGGCTATTTCTGGTATCCGCAGATGGATGCGGCGCAGGGCACGGACCTTGAACGCTTCGCGCCGCGCTATTTCGACCGCGACGATGCCGAATTCCAGGCCATGGTCACCCCGCCCTATCGCGGCGCGGATTACACAGGAAGGCTGGTGAGCGAGCGGCTGGCCGCCATCCGGGGCGATACCTTCCTCGACCGCGTGCTGGCATTCGATGCCACCACCCTGATCGTGGACGACCCGGTCAAGCGGGTGGACAACATGACCATGGCCTGGGGCCTGGAGGCGCGCGTGCCCTTCCTCGACCACGAACTGGTGGAACTGGCCATGCAGATCCCGCCCAGCCTGAAGATGGCGGACGGCGGCAAGGGCATCCTCAAGAAGGTCGCGCGCGGGATGATCCCGGACGGCGTGATCGACCGCCCCAAGGGCTACTTCCCGGTGCCCGCGCTCAAGTTCGTGCGCGGCGAATTCCTCGACTTCATGCGCGACATCCTGACCAGCCAGGCCTGCCGGGAACGCGGCATTTTTGAGCGCGGCTACGTCGACAGGCTGCTGGCCGAGCCGGACCGGCACTTCACCCGTCTGCTCGGCAGCAAGCTCTGGCACCTCGCCCTGCTGGAGCTGTGGCTGCAGCGCAATGTGGACGGTTTGCGTTAATATGCCCGACAATCCAACTCAACATTGAGGCCGCACCATGGACCCCATCCTCCAGCAGATCGACGAGATCGTGAAAAGCAACCCCATCGTGATCTTCATGAAGGGCACCCCGCAGTTCCCTCAGTGCGGCTACTCCAGCCGTGCCGCCGAGGCCATCAAGGCCTGCGGCGTGGAGTTCGCCTATGTGAACGTGATTGCCGACATGGACATCTTCAACAACCTGCCCCGCTACCAGGACTGGCCGACCTTCCCGCAGATCTACGTCAACGGCGAACTGATCGGCGGCTCGGACATCATCGTGGAACTGCACCAGCGCGGCGAACTGAAGCCGATGCTGGAAACGGCGGTGAAGAAGGACGCCTGATCACCCCCCGCAGACGTTCAAAAGCCGCTCATCGAGCGGCTTTTGTGATGACAGGGGTGAGGTTTCGCGCTGTGCGGCCTACTCGGCGGGCGCGGGAGGCTGCGTAGGTACGAATTCATTCGCACCCCCACAACATCATCGCGGATGCCGGGCGATCCCCCCCGTCATCGCGAGGCCCAGCCTTTAGCCGCGAGCACAGCGTGGCGGGCCGTGGCGATCCATGGGCCGTTCCGAAGCACGATCCGCTGTGGATGGCTTCCCACCACGCCCTCGGCCTCGTGGCCAAAGGCAAGACGGCTCGCAATGACGGTGATGGACATGTAGGAGGCCCGCCCCCGGGCCGAAGGGGTTGGGCCGTTTGTTCGCGGCGAGGGCGCCGCTCCTACGCGGGGCTTCCGCAAGCCCCGCGCTTCACCCCGTCGGGACGCGCCGCGGCTTGATTTTCGGCCTCTCGACCCATGAAGGCGCTGGCGGGCCGGACATGCTCGCTCCACGCATTGACGATGCCGCAGTAGAGCATTGCGGTCATCTCGGCGTCGTACAGCGCGCCATGTGCCTGCTTGCCATCCCAGGCCAGCCCCGCCTCGGCACAGGCCTTGGCGAGCACGGTCTGGCCGTAGGCCAGGCCGCCGAGGGTTGCGGTGTCAAACACGGTGAAGGGGTGGAAGGGATTCCGCTTGTGCCCGGTGCGGGTCACCATCGCGTTGAGGAAGCCGAGGTCGAAATGGGCGTTATGACCCACCAGCACGGCGCGCTTGCAACCCTCGGCCTTCATGGCCTTGCGGATGGGCGCGAACACCAGGTCCAGCGCCTCGCGCTCGTCCACGGCATGACGCAGGGGGTTGTATGGGTCGATCTTGTTGACCTTGAGCGCCTCGTCGAGGATGCGCGCCCCCTCGAACGGGGCGACATGCACACCGATGCGCTCCCCCGCCCCGAGCCTGCCTTCGGCATCGAAGCCGAGGATGACGGCGCCGATCTCGAGCACGGCATCCGTGGAGGCATCGAAGCCGCCCATCTCCATGTCCACGACCACCGGCAGGAAGCCGCGAAAGCGCGAGGCCATCAGGCCCTTGGCTTGGGTGTCGGATTCAGGCATCAGCCCATGCCTCGTCATTGCGAACGATCTTGCCTTTGGCCACGAGGCCGGGAGCCGTGGTGGGAAGCCATCCACAGCGGATCGTGCTTCGGAACGGCCCATGGATCGCCACGGCCCGCCACGCTGTGCTCGCGGCTAAAGGCTGGGCCTCGCGATGACGAGGGGAGAGCCCGGCCTCGCGATGACGGGGAGAAGTCACTTGATGCGCCACGTGACGGCTTCTCCGCCGCGCAGCGGGACCAGCTCGATGCCCGGCTCGACCTCGATCAGCGCAGGCGCGGCCCAGTCTTCCTTGACCAGGGTGATGCTGCCGGTGTTGCGCGGCAGGCCGTAGAAGTCGGCGCCAAAGTGACTGGCGAAGCCTTCCAGCCGGTCCAGCCTGCCGGCCTGCTCGAAGCCCTCGGCATACAGCTCGATGGCGGCAAACGCGGTGTAGCAGCCCGCGCAGCCGCAGCTCGATTCCTTCGCGCCCTTGGGATGCGGCGCGCTGTCGGTGCCGAGAAAGAACTTGGGATTGCCGCTGGTGGCCGCCGCGACCAGCGCCTGGCGGTGCTCCTCGCGCTTGAGGATGGGCAGGCAGTAGTAGTGCGGACGGATGCCGCCGACCAGCATGGCGTTGCGGTTGTAGAGCAGGTGATGGGCGGTGATGGTGGCCCCAACATGGGCGGGCGCCGCCTTGACGAACTCAGCCGCGTCGCGGGTGGTGATGTGCTCCATCACCACCCTCAGCTCAGGGAAGTCCTTGATCAGCGGCGAGAGCACGCGGTCGATGAAGACCCTCTCGCGGTCGAAGATGTCGATGTCGCCATCGACCACCTCGCCATGCACGCACAGCACCATGCCTTCCTTCTGCATGGCCTCGAACACCGGGTAGACCGCGCGAATGTCGGTCACGCCACGGTCGGAGTTGGTGGTCGCACCGGCCGGATACAGCTTGACCGCGTGCACCCTGCCGCTGGCCCTGGCGCGGGCGATCTCCTCGGGCCGGGTCTGGCCGGTGAGGTAGAGGGTCATCAGCGGATCGAAATCGGCGCCCGCCGGCAAGGCGGCAAGGATGCGCGCGCGATAGGCCAGCGCGTCGTCGGTGGTGACGACCGGCGGCACAAGATTGGGCATGACGATGGCGCGGGCGAACTCGCGCGCCACGTCCGGCATCACGGCCTTGAGCATGGCGCCATCGCGCAGGTGGATGTGCCAGTCGTCGGGGCGGGTCAGGGTGATCTGCATGCTGATGCTCTCAAGATGAGGCCCGCCATGGCGGGCCTTGAAACGAAAGTCGAACGCTTACCAGGCAAGGTAGGCGTAACCCTTTTCCTGCAGCTCCATGATGGCGGCGGCACCCACCTCCTCCACCTGGGCGAAGTCGAGCATCTCCTTCTTGTCCCAGCCGATGGTCTTCATGGTGTTGCCGCAGGCGATGTACTTCACGCCGTAATTCTTGGCCTGCGATTCGACCCGCTGGCGCAGGATGGCCGGAATGTCGCGCTTCGGGTTCTTGGCCAGCAGGTGGATGCCGGGGCCAAACACCACCACGGCGATGGCGACGTTGTCCTCGTACTTGGTCAGCATGGCACTGATGGAATTGAGGATATGCTCGATGTACTCCCACTCGGCATGGTTGAGCTGGTAGACGATGCGGTGCTCGGGCGGATCGCCGGGGAAGCGCTCCTTCTTCGCCGGGGCCGCCGCCGGCTTGGCCGGTTCAGCCGCCTGCGCAGCGGTCAGGCCGAACAGCGCACCCACGGCAGGGAGACCGGTCAGAAAACGGCGGCGTCCGCCAGTCGTGGTTTTGCTCATGCCGTGGTTCCTCATCATTTTTTTCAACTATACCAAAACAGGCCACTGACCGGATTGGGTAAGTCCGGGCGACAAGGGTTCCCTCATGAACGCGGCCACAGCCACGCCGCCCCGCGAACACCGCTGGAATCACCAAACATCGGTGCAACGAGGCGGGTATCCACCCGATCCGAAAAGACATACCGGCCCCACAGCTTCGGCACATTGGCATAGAGCCGCCGCACCTTGGACATGCCACCGCCCAGTACGATCACGTCCGGGTCGAGGATGTTGATGACATGGGCAAGGCCGCGCGCCATGCGGTCCTCGTAGCGCCGCAGGGCTGCCTCGCAGGTCGCATCCCCGGCCTCCGCGCGGGCGACGATCTCCGGCGCCTTGAGCGACTGGCCCGTCTCGCGCTCGAAGGTGCTGGCAAGGCCGGTGCCGGACAGCCAGGTCTCGATGCAGCCGTGCTTGCCGCAATAGCAAGCCGGGCCGGGTCGTTCATCATCGTTCGGCCAGGGCAAGGGATTGTGCCCCCACTCCCCCGCGATGGCATTCGGCCCGTTCAGGGCATGGCCGCGCACCACCACGCCCGCGCCGCAGCCGGTGCCGACGATCACGCCAAACACCACCTCGGCGCCCGCCGCCGCACCGTCCACCGCCTCGGACAGGGCGAAGCAGTTGGCATCGTTCATGAGGCGGATCTCGCGCCCCAGCACCCGCTCGAGATCGGCCTTGAGCGGCTTGCCGTTGAGCACGACTGAATTGCTGTTCTTCATCAGGCCGCTGGCCGGAGAGATCGCCCCCGGCGTGCCGACGCCCACGCTGCAGGCCTCGCCCGCCGCCTGCTCGCCCCGGCTCGCCAGGCCATGCAGCGCATCGAGGATGCCGGCGTAATCGCCCTGCGGGGTCGCCACGCGCTCGCGGAAGCGCTCGGCGCCCGCCTCATCCAGCACGATGGCCTCGATCTTGGTGCCGCCGAGGTCAATCCCCATGCGCATGGATAGCTCCTGTCGATTCAGTCGTGTAGGCAGTGCAACCCGTCAAGCCTGGGCCAGGCGGTCGAGACGCAGGCGCTGGCGCTCGTCGAACAGGCGGCGGGCGCCCAGCTCGATCGCCAGCATGGCGCCCATGCCTGTCGCGCTGGCGATCAGCATCATCATCATGATCTGGTACTTGACCGCCTCCAGCGGAGGGGTGCCGGAGAGGATCTGCCCGGTCATCATGCCCGGCAGGCTGACGATACCGGCCACGGTGAGCATGTTGATGGTGGGGAGCAGCGCGGTGTGCAGGCTGTCGCGCCTCAGGCCGCGCGTGGCCCGGCGGGTGTCGTGTCCGAGCAGGAGCTGGGCCTCGATGGCGCGGCGGCCGGTCGCCGCCCCGCGGGTCAGGCTGTTCAGCCCGAGGCCGATGCCGGTCATGGTGTTGCCCAGGATCATGCCCAGCAGGGGGATGGCGTACTGCGGGGTATACCAGGGCCGGACATCGATGATCACGACCAGCGCCATGAGGGCGAGGGTGAAGGCCGGCAGGGCCATCGCCGTCACGCCGATCAGGTAGCCCGCAAGGCCGCGAATGCGGCGCTGCTGGCGCGCCATCACCTCCCAGCCGGCCAGGAGAAGCATCACCAGCCCCATCAGCCCCACCCAGAGGGGATGGGCGGCGCCGAACAGGGCCTCCAGCACCAGCCCCACGAGCAGGAGCTGCACCGTCATCCGCACCGTGGACACGTACAGGGAGCGGGTCAGCCCGAGACCGTTGAGGCTGATCAGGATGCCCAGCAGCAGCACAAGCCCAGCGGTCAGCCCCAGGTCCGAGGCCGTCAGTTCGATCAGGTTCATGCCGCCTCCCTCGCCTTCAGTTCGATGCTGCGATCCGCGATGCGCTCGCGCTGCAAGGGGTCGTGGCTGACCCAGATCGCGGCCGCCCGCGCCTCGTCCAGATAGCGCAGGACGCGCGCCTCCATCAGCAAGGCGCTTTCCGGATCGAGGTTGGCGGAAGGCTCATCGAGCAGGAGCACGCGGGGGCGCTGATCGAGCATGCGCAACAGGCCAAGACGCTGAAGCTCGCCGGTGGAGAGGCCATCCACCTCGCGCTCGAGGATGTCCGGCGTCAGTCCCAATGCGGCCAGCGCCTCGATGCCTGGCGGCTGGGCGAAGTGCTGGACGACCCGGGGCGCCCACCAGCCGCTCTCGGCCGGCAGGTAGGCCACCTGACGACGCCACTCGGTGGGGCGGACGGCCTGCTGAGGGACATCGGCGAGCTGGACTTCGCCCTCGTGCGGTTCGAGATCGGCGAGGGCGCGCAGCAGCTGCGACTTGCCGACCCCGGAGGGACCGTACAGGCAGAGCAGTTCGCGCGGCGCGAGTTGCAGGTCGATAGGGCCGAAATGGGGCCCGGAGAGGTGGCGGACGTGGAACATATGTGCCCGGTCAAAAGCAGGACCGCTTACGGTCCCGAGTTTATCGATCATCGAACAAGCATAGTCAATGCCTATCGAACCCATATCCAAATACAATTTCATAGATGCAGAAGCGACTTCTATAGTTCATCCACGCACCACGCAGTGGGCGATGAACCGACACCCCCGAGGAAATCATCCATGTCCGAGACCATCGTATCCCTCCCGCGCCTCAACGAGCGCGCCCCCGAATTCGACGCGCCGACCACCTACGGCCGCAAGACCCTGTCCGACTACGAGGGCAAGTGGCTGGTGCTGTTCTCCCACCCGGCGGACTTCACCCCGGTCTGCACCACCGAGTTCACCGCCTTCGCCAAGGCGCACAAGGACTTCCAGGCCATCAACTGCGAACTGCTCGGCCTGTCGATCGACAGCCACTACTCGCACATCGCCTGGGATCGCAACATCGAGGAGAAATTCGGCGTCAAGATCACCTTCCCGATCATCGCCGACCTCTCCATGAACGTCGCCAAGGCCTACGGCATGGTCCATCCGGGCGCGTCCGACACCCAGGCCGTGCGCGCCACCTTCATCATCGACCCGCAGGGCGTGCTGCGTGGCATGCTCTACTACCCGATGAGCAATGGCCGCTCCATCCCGGAGATCCTGCGTCTGGTCAAGGCCCTGCAGACCTCCACCGAGCATGGCGTGGCCACGCCGGAAGGCTGGCAGCCGGGTGACAAGGTCATCGTACCGCCGCCGGCCACCGCCGAGGAAGCCGAGCGCCGCTTCAAGAGCGGTGAGTACGAGTGCGTCGACTGGTACTTCTGCAAGAAGTCCATCTGACACCCCCGCTGTTGAATGACGCCCACCCCGGCAACTGCCGGGGTTTTTTGTATCTGGTTATTGTATCCGGGCGCATCGGATATGAATTATTGTTGCCGGCCCATAAATCGAATTGATGGAGATATATTCATGGCCCCATGGTCCCTGCGCCACCTCAGCCTGATGGCCCTGGTGGAAGCGTCCTCCCTCGTCGCCCTGGTGCTGATCGCCGTGCCGCTCAAGCGCCTGGCCGACCTGCCCATCGCCGTATCCATCGTCGGCCCCATCCATGGCGCACTGTTCCTGTGGACCATGGGCATCCTCGGTCTGGTCGTGTTCCGCCGCGAGCTCTCGCCGCTCAAGGGCCTGGGCGTCTTTCTCGCCGCGCTGATCCCGTTCGGCGGGCTGTGGTCGCACAAGATGATCGACAAGCAGATCGCTGACCATGCCGAAAGCCCGAGAAACGGCTGAGAAAACGAGAAGCAGTGACAAATCCCGTGAAAATCAAAGGATTTGCATGCTTGTTTCATTCACAATCCATGCGTAGGTTTAATGCCGGCATCAAACCGAGCCACATTCTGTTCAAGAGAACTTAACGATGATCAAACGCACCCTGCTTGCCGCCGCCCTGGCCATGACCGCCTCGGCAAGCTTCGCCGCCGAAACAACGGCACCGACCGCCGCGCCCTTGACCCTGGGCGAGCAATTCATCGTGCGCGCCTACGCCGGCCAGCTCGAAGGTATGGCGATCACCAACGTCATCAAGGCCAAGACCTTGGGCATCGCCGTCAACAACAGCACCATTTGCGTCGCCTTGGCGGGCGCCATGGCCGGTGAGTTCGTTGGCCACAATAAAGCCGAAGGCTTGGACGCGGGTAAGAAAGGCGAAACGCCCGTGCGCCGCCTTGACATCGTGGCTTACACACCCGACACCGACCCTGCTGTCGCGGTTAAATCGTTCAAGGACAAAGACGCCGTCGCCCTGCTGTTCGGCGGTCAAGTCACGGATGAAAACAACGCCGCTGCCGTTCGCCTCACATTGGCTGAACTCGCCAAAGACAACTACACAGGCGCCATCTTCCTGCACCTGACCGTTGCCGCGAAGAAGTGGGTGGACCAGGCCGCCGCCGCAGACAGCACCATTGCCGACTACCTTGCCAAGAAAGACAACGTCTATGCCTTGGCTGTGGATGTCGAGAAAAAGCAGGGCCATGTCAAGCAGATGACCTACAAAGACGGCAAGTCCGAAGCCAAGAGCGTGTTTGAAACCCCGCTCAACGACGGCTTCCTTGCTCTGTTCAAGCGTCGCCTGATTCCCGCGCAATAAGCCCGGCCAGCGCCGCGTCCGCGGCCAAGCTGACCCCATTGAAAGCACCTTAACCGGTGCTTTTTTCATGCGCGCCGACTCACAAGATTTCAGGGGCGCCCCGAAAAACCGTCATTGCGAGCCGTAGGCGAAGCAATCCATGAACCGTCGAGCAAGGTAGCCCGGATGGAGCAAAGCGGAATCCGGGAGGGGCGCGGCCGATGGCGAAAGACCCTCCGGCGGTGACACTGGGGCTGGCGTGGGTTCCCCGGATTGCGGCCCAAGGGCCTTCATCCGGGCTACGCTGGCTTGCGGGCCTCGCGATGACGGGGGGCGTCATTGCG
>SDAY01000213.1 GCA_006212015.1 Halothiobacillaceae bacterium
GCCGCGCGGGGTGAGCTGATTTCGATCATGACAACCCTGTCGGCAGGAGGTTAAGGCGAGCGACTGATGAACATCACGCTGAATGTGAGAAGGTGGCAGAGAAGATGAGGGAAGTTCCACTTGAAAGTATCCGTGATGCGGAACAAAATCAATCATGATCCACTCCTTCAAGTGTCCGGACACTGAGGCCCTCTTTCATAGCCGCGCCGTACCCCGCTTCAGAAGCATTGAGCGGGTAGCCCGACGGAAGCTGTTGCAGATTCACGCGGCAACCGAGTTGAGCAGCCTAAGAGTTCCCCCCGGCAATCGACTCGAAGCGCTCAAGGGCGACCGGGAAGGTTGGTGCAGCATCCGCGTCAATGACCAGTGGCGAGTGTGTTTTCGCTGGCAGGATGATGGAGCGTACCAAGTTGAAATTGTGGACTATCACTAGGAGCCACGAAATGACCGAACTGCTCGACGAAATTCACCCCGGCGAAATCCTGCTTGAAGAGTTCATGAAGCCCATGGGCATCACGGCTCGCCAGCTTTCGGCGGACATCGACGTACCCCCTAGCCGCATCAGTGAACTTGTGCATGGGAAGCGCGCCATCACCCCCGATACAGCGCTCCGCTTGGGCCTGTTCTTCAATATGGAGCCGCGATTCTGGATGAACCTCCAGACCGAATACGACATGCGCATGGCTGATCGCACCCTTCGGGACAAGATCGCCCCGAGGATACGTGTACACCAGCACGCTGCTTGAGGGCGCCTCGAAAAACCTTTCGAGGTGCCCGTGCGCCCCATGGATGGGGCGCCGCCCAATCGCGTAAGCGATTGGAATGGCGTGAGTTCATTGCGGGTTTCCCGCAATGAACGTCCTCGAAAAATCCCATGGAAGGGGTTTTTCGAGGTTCCCTTGAATATGCAGAAGCACGGATTCCTCCCCGTGCTAAAACATGGCTGCAAGCGCCTCCAGCGTGCGGGGATCAACGGCAAGAGGCCTCTTGCCCGAGCCATAAATTGCGCCCAGCCAACGGCCGGTTTGATTGAATACCTTAACAAGGTGTCCATCAAACCGGCCGCAGGCCAGGGGGGCTCCCTTCGATCAGCGCAGTCAGGCATCTCGCCTCTCAGCTCGCCAAAGTCCCCGCAAACGCCCGCAGCGCCTCGGCCACCGGGTCGCCCGGCTTGTCCTTGTAGCGGGGCGAACAGTGAACGGGAATCAGCCGCTTCGCGCCGGCCTGCCGGGCCAGCCAGGCGGCCTGTTCGCCGGTCAGGTGCAGCTTGCGTGCGGCCTGCTCGGCGTCGGCAGCGGAGAAGGCGGACTCGATGTAGAGTTCGTCGGCGCCTCGCGCCAGCTCGATGATGCGGGCCTGGTTCTCCGGGGTGAAGCGCGCGTCCACCACATAGGCGAGCTTGCGACCGGGTTCCTGGTCGATGATCGCCTCGCGCAGCCGGCCGAGAGGCATGGACTGGCCGTCCTCGAGCGGGATGAGTGTGTCGTCCGGCGCCTCGTCCAGCACGGCCAGCTTGAGTCCCTTCAGCCAGCGGCCGGTGCGCAGGCCCAGCGCGGCCAGCGCTTCCTTGCGCACGCTGATGTGGCGCGACTCCTCCAGCGCGAAGGCGAGGCAGGGGATGCCATGGTCCAGCACCGCCGCGCGCACCCGGAAGCCCGGTTCCCTGAGCAGCACGCCGCCGGGCAGCTTGATTTCATGGTCATCCTCGCGGGCGAAGCCGTGCCGGCATTCGAAGCGGGCCGCGCGGCCGCGCTCGCCCTCGTGCAGCTCGGTCACCTCCAGTATCAGGCTTTCCGCATAGCCCGCGGCTAGCAGCCTGTCGGGCTTGAGCGGCTGAAGCGAAAAAGTCGCCGGCTGAGGACAGATTTTGACGATTTTGCCGGGCCATAGCAGGGACTATGGCCCAAAAAAGCGGCGAAATATGGACCGGCCCGCGGCTTTTGCAGCCAGTTCGTCTCAAGTCCGACAGGCTGCTAGGTTCCAGGTGTAGCCGCGAATACGGTGTTCGACCCGGTCGATGAAGCCCGCCGGGCCGTACAGCCGCAGGCTGACCGGACGGCCGAGGCAGAGGCGCACCAGCCAGTCGAAGTCGTTGAAGTGATCCATGTGGGTGTGGCTGACGAAGATGTCGGTCAGCCGCATGATCTTGCGCGGCGGCAGGCTGCGGAGGGTGCCGAGGTCGAACAACAGGGCCCGGCGGTCGAACAGGAAATCGACGTAGACCACTGGGTCGCCGTGGGCGCCGTTGAGCAGCTGGGTCTGGAACAGCGGTTTCACGCGGAATCACAGACCGTGCAATGGGGCAGGTCGTCCTCGGAACGCAGGGGGTGGAGCACCGC
>SDAY01000214.1 GCA_006212015.1 Halothiobacillaceae bacterium
GAAGCGGCCACCCTCTTCCGCCGCAGGTACTACAAGAACGGAAGCCACGCCGGCTTCATCCTGTACATGACCGACCCGCTGCAGGATGAGGCGGCCATCACAGGCCTCAAGGAGGCGATGAAGAACAGCAAGGGGCCGGGCAACTTTCGCAACCTGCTCATGTACGCCCCAGGCGGCAAGAAGGATGGCATGCAAATCCTGCCGATCGCCGACGTGAGCGCCAAGGACGAGTTCTTCAACATCAAGAACGTGAGCCGCGACGACGTGCTCGCTGCCCACCGCGTCCCGCCCCAGCTGATGGGCATCATCCCAAACAACACCGGCGGCTTCGGTTCCATCGAGGAGGCGTCCGACGTGTTCGCCCGCAACGAGCTCGAACCCCTGATGGAGCGCCTGCGCGAGATCAACGACTGGATCGGAGAAGAGGTGATCCGCTTCAAACCCTACCAGATCAAGCCCGCAGACGCTGCCTGATCGCCAGCACCATAGACATCACCAGCCCGGCCCAGCGCCGGGCTTTTTCATGCCGTCAACCCGGCATCAACCCCCGCGCCGCGCCGTCTCCCCCCGCCACGCCTGCGGTGCTCGTTGGGCGCGTGGCATGACCATGCGTGACTCGTCTGACGCTCATGCTGCTGCGGGTTGCGCGGCTGTTTTCACGCTGAAACAGGTCGTGCGACGGCGTGCTTGAGCGTGGGGCCTTGCATCCGAACCTCTGGATGAGGCGTCGCACTCGGGCTGATGGTTTTGACCGCCTCGACCACGACGATGAAGGTGTGACCGCAGTCGGCATTGGTGCAGATCAGCTTCGCCTGGCGTGTCTGCCGTGTGATCTTCTCGCTTGTGCGGACGATCGTCGGCTTCTCGCAATGAGGGCAAGTCACCTTGATCCCCGACCCCGATGCCCTTACCGCGCCCTGTTTCCTGTCCACGCTCATGCCGCCGCTCCCGTCGTCCCGTTCAATGCCATTTTCAGCTCGCCGATGTGCTGGCGCATCGCCGCCACCCGATCCGCCCTCGTCCGCTGGTCCTCCAGCCTCGGCGCGTCCTGCTCGGGCAGATCGAACACAACACCGGCGCGAACCTGGGCCACCACCTTCGACCACGCCCTGGCGAAAGCATGGCGCGTCTTCGCCTCCGCCTCGTGCCGCAGCGCGTAGATGCCAACCTCACGTGCGGCATGCCACACCGACGGATGCAGCCTCCAGCTCATCGAGCAGGCCGCCAGATACGCATCCCGCTCCGATGGCAGCCCCAGCTCCTCTGGCGTGGGCTCGCACATCGCCCGGAACTCACCCAGGGCCGGAAGAAACCCCGTCCCGCTTTTCACAAGGCGACGCAGCCCGCGCGCCAGATCATCTCCAACAAGGCCCGCAAGGCCACGCCGCCACACATCCGGCGGCGTAGCCCCAAGCTCACGCTCAAGCCGGCCGGCCCCGAAAATCTGCGCGAAGCTCTTCCACAGGTTCGACGCCAGACCATCCGGCAGTGCCTCAGTGGACGTGCTCGGCCTCCCCATCGATGACTCGTGCCTTCGGCCGCTCATCACCGCCGCCGTTGAGCCGCATGACTCGATCGAAAGCCGTCTCGCCAAATCGCCTACCTGCCGCATGTTGCGCCTCTCCGTTGTTCGTTTTCGGTTTCATCAAGTCGTGAATGATCGGGGCCAAGTAGCCAACGGGGATCGGCCCATCCCGCTTTCGGCCTCGAGCGATCTCCAGAGCCTCCAGCGCCACGGCTGGCGATACGCCAGCCTGAGCCCATGCCACGACCTTCGGGTGATTCGAGTTCGCCGGCATGCCTGCTTTCCGCAAAGCCACCGCGATCTCGACATGCGGCATCTGCTGACCCGCATCATCGACGGACGGGCAGCCAGCGCGCGCACAGCGCTTATGGTCTGTTCCATTGGTATGGTTGGTATGTTCCTTGCCCGTATCCGAATCGGATACCCCCATGCCCGTATCCGAATCGGATACCCGGCCCGTATCCGAATCGGATACCCCCCCCGTATCCGAATCGGATACCGTTCCAGTGCCTGATACAGTATCCGAACCGGATACCGTTTTAGGGCCTGATACCGTATCCGAACCGGATACTGTTTCAGGGATCGAAAGTCGATATCGGGTAGACTTGGAAAAGCCACCTTTCCCCTCCTTTTTGATCCACCCCAGTGCCTCGAGCTGGGTCGTCGCGGCACTGATATTCGACGGAATCATCCCCGTGACATCAGCGAGCTGCCCCCTCGTCGGCCATACGACATCGCTGTTTTTAGACCTGAACGACAGCAAGGCAAGTAAAACGCGCTGCTGTTTCAGCGTCAGCCTGTTGTCAGAAATA
>SDAY01000069.1 GCA_006212015.1 Halothiobacillaceae bacterium
GCAGCCTGTCGGACTTGAGACGAACTGGCTGCAAAAGCCGCGGGCCGGTCCATATTTCGCCGCTTTTTTGGGCAATAGTCCCTGCTATTGCCCGGCAAAATCGTCATTGCTGTCCTCGGCCGGCGACTTTTTCGCTTCAGCCGCTCAAGTCCGACAGGCTGCTAGGGCGGACGCGCTCGCAAGCTCGGCCAGCAGCTCGGCCTGGTGCTCCTGCATCAGCGGCTCGATGAGCGGATCGAGATCGCCCTGCATGATCTCCTCGATGCGGTAGAGGGTGAGATTGATGCGGTGGTCGGTCACCCGCCCCTGCGGGACGTTGTAGGTGCGGATGCGCTCGGAGCGATCACCCGAGCCGACCAGCCTCTTGCGTTCGGCGGCCTGCGCGCTCTGGCGCTTGCTGCGCTCGATGTCGTCCAGCTTGGCCTTGAGCCAGCCCATCGCCCGCGCGCGGTTCTTGTGCTGGGAACGCTCTTCCTGGCATTCGACCACGATGCCGGTGGGCAGGTGGGTGATGCGGATGGCGGAATCGGTCTTGTTGACATGCTGGCCACCGGCCCCGGAGGCGCGGAAGGTGTCGACCTTGAGATCGGCCGGGTTGAGGTCGATCGCCTCCGACTCCTCCAGTTCCGGCAGGATGGCGACGGTGGCGGCGGAGGTGTGCACCCGCCCCTGCGCCTCGGTCTCCGGCACGCGCTGGACGCGATGCGCGCCGGACTCGAACTTGAGGCGCGAATAGGCGCCCTGCCCCTGGATGCGGGCGATGACCTCCTTGTAGCCGCCATGCTCGCCCTCGCTGGCGCTCAGGATCTCGACCGGCCAGCCCTGCCGTTCGGCGTAGCGGGCGTACATGCGCATCAGGTCGCCCGCGAAGATGGCGGCCTCGTCGCCGCCCGTGCCGGCACGCACCTCGAGGAAGATGTTGTGGTCGTCGAACGGGTCTTTGGGCAGCAGGTGCTTCTGCAGATCCAGCTCGAGCGCTTCGTGACGGGCGGTCAGCACGGTCAATTCGTCCTCCGCCATGGCGCGCAGCTCGGCATCATCCTCCCCGGTCATGGCCCTGGCGGAGGCGATGCCGGCCTCGGTGGCGCGGAAGTCGCGTAGGGTGGCCACCACGGGTTCGAGCTGGGCGTACTCGCGGGAGAGGTCGCGGAAGCGGTGGTTGTCGTTGATGACTTCGGGATCGGACAGCAGGGCGGTCACTTCCTCAAAGCGTGAGACGAGCTGTTCGAGGCGGTCGAGGATGGATGGGTGCATGGAATAATGATCGTAAGGGGCTTCCGCAGGAGCGAGCTTGCTCGCGATCGGGTTCATCGCGAGCAAGCTCGCTCCTGCGTGAGGATGGGGGCGCCGCTAATCGCGCGACAGGTCGAACAGCAGGCGGGCGGCCTCGGTCACCTCGACCTGCCCGCTCTGGCAGGCCTCGCGCAGGGCGATGGTGGGCGCGTGCATGAGCTTGTTGGTCAGCGCATGGGCCAGATGGCGCAGGGTGTCCTCCGGCGCGTGGCCATGGGCGAGTTGCTGCAGGGCATGTTCCAGGGCCATGTCGCGAACCCGCTCGGCATTCGCCCGCAATTCACGGATCACCGCCGTGCCGCCCTGCATGCGCAGCCAGTCGAGGAAATGCCCGACCTGGGCGTCGATGATCTCCTCGGCCTGCTGGGCGGCCTCCTGTCGGGAGCGGCGGTTTTCGTCGATGACCTGCTCAAGATCGTCGACCGTGTAGAGATAGACGTCTTCCAGCGCGCCGACCTCGGGCTCGATGTCGCGCGGCACGGCGATGTCGACCATGAACATGGGACGACGCTTGCGCCGCTTCAGGGCGCTTTCCACCGCGCCCTTGCCGAGGATGGGCAGCTGGCTGGCGGTGGCGGTGATGACGATGTCGGCCTCGTGCAGATGCTCGGAAAGCTCGTGCAGGGCGATGGCGTAGCCGCCCAGCGGTTCGGCCAGCGCATGGGCGCGCTCGAAGGTGCGGTTGGCGACGACCAGGCGCCCGACGCCGTTGCCGTGCAGATGGCGCGCCGCCAGCTCGATCGTCTCCCCCGCCCCGATCAGCAGGGCGGTCTTGCTGCCCAGATCGCCGAAGATCTGCCTGGCCAGGTTGACGGCGGCGAAGGCGACTGAGACCGGACTGGCGCCGATGGCGGTATCGGTGCGCACCTGCTTGGCGACCGAAAAGGCGTGCTGGAACATGCGGTTGAGCACCGGCCCGACGGACTGCGCCTCGCCCGCCTGCGCGTAGGCGGTCTTGATCTGGCCGAGGATCTGCGGCTCGCCCAGCACCAGCGAATCCAGCCCGCAGGATACGCGCAAGAGATGACGGATGGCCTCGCCCTCCTGATGCACATATATATAGGGGCGAACCTCGTCCTCGCTCAGCCCATGGGCGCTGGGGAACCAGCGCAGCACCTCGCCGTCGCCCTCGTCGGACACCGCGGCGTAGACCTCGGTGCGGTTGCAGGTGGAGACGATCGCCCCTTCGCGCACCAACGGGAGGCTCAGCATCTCGCGCAGCGCGTCCTTCAGCCGCTCCGGCGCGAACGCCACGCGCTCGCGCACTTCGATGGGCGCGGTGCGATGGTTGAGACCGAGGGCGATGATGGACATGGAGGGGGTGGTGCGATCCGCGCGAGGCGAACTCAGGTTGGGGGTGGGGATTTTCAGCCATCGCCCCCGCAATGACAAGCCAGCGCCTGCCCCGCGAGCCCCGGGCAGGCCGGCCCGCTCCTGGATCGACCCCTGGCAGCCAGCCGTGCCTGGGGCGAACCGGCCTCAGGAGGGCGGTCGTGGTCCACGGTTCGCAGCCATTTCGGAACCATGGCCCCGCGCAATCGTCAAAATCCGCCCTCGTCCCGCGACATTTTTCGCTTCAATCGCTCAAGTCCGACAGGCTGCTAGAATAATGTCGCCAACCAAGCCTGACGGACAGGCTCCCCGAGGATCGCGCATGCCCAGACGCCTAGTATTCCTGCTCCCGCTGCTGACCGCCGCCTGCGCGACGGTCACGCCCGCGCCTGCGCCCGAACCCCAGACGCCCGAGGCGAAGGTCATTCAACGCGAACCCGCGGCCGAAGACCTGCGCGGCGCCTCCTTCTATTACCTGATAATCGGCGAACTGGCGGGGCAGCGCGGCCAGCTGACCGATGCCGGCCGCATGTACCTCGAGTCCGCCAGACTCAGCCGCGACCCGCGTGTCGCGGAACGCGCCACGCGCATCGCCCTGTTCGCCCGCGACCAGAAAACCGCCGGGCACGCCCTCGCGCTGTGGTCCGAACTTGAGCCCGAGCATGCCGAACGCTGGCAGGCCGACATGCTGCTCTCCATCCGCGCGGGGCGCGATGCCGACGCCGCGAGGCTGATCGATCAGCATTTTCCGGCGCAAGGCGAGACACGCGAGACCGCCTGGCGCCAGATCGTTTCGCTGCTTGCCCAGGAAGGCCCGGGCGCCATGCCGGCCATGCACGCACTCACCCAGCGTCATGCGAATGAAGGCGAGGCCTGGTTTGCGCTCGCCCGGCTCGCCCTGCAGTTCAAGCAGTTCGACACGGCTGAATCCGCGCTGAACAAGGTGCTGCGGCTGGAGCCGAGGCGCAAGGATGCGTGGATCCTGCTTGCAGGCACCTATTTCAGCACCGGGCGCATCGACGCTGGCCTGAACCAGGTCAAGGCCATGGTCGAGCAATTCCCCAAGGATCAGGACCTGCGCCTCAACTACGCACGCGCCCTGATCGAGGCTCGCCGTTATGACGAGGCCCGCCCGCTGTTCGCCGAATTGTTGCGCAAGAACCCGGAGGACATGGACCTGCGCTACACCGTCGCCCTGCTGGCGCTGGATGGCAAGGACCTCGGCACCGCCGAACGCGAATTGCGCGCCCTGCTCAAAGTGCCCGAACGCGCCGACGCCGCCGCCTACTACCTCGGACGACTGGAAGAACAGCGAGGCAACGAGCGGGCCGCCCGCGACTGGTACGAGCGGGTGCACGAGGGCGAGCTGCGGCTGGATGCCATGATTCGCCTCGCCACGCTCTCCGCCCGGCATGGCCGAATGGACGAGGCCCGCGCGCAGCTCGCCAAGGCCCGCGCGGACATCGAGGTTCCGGAAGAGCGCGTGCGGCTGTTCCTGGCCGAGGCCGGCCTGCTGAAGGATGCCGACTCGCCGGAGGCCGCCCTCAAGCTGCTGGACGAAGCCCTGATCGCCCACCCCGGCGACCCCGACCTGCTCTACACCCGGGCCCTGCTCGCCGATCAGCTGGACCGCTTCCCGGAAGCCGAGGCCGACCTGCGCGCCATCCTTGCCCAGGACCCGAACCACCCGGAAGCCCTCAATGCCCTCGGCTTCACCCTTGCCCAGCGCAATATCCGCCTGGACGAGGCCCTTGAGCTGATCGACAAGGCGCTCAAGCTCAGCCCGGAAAATCCGGCCATCCTCGACAGCATGGGCTGGGTGCTGTTCCGCCAGGGCAAGTTCGGCGAAGCCGAACCCTTCCTGCGCAAGGCCTATGCGCGCGAACCCGACGGCGAGATCGCCGCGCATCTGGCCGAGGTGCTGAATGCGCTTGGACGACGCGACGAGGCCTTCAAGCTGCTCGATGATGCCCTTGCGCGCGAGCCTGGTCGCGGCGAACTGCTCGAGACGCAGAAACGCCTGCGTCAACAACCATGATGCCTGGCATGTCGACCATCCAAGGCCGCCTGCTGCGGGTGCTTGCCCTGGGCAGCCTGATCCTGCTGGGCGGCTGCGCCACGGCACCGATGATCCAGGAGGAAACCGACCCTCAACGCATCGGCCTGTGGCGCAGTCATCAGCAACAGCTGCAGGCGATCCAGCAATGGCAGATCGAGGGGCGTGCCGCCATCCTTGCCCAGGGCACGGGTGGACAGGTGGCCTTCGACTGGTCGCGCGCCACCGAACAGCAGGTTCTGAACATCAAGACCCCGCTCGGGCAGAATGTCCTTCAGCTGACCCACAACGCCAAGGGTGTCGTGCTGGTCGATCATGAAGGCGAGATCCATCAGGGCACCGACGGCGAGGCCCTGCTGCGTGAAACGCTCGGATGGAGCGTACCCTTCGAGGCCATGCATGCCTGGCTGCTGGGCCTTCCGGCCACCGGCAACGATGCCTACAGCCTGGATCCCGAGGGCCGGATCCTGCGCATGCACAGCCATGGCTGGCGCATCGAATACCAGCGCTACACCACCCTCAATGGCGTCGCCCTGCCAAGCAAGATGGAACTGACCCACATGGACCTGACGCTGCGACTGATCGTGGACCGCTGGCGCCTCTGATGTCACCGATGGCCGATTCGAACGGGTGGCCCGCGCCCGCCAAGCTCAACCTGATGCTGCGCATCACCGGCAGGCGACCCGACGGCTATCACGATCTCCAGACCGTGTTCCAGCTGCTGGACTTCGGCGACCGCCTGAACTTCAAGGTGCGCGCGGACGGCGTCATCCGCAAGCTGAACCCCCCCGCCGGCATCCCCGAAGACAATGGCCTCGCCGTGCGCGCTGCCCGGCTGCTCAAGGGCGTCACCGGCACGCCACTGGGCGCCGACATCACCCTGGAAAAAAACCTGCCGCTCGGCGGCGGGGTGGGCGGCGGAAGTTCGGACGCCGCGACCACGCTGGTCGCCCTCAATCACCTCTGGCATACCGGCCTCGACGAGGACCGGCTGGCCGAACTGGGCCGCCAGCTGGGTGCCGACGTACCCGTCTTCGTGCGGGGATGGAGCGCCTGGGGGGAAGGCATCGGCGAGCGACTCTCGCCGCTCGCGCTGCCTGAACAGTGGTATCTGGTGATCTGCCCGCCCATCCACATCGGCACGGCCGCCCTGTTCTCCGACCCGCGGCTCGAGCGCTCCATGCCTCCGATCAGCCGTGAGGACTTCCTGAACGGCGTGCGCGGAAACGCCTTCGAGCCCGTGGCCGTTCGCCAGTACCCCCTCATCGGCAAGGCCCTCGATGGCCTGCGCCCCTTCGGACAGCCCCACCTGACCGGCACGGGCGCCTGCGTGTTCTGTGCCTTTTCATCCCGGGATGCAGCGGAAAAGGCCTTGGCCGCCCTCCCCTTCGACTGGAAAAGCTTCATTGCACAAGGCGTGAACGTTTCTCCATTGAAAAAGCAGCTTGAGGGCTTGCGCGACGTTTCACGATGCATATAATGCACAACCTCTCATGGGCCGTCGCCAAGCGGTAAGGCACCGGATTTTGATTCCGGCATTCCTAGGTTCGATCCCTAGCGGCCCAGCCAGATTTCTCTCTCCAGAAACTCGAAGCGGAACACCCTATGCTGATGGTCTTCGCGGGGAACGCAAACCCCGAGCTTGCCCAGCGCGTAGCTGAAAACCTCGACCTCCAGCTCGGCCAGGCGACAGTCACCCGCTTTAGCGATGGTGAAACCTATGTCGAGATTCTCGAGAACGTGCGCGGCCGTGATGTATTCATCATCCAGCCCACCTGCGCACCCACCAACGACAACCTGATGGAACTGATGGTGATGGCCGATGCCCTGCGTCGCGCCTCCGCCGGTCGCATCACCGCCGTCGTGCCCTACTACGGCTATTCCCGTCAGGACCGTCGCGTCCGCTCCGCGCGCGTGCCCATCACCGCCAAGGTGGTCGCCAACATGCTGCAGAGCGTCGGCTTCGACCGTCTGCTGACCATCGACCTGCACGCCGAGCAGGTCCAGGGCTTCTTCGACATCCCGGTGGACAACGTCTACGCCTCGCCGATCCTGCTCGGCGACATCTGGCGCCAGACCCCCGAGAACCTGACCATCGTGTCACCGGACGTCGGTGGCGTGGTGCGCGCCCGCGCCCTGGCCAAGCGCCTGGACGACGTCGACCTCGCCATCATCGACAAGCGCCGCCCGAAGGCCAACGTGGCCCAGGTCATGCACATCATCGGCGAGGTCAGGGATCGCACCTGCGTCATCATCGACGACATCGTCGACACCGCCGGCACCCTGTGCAAGGCCGCCGAGGCGCTCAAGCAGCACGGCGCGCGCAAGGTCATCGCCTACGCCACCCACGCGGTGCTGTCCGGCAAGGCGATCGAGAACATCGACGGCTCCATGCTGGACGAACTGGTCGTGACCGACACCATTCCGCTGAACGCCGAGGCCCGGGGCTGCAGCCGCATCCGCGTGCTGTCCGTGGCGGGCATGCTGGCGGAAACCATCCGCCGCATCCACACCGACGAATCGGTCAGTTCCCTGTATCAGGATTAAGATTTCGCCGCCCATGATGGGCGGCAAACCATCGGATAGGTCGCGATCCGATGGCCACATCCCGCCGCAAGGCGGGTTTTTGCTTGTAATGATTTGGAGTTAAACCATGAGCGTATCCTTCACCGTGAAGGCCACCCGCCGTGACGATCTGGGGAAAGGTGCGAGCCGCCGCCTGCGTCACAAGGGCCTTGTGCCGGCCGTCATCTACGGCGGCAATGCCGAGCCCGCTTCCCTGACCATCGTCCACAAGGACCTCTGGCACAGCCTGGAAAACGAGGCCTTCTACTCGCACATCCTCGACATCGAGATCGACGGCAAGGCCGAGAAGGCCATCCTGCGTGACCTGCAGCGTCACCCGTACAAGCCGGTCGTCCTGCACGCCGACTTCCAGCGCGTGTCCGCCTCCGACATGCTGCATGTCAAGGTGCCCCTGCACTTCGTCAACGAGGCCACCTCCGTGGGCGTGAAGAAGGGCGGCGCGGTCAACCACCTGGCCACCGAGATCGAAGTGACCTGCCTGCCGGGCAACCTGCCGGAATTCATTGAAGTCGACCTGGCCAGCCTGGACGTGGAGCAGACCCTGCACCTGTCCGACCTGACCCTGCCGACCGGCGTCAAGGCGCTCGAACTGGATGCGCATGGCAACGACCTCGGCGTGGCGGTCATCCACATGCCGAAGGGCGCCGCCGCCGAGTCCACCGGGGCCTGATCGCCTCCCATGTCCGCAAGCGCCGCCCCCACGCCCGACATCCGGCTCATCGTCGGCCTCGGCAATCCCGGGGGGCAGTATGCGGACACCCGCCATAACGCGGGATTCTGGTTCGTGGATGAAGTCGCCCGCCAGATTGGCGCAAGCCTTCGTCCCGAACCCCGTTTTCATGGCGCCGCGGCCAGGGGCACGCTCGAAGGGCGTGAGCTCTGGCTGCTCCAGCCAAGCACCTTCATGAACCGCAGCGGCCAGTCCGTCGCCGCCCTCGCCCGTTTCTACAAGATCGCCCCCGAGCAGATCCTGATCGCCCATGACGAGATCGACCTGCCCGCCGGCCAGATCAAGCTCAAGTACGCGGGCGGCCATGGCGGCCACAACGGCCTGCGCGACATCCACGCCCACCTGGGCACGCCCAACTACTGGCGCCTGCGCATCGGCGTGGGCCATCCGGGCAGCAAGGACCTGGTGGTGGATTACGTCCTGCACGCCCCCTCGAAGATCGATCGCGAGAAGATCGACTTCAGCATCGACGAGGCGCGGCGACAGCTGCCCGCCCTGCTCTGCGGCGATGCCGCCGCGGTCATGAATCATCTGCACGCACTGAAATAAACACGAAATAAGGATCTGGCCATGGGTTTCAAATGCGGTATCGTCGGCCTGCCCAACGTCGGCAAGTCCACCCTGTTCAATGCGCTGACCAAGGCCAACATCCAGGCCGCCAACTACCCGTTCTGCACCATCGAGCCGAACGTCGGCATGGTGCCGATGCCCGACGCACGCCTCGATGCGCTGGCCGAGATCGTCAAGCCCGAGCGCATCCTGCCCACCACCATGGAATTCGTCGACATCGCAGGCCTGGTCAAGGGCGCGTCCAAGGGCGAGGGCCTCGGCAACAAGTTCCTCGCCACCATCCGCGAGACCGACGCCATCGCCCAGGTCGTGCGCTGCTTCGACAACGACGACGTCATCCACGTCGCCGGCCGTGTCGATCCGCTGGAGGACATCGAGGTCATCAACACCGAGCTGATCCTGGCCGACATGGACACCGTGGCGCGCAACCTTGACCGCGCCATCAAGGCGGCCAAGTCCGGCAACAAGGAGGCGCTGGCGAAGAAGGACATCCTCGAACGTCTCAGCGCGCACCTGGATCAGGGCCACAGCGCGCGCAGCCTCGACATGTCGGCGGAAGACAAGGCTCAACTCCGCGACCTGCACCTGCTGACCATCAAGCCGATCATGTACATCGCCAACGTCAACGAGGACGGCTTCGAGAACAACCCCTACCTCGACCGCGTGCGCGAGCATGCCAGGACCGAGGGCGCCATCGTGGTGCCGGTCTGCGCCGTCATCGAGGCCGAGATCGCCGAACTGGACGACGCCGACAAGGGCGAGTTCCTCGAAGGCATGGGCCTGAGCGAGCCGGGCCTGAACCGCGTCATCCGCGCGGGCTACGACCTGCTCGGCCTGCAGACCTATTTCACCGCCGGGGTGAAGGAGGTGCGCGCCTGGACCATCCACAAGGGCGACACCGCCCCGCAGGCCGCCGGCGTCATCCACACCGACTTCGAGAAAGGCTTCATCCGTGCCCAGACCATCGCCTTCGACGACTTCATCCAGTACAAGGGCGAACAGGGCGCCAAGGAAGCCGGCAGGATGCGCGCCGAAGGCAAGGACTACGTGGTCCGCGACGGCGACGTGCTGAACTTCCTGTTCAACGTCTAAGTAATAAATCCTGTTCTCAGGTGTTCGCCGAAGATCAAAGAACTTCGCAACACATTGAAAACA
>SDAY01000012.1 GCA_006212015.1 Halothiobacillaceae bacterium
GCGCTGGGCGGGCGCGCAGAGCGGGTCGCCTGATCGCCCCACCGAGCAGCCTGTCGGACTTGAGACGAACTGACTGCAAAAGCCGCGGGACGGTCCATATTTCGCCGCTTTTTTGGGCAATAGTCCCGGGGGCATGTTGCCAGGACCGATCAAACGAACTTATGATGGTTTGCGGGAACATCGTCGTTTCTTCCAATAAAAACCAGGCCCATCGTGGACGCGCCCCCCCCTGAACGTCATACCCTCATCCTGAATGACATCCTGGACAGGCAGGCCATTCAGACCTGCTTTCACCCGATCATCCGCTCCAAGGATCACAGCATCATCGGCTATGAGGCCCTGTCGCGCGGCCCCGTGGACAGCCTCCTGGAAAGCCCGGCCGCGCTGTTCGCAGCCGCGGCTCACGCGGGCAAGACGATCGAGACCGATCTTCTATGCCAGCGTCTGGCGATACGCAACTTCGTACGCCTGAACCTTCCCGGCAAGCTGTTCATCAACCTGCTGGGCGAGACCTTGGCGCATGCCCCGTTCGCACAGGATCATCTTGACCGCGTGCTGAATGAGACCGGGCTGCCAGCCTCGCGGGTCGTGCTGGAGCTGACCGAGCACCGGCCCCTGCCCGTGTATGAAAAGATCATTCGGGCCTTGCATGAATGTCGCCGGCGAGGCTACATGATCGCGCTCGACAATATCGGCGGGGGACACAACGGCCTGCTCCTATGGCATGCCACGCTGCCCGACTTCATCAAGATCGACCGCCATTTCATCCATGGCCTGGGTCGCGATCCCTCGCGGCGCAAATTCGTCTCCGGCCTGACCGAACTTTCCCATCGCATCGATTGCCAGATCATCGCCAAGGGCGTCGAGGGCAAGGATGAGCACGAATGGCTCGAGGCCTTTGGCATCCCCCTGCTGCAGGGCTATCTGTTCGGCACGCCGATGGCGAGCCCGCCCCGCGCGATGGATACTCACAGGCCCCGTACATCCCCTGCCCTCGGCCCGTCCACGGCGGCGACCGGTCACAGGCTGGATGGGCTGATCCGCGTCTTTCCCACCATCGCCCCACAGAAGACCGTGGAACAGGTCGGGCAGCGCTTTCTTGCGAACCCGGGCCTGCGCTACCTGCCTGTCGTCCACGATGGCCGCCCTGTCGGCATGGTGTGGCGCACGCGATTCATGGACATGTACGTCCGGCCTTTCAGCTCGGAGCTGTATGGCCGCAAGGCCATCCTCGCCTTTGTGGATACCGCCTTCAAGGGCGTCGACGCCGACCTGTCGATTGAAACACTGGGCCAGCTCGCCACGCAGGACGCCTACGCGGGTATCGATGAGGCCTTCATCATCACCCGGAATGGCCTCTATGCGGGCATGGTCGAGCTGAAGGATCTCTTGCGGGCCCTGACGGACATGCAGATGCGAAACGCCCTGCACGCCAATCCGCTCACCGGCCTCCCCGGCAATACGCCGATCAACGAAACGATGCGCGAGTGGCTGCGTCTCAAGCAGTCCTTCGTCGCCTGCTATATCGATCTGGATCAGTTCAAGGCCTACAACGACGTGTATGGCTACCAGAAGGGCGACGAGGCCATTGACCTGGTGGCGCGCCTGCTGCGCGAACATACCGCCCCTGGACGGGACTTCATCGGCCATATCGGAGGCGATGACTTCATGGCGCTATTCCAGAGTCCGGCCTGGGAGACGTGCGCCCAGGCCCTGCTTGGCGACTTCGAGTCCGAAGTCAAGGCCTTCTACAGCGAGGAGCATCAGCGGCTTGGCGGCATCCTGACCCAGGATCGCCATGGCGCGGAGCGCCTGATTCCGATGATGAGCCTGTCCATCGGCGCCGTACCCTGCACGCCCGACAGATTCGCATCGCATCACGAGATCGGAACTCGCCTCATCGAGGTGAAGAAGATGGCGAAAGGCATCCAGGGAAACAGCCTGTTCATCGAACGGCGGGGCATGGATGGCGAGATCGGGGAGGCATCCATGGCCCCGCCCCCAACCCGAAGGGCTTCCCTTCATTCGCAATGACGATGCCCCTCGTCATCGCGGCGAGGGCGCCGCTCCTGCACGCCCCCTTGTAGGTGCGAATTCATCCGCACAGGTCCCGCATGTCATCGCGAACTGTCACATGTTTCCGTTCGCCCTGAGCCTGTCGAAGGGCGAACGGAAATTCATGCGGCGCCGGCCTTGGGCTTCAGGGGCTCCGCATCGAAACGAATGCCCGCCCAGCCGTGGCGCATGAACAGGCGGATGTTCGGGTGTCCCGCGCCTTGCGGGTCCGCCAGCACGGCCTGATGGTGCTCGCCGAAACAGGCCAGGGTCTGCCCGACGCTCAGGCCGTTGAGCCTGCCGAAGGCGAACACCTTGCAGGAGCCCTCATTGCTGCCCGCCGGGCTGTCCAGCCGGTCGTCGCCCGCGCCATTGCCGAAGGCGGTCGGCGTGTAGTCGTACAGATCGCCGATCAGGGCGATGACTTCATTGAATGGCACGACGCCCGCCTGCTGGCGGGCGAGCAGGTCCGCAACGCGGGCATCCATGCTCAACGACCACGGCGCTTGAGCTGTTCGATGTCGCGCACCGCGCCGCGCGAGGCGGAGGTGGTCATCGCCGCATAGGCCTGCAGGGCCAGGCTCACCTCGCGCTCGCGGGCGATGGGATGCCAGGCATGGATGCCCCGGGTCTCCATCACTTCGCGGCGACGCTTGAACGCGTCCTCGCCCAGATCGATGTCGATGGTGCGGTTGGGGATGTCGATCATGATCGTGTCGCCCTCCTCCACCAGCCCGATCGGGCCGCCTTCGGCCGCTTCCGGCGAGACATGGCCGATGGACAGGCCGGAGGTGCCGCCGGAGAAGCGGCCGTCGGTGATCAGGGCGCAGGCCTTGCCCAGCCCTTTCGACTTCAGGTAGCTGGTCGGATACAGCATTTCCTGCATGCCAGGGCCACCGCGAGGGCCCTCGTAACGGATGATGACCACATCGCCCGCATTGATCCGGTCGCCCAGGATGGCCTCGACCGCCGCGTCCTGGCTCTCGAAGATGCGCGCCGGGCCGGTGAACTTGAGGCTTTCGGCATCCACGCCCGCGGTCTTCACGATGCAGCCGTCCGGCGCGAGGTTGCCATACAGCACGGCGAGGCCGCCATCCTGGCTGTAGGCGTGCTCGAGGTCACGGATGCAGCCGTGGGCGCGGTCGATGTCGAGGTCCGGCCAGCGGGTGTCCTGGCTGAAGGCGGTCTGGGTCGGGATGCCGCCCGGACCGGCTAGGAAGCGGGTCCTGGCGATCGCGTTCACGGTCGGTCGGGCGATGTCCCACTGGTCCAGCGCCTCGCCCATGGTGGGCGCATGCACGGTGTGGCAGGCGGCGTGGATCAGGCCGGCGCGGTCCAGTTCGCCAAGGATGCCGAACACGCCGCCCGCGCGGTGCACGTCCTCCATGTGATAGGTCTGGATGCTGGGCGCGACCTTGCACAGGTGCGGCACCTTGCGGCTGATGCGGTCGATGTCGGCCATGCTGAACTCCACCTTGGCCTCGTGCGCGGCGGCGAGCAGGTGGAGCACGGTGTTGCTGGAGCCGCCCATGGCGATGTCCAGCGCGACGGCGTTCTCGAAGGCCTCGAAGCTTGCGATGGCGCGCGGCAGCACGCGCTCGTCGTCCTGCTCGTAGTGGCGGCGGGCCAACTCGACGATGGTGCGACCGGCCTCGAGGAACAGCTCGCGACGGTCGGCGTGGGTGGCCAGCAGCGAGCCGTTACCCGGCAGGGACAGGCCCAGCGCCTCGGTCAGGCAGTTCATCGAGTTGGCGGTGAACATGCCGGAGCAGGAGCCGCAGGTCGGGCAGGCGGAACGCTCGATCTGCGCCACATCCTCATCGGAGACCTTGGGGTTGGCGGCCTCGATCATCGCGTCCACGAGGTCGAGCTTGATGACCTTGCCGGCGAGGCGGGTCTTGCCGGCCTCCATCGGACCGCCGGAGACGAAGATGACCGGGATGTTCAGGCGCAGCGCGGCCATCAGCATGCCAGGGGTGATCTTGTCGCAGTTGGAGATGCACACCAGCGCGTCGGCGCAGTGGGCGTTGACCATGTACTCGACGGAATCGGCGATCAGGTCGCGGCTCGGCAGGGAGTAGAGCATGCCGCCGTGGCCCATGGCGATGCCGTCGTCCACGGCAATCGTGTTGAATTCCTTGGCGACCCCGCCCGCCTTCTCGATCTCGCGCGCGACCAGCTGGCCCATGTCCTTGAGGTGGACGTGGCCCGGCACGAACTGGGTGAAGGAGTTGGCGATGGCGATGATCGGCTTGTCGAAATCGCCGTCCTTCATGCCGGTGGCGCGCCACAGGGCGCGGGCGCCGGCCATGTTGCGGCCGTGGGTGGTGGTGCGGGAACGATAGGCGGGCATGGCAGTCTCACAACGCGATGGTGGGATATTCGGCTATTCTACATGCCATCTCCCCTGAATCCCCAGCAGCCCGAGGTTTCGGCATGGACATGGTCATCGTGGTCGACAACATCAAGTGCGGCGGCTGCGCCTCCAGCATCCGCAACGGCCTGACGAAGATTCCGGGCGTGATCTCGGTGGAGGTCGACATCGGCGGCGAGAGCGTGCTGGTGGCCGCCGATCACGACCTGCGCGAGCAGGTCACCGATGCCCTGCGGGGCATGGGCTACCCGGAAAAGGGCAGCGTGGCCGGCGTGCAGGCGCTGGGCGCAAAGGCCAAGTCCTTCGTCAGCTGCGCGGTGGGCAAGCTCGACAAGCAGCGTCCTTCATGATCCGGCTGTCCGGGGCGGTGAAGCGCTCCTGGCCATGGCCTGCGGGCACGCCAAGGTTCCGCTTCGCGTCATCCGCCTGACGCGCGCGTCCCAACAGGGCCGCGTTCTGCCCCCTGAGCCCGGCCTCCGCCTCGACCAGACCTATCGACCCTGCCGCGCGGCCTTGCTCAAGGTACCGCTTGCCCCAAACGCGCCCATCCCGGATAATCCGCGCTTTCCCGTACATCATTGAAAGTATTAATGTCGAAAGAAGACTACATCGAGATGCAGGGCACCGTGCTCGACACGCTTCCGAACACCATGTTCCGCGTCGAACTTGAGAATGGTCATGTCGTGACCTGCCACATCTCCGGCCGCATGCGCAAGAACTACATCCGCATCCTGACCGGCGACAAAGTCACTGTTCAGCTGACCCCGTACGACCTGACCAAGGGTCGCATCTCCTTCCGCTCCAAATAACCGGAACGTCAGACCCGGTCCACAACCGGGTCTGGGCGCCTTCCAAAAGCGTTGTTTTCAGGCCTCGGCCGATTCCGCCTCGCGCTCGACCGCGATCACTCGTAGCCCTGATCCATCCGCTTCGCGGTCGACCCGCGCATATCCCCCTTCGATGAGCTTGCCGAACAGCAACTCTTCCGCAAGCGGGCGCCTGATCTGCTCCTGGATCAGGCGAGCCATCGGCCGTGCGCCCATCTGCGGGTCATAACCCTTTTCGGCCAGCCACGACCGTGCCGCGTCGGTCACGCTCAGGTGAACGTTCTTCTCATCCAGCTGATGCTCGAGTTCGAGCAACAGCTTGTCCACGACCTGGGCAATATCGCGCTCACCCAAGGCATTGAAAAGGATGATGGCGTCGAGCCGATTGCGGAATTCGGGCGAGAAACCGCGCTTGATCACCTCAAGCGCATCGCCGCGATGATCCTGCCGGGTGAAGCCCACCGAGGCGCGTGCCGACTCCTGCGCCCCGGCATTGCTGGTCATGATCAGGACGACATGGCGGAAATCGACCTCGCGCCCATTGGCATCGGTCAGCTTGCCGCGATCCATCACCTGCAGCAGGACATTGAAGATGTCCGGATGGGCCTTCTCGATCTCATCGAGCAGCAGCACGGCATGCGGCTGCTTGTGCACGGCCTCGGTGAGCAGGCCGCCGGACTCATGCCCCACATAGCCTGGCGGCGAACCGATCAGGCGGGCAATGGAATGCCGCTCCATGTATTCGGACATGTCGAAGCGCAGCAGCTCGATCCCAAGCAGCAAGGCAAGCTGGCGTGCCACCTCGGTCTTGCCCACACCGGTCGGCCCGGCGAACAGGAACGAACCCATCGGCTTGTCCGCCGCGCGCAGCCCCGACCGGGACAGCTTGATCGCGGTCGACAGCTGCTCGACGGCCGCATCCTGACCATAAACCACCATGCGCAGGTTGCGCTCAAGATGGCGAAGGACGTCACGATCCGTGCTGGAGACCTGCTTGGCGGGAATACGGGCCATCGACGCCACGACCTCCTCGATGTCATGCACGCCGATCTCGCCGCCCTTGCGCCCGGCCAGCCGCGCCCGCGCACCGGCCTCGTCAATCACGTCAATGGCCTTGTCCGGCAAATGGCGATCATGAATATGCCGGTCCGCCAGTCGGACGGCCAGTTCCAGCGCCTCGTCGCTGTAGCTGACTTGATGATGTGATTCGAAGCCCGGCCGCAACCCCCTGAGGATGGCCAGCGCCTCCTCGGTGCTGGGCTCGGGCACATCGATCTTCTGGAAACGGCGGGTCAGCGCGGCATCCTTCTCGAACACCTGACGGAACTCCTGGTGCGTGGTCGAACCGATGCAGCGCAGCCCCTTGGCCAGGGCCGGCTTGATCAGGTTGGAGGCATCCATCGAGCCACCCGAGGCCGAGCCGGCCCCGATGATCGTGTGGATCTCGTCGATGAACAGGATGGCATTTGGCTTGCGCGCAAGCTCACCCAGCACGCCCTTGAGACGCTTTTCGAAATCACCCCGATACTTGCTGCCCGCCACCAGCGACCCGAGGTCGAGACTGTAGATCACGCTTCCATCAAGGGCCTCGGGCGCCTCGCCATGGACGACCATGCGCGCCAGACCTTCGACGATGGCGGTCTTGCCCACGCCCGCCTCGCCAACCAGCAGCGGATTGTTCTTGCGCCGGCGGCACAGGACCTGGGCGATGCGCTCAAGCTCGCGCGCCCGGCCGATCAGGGGATCGATCCGCCCCTCACGCGCCATCTGGTTCAGATCGACCGCGTACTGCTCAAGGGTTGATGCGCCCTCCTTGGCACCCGCCTCGGACTCCTCCGGGTCGACCGAACGGGGTTCTTCCCGGGCACCGCCATGCGCGATGTATTGGGTGACATCCAGCCGGCTCACGCCCTGGCGCTTGAGCAGATAGGCCGCATGCGAGTCCTGCTCAGCGAACAGCGCCACCAGCACATTCGCGCCATTGACGATCTGCCTGCCCGAGGCCTGCACCTGCACCACGGCCCGTTGCAGCACGCGCTGAAAGCTCAGGGTCGGCTGGGCCTCGGCATCCTCGCCCGGCGGCAGGCGCGGCATGGTTTCACCCAGGAACCGCTCGAGTTCGCGCTCCAGTTGGCCCATGTCGGCGCCGCAGCCGATCAAGACGGGACGTGCCTCGGCATCCTCGAGCAACATGCGCAGCAAAACCTCGAGGGTGACGTACTCGTAATGACGCTCACGGGCCAGACGGAAGGACTGGCCCAGCGTTTCTTCAAGCGCTTTGCTCAACATGGCCGGGGCCCTCGTACACAGAAGAAAAGGAAGGAACTATCCCGAAGAATTTCATTCCCACGGGCTCCTGCCCTTCATGCACTGTCAATCCGGGACAGGCTCCACAAGACACTGCAAGGGATGATCCTGGTCGCGCGCCAGTTCGAGCACGAGCGACGCCTTGGTCTCCGCCACCTCGCGGGTATAGACGCCACAAACGCCCATCCCCTTCTGGTGCACATCCAGCATGACTTGCATGGCGTGCGGGTGTGGCAGGCGAAAAACCCTTTCCAGCACGCCCACCACAAATTCCATCGGGGTGAAGTCATCGTTCAACATCACCACCTGGAACATCGGGGGTGGCCGGATCGCGGCCCGAACCTCCTCGGGCGCAAGGCCGACATCATCCGCGGGGGCCCATCGAGGTGCCATGGTCTCAGTTCCATACGCCGGTTTGGGCACGCACCAGGGCAAGCGAGATGGACACGCCCAGTCGGTCGATCAAACGCTCGAACACCCCGGCCTCGGGGGTTACATCGACCACCTTATCGACCTTGAGGACATCCCTTGCCACCGAGTCGACACTGCCCAGGCCATCGACCAGTCCAAGCGACGCAGCCTGCTCCCCTGTCCATACAAGGCCGGAAAACAGCTCCGGAGTTTCCTTCAGCCGCTCGCCGCGACCCTTGCGCACCACGTCCATGAACTGGGCGTGCACATCGCGCAACAGGCCTTCCATATGCGCCTTCTCGGCCTGATCGACCGGCTTGAACGGGCTCATCAAGGCCTTGTGATCACCCGCGGTCAATTCACGATGCTCGACACCGAGCTTTTCCATCAGCCCGACCACGCCGAAACCATCCATGCGCACGCCGATGGAGCCCACGATGCTGGCCTTGTCGGCATAAATGGCATCGGCCGCCGCGGCGACGTAATAACCGCCGGATGCACCGATATCCGCGATGACGGCATGCAAGGGCTTGTCCGGATGCTTCGCTCGCAAACGACGCACCTCATCATAGATATAGCCTGATTGGACGGGACTGCCACCCGGCGAGTTGATGCGCAGGATCACGCCCTTGGCGTGCTTATCCTCGAAAGCCTTGCGCAAACCCTTGATCACGGTCTCCGCACCGGCAGGCGCGCCCTCCATGATCGGGCCGTCCAGGGTCACCAGCGCGACATGGTCCTCCTTCGTCATCCCGTCATCAACGCCGATATCGCGGAACATCAGCGCCAGGATGATGAACAGATAAGCAAAACCGGCCAGCTTGAAAAAGATGCCCCAGCGACGCGCACGTCGTTGCTCGACGAGGCTGGATTCAGCCAGTCGTGCAATCAAGGCACGCTGCCAGGCCGGGTCGTCCAGCGGAGTCTGGCTGTTCTTGGAATCGTTTTCGTTCATGCGCTCACATCCTGATTGAGGGGTTGATGAATATGTGCCTGGGCAAGCCAGTCATGCAACTCGAACAGGTCTTCGACGATCACGAGCGGCGAGCAGGCGGCCAACGCTTCCCGCCCATGCACGCCATGGACGATGCCCACGGAGGGCACACCGGCATGACCTGCCATGTCGAGGTCGAAGTGAGTATCTCCGACCATCAGGCTTGCCGAGGGTTCGGCGCCGGCCTCGAACATGAGCTCGCGCAGCATCAGCGGATCCGGCTTGGAGGCCGTCTCATCGGCGCACCTTGTGGCGAAGAAATAGCGGCCAAGTCCGGTCTCTTCAAGGACTCGATCCAGGCCGCGACGGCTCTTGCCGGTCGCGACGGCCAGCCAGAGGCCACGCTTGGCCAGTGCCTCCAGAAGCGCCTCGGCGCCATCGAATGGGCGCACCGGGGTCGTGTCGATCCCCATGTAATGCTGACCATAACCCAGCGCCAACTGCTGGCGCCGCTCAAGCGGCACATCCGGGTAGAGTGCCGCCAGGGCTTCGGGCAGGCCAAGCCCGATGATGGACCGTATTTCGGCCTCATCGAGCACGGGCAAGCCGGTGTCGCGCATGGCGCCACGAAAGCTGCTGACGATGCGGTCGGCCGAATCCATCAGGGTGCCATCCCAGTCGAACACCACCAGCTTGAGGCCGTCCATCATCGGCCGCCCCCCTTGCGCAACCGTTCAAGCACCGACAACAGGTCTTCCGGCGGCGGCGCGCTGACCCGCAGCGTGCATTCGGTGATGGGGTGCAACAACTCGAGCTGCTCGGCATGCAGGAACAGGCGAGTGAGGCCGAGCGACTTCATCTCACGGTTGAAGTCCTCGTCGCCATACTTGTCATCCCCGGCCAGCGGATGTCCCATGTGTTGCGCGTGAACGCGAATCTGGTGGGTACGCCCCGTTTCGATATCCACCCGCGCCAGCGTGGCCCTCGAGCCGAAGCGCTCGAGCGGTTCGAACACGCTGACCGCCATCTTGCCGCGCGGATCGACCTTGACCACGCGCTCGCCCCCCTGAAGCTCGTTCTTGAGCAACGGGGCCTCGACCCGCCGGGCCGCGCCGCGCCATACGCCCTTGAGCAGGGCGATGTAGGTCTTCTTGGTCGACTTCTCCACCAGCTGACGCTGAACGCCGAGCAGCGCCTGACGATGCTTGGCCAGCACCAGACAGCCACTGGTATCCCGGTCCAGGCGATGGGCCAGCTCAAGCCCCGGAATATGGGACCACGAAGCACGGGCAAGCTCGATCAGCCCGAAGGGAAGACCGCTGCCACCATGCACGGCCAGACCGGGCTGCTTGTTCAGAATCAGCAGGTGATCGTCTTCATAGAGGATGCGGTCACGCATCTCATCGACACGATGCGACGGGAGATCCGGCGCCTCACGCTCGGCCATGCGGATGGGTGGAATCCGCACGACATCACCGGCGTTGATGCGCTGCATCGGCTTGACCCGCCCCTTGTTGACGCGGACTTCACCGGTACGGAGCATGCGGTAGATGCGGCTCTTGGGCACGCCCTTGAGCTGCGCAAGCAGGAAGTTGTCCAGCCGCTGCCCCGCCTCATGCTCAGCCACGGTGACGAAACGGACTTCGGGCGTCTGTTGTTCTGACGATGGTTCCACGGGATCACTCGATAGATGCATGCCGCGCATCATAGCGCATCCGGGACCGCGACCTGACGGCACATCCACGATGGCATTCACGGGCAAATTGCCGCGAAGTAACGATATTGTTATATTCGGGGGAGTTTCGCGGATGACCGCGGACTGAACAACGAACCAAAGACAATTTCCTCTCCCTGCAGCCAGACAGGCCGCTGGATGAAGCGACGCAAGGTCTTCGATGCGATGGCTCGCACGACCAGCCCGGCGAGGCCCCGCCCGCCCCGCTGATCGAACGGACGTGAACGAGGTCACCCCTGTCGCTTCGCAATGGCTGCATGTCTGCATGGAGACGGCCCCACCCCGGGCCGCAACCGCCACGGCGGAGGGGCAACAAACGACACATGATCATCCTTGGACGCCTCGCCCTGACCTACCTGATAGCCCCGTTCCTTCTAACGGGCGCTCGGTCGGTATTGGCTCGACCGCACAGCCCGTCGAGAAGGCAAACCCTGCCCCGCAACCAGGCGCATGCCTGCGTTGCGTGTGCCCGGGCACCGGCGTCCAGCCTTCCCATTCGAGACACCACGCATGAAACGCATGCTCATCAATGCCACCCACTCAGAGGAACTTCGCGTTGCCCTGGTGGATGGCCAGAAACTCTACGATATCGACATCGAAACCCCGTCCCGGGAACAGAAGAAGTCGAACATCTACAAGGCGACCATCACCCGCATTGAACCCAGCCTCGAGGCTGCCTTCGTCAATTACGGCTCCGATCGTCACGGTTTCCTGCCCTTCAAGGAAATCTCGCGCAGCTATTTCAAGCCTGAGGCGGTTGATGACAAGGGTCGCCCGATCATCAAGGAGGCGCTCAAGGAAGGTCAGGAACTGATCGTCCAGATCGACAAGGAGGAGCGTGGCCAGAAAGGCGCCGCCCTGACCACCTTCATCAGCCTGGCCGGCCGCTATCTGGTCCTGATGCCGAACAACCCGCGCGCGGGTGGCGTATCCCGCCGCATCGAGGGCGAAGACCGCGCCGAGCTCAAGGAGGCGATGGCTGCCCTGAATGTGCCGGAAGGCATGGGCATGATCATCCGCACCGCCGGCGTCGGCCGCAGCCCGGAAGAACTGCAGTGGGACCTCGACTACCTGCTCAACGTCTGGCGCGCCATCGAGGACGCGGCCGCCGGACGCCCCGCCCCGGCGCTGATCTATCAGGAAAGCAACCTGCTGATTCGCGCCCTGCGCGACCACCTGCGTGACGATATTGGCGAAATCCTGATCGACGACGATGCCACCTTCCAGCTGGCGACCGAGTTCGTTCAGCAGGTCATGCCGCAAAACCTGCGCCGCCTGAAGCGGTACCAGGAGCGCGTGCCGCTGTTCACCCGCTACCAGATCGAAAGCCAGATCGAATCAGCCTACCAGCGCAACGTCACCCTGCCTTCCGGCGGCGAGCTGGTGTTCGACCAGTGCGAGGCCCTGACCGCGGTGGACGTCAACTCCGCGCGCGCCACCAAGGGCGAGGACATCGAGCAGACCGCGCTCAACACCAACCTCGAGGCCGCCGAGGAGGTCGCCCGTCAGGTACGCCTGCGCGACCTGGGCGGCCTGATCGTCATCGACTTCATCGACATGGCCCCGTCCAAGCACCAGCGCGAGGTGGAGAACCGCCTGCGCGATGCCTTGAAGATGGACCGCGCCCGCGTCCAGCTGGGCCGCATCTCCCGCTTCGGCCTGCTCGAAATGTCCCGCCAGCGCCTGCGCCCGTCGCTGGAGGAATCGACCCAGCATGTCTGCCCGCGCTGCCATGGCCAGGGCACCATTCGCGGCACGGAATCCCTCGCCCTGTCGGTCCTGCGCCTGATCCAGGAAGAGTCGCTCAAGGAAAACACCGGCCGCATCACCGCACAGCTGCCCGTAGCCGTTGCCGCCTACCTGCTCAACGAGAAGCGCGAGGCCATCGCCCAGCTGGAGCAGGACTACAAGGTCAGCGTGATCCTGATTCCCAACCCGAATCTTGAAACGCCGAACTATCGACTTGACCGCGTGCGCCGCGCGGACATGGAGGCCCAGCCGACGCGCGCCCACGAACTGGTCGAGAACCGTCAGGAGTTCACCTACGAAGCGCCTCGGGCAAGCGTGCGGGAAACCCCGCGCGAGCCGGCCGTACGCACCATTGCGGTTCCCGCGCCGGGACCCGTGCCTGCGCCGGCAACAAGCCCCGAACCGGCCGCCGAGGCGAAGCCTCCTCGCGAGCGCGCCCCGCAACCGGCTCGCCGCCCCGAGCCTGCCAGGGAGCGCCCGGTCGCTGCCGGCGAGGAGGCGGCCGCCACGACCGAAAGCGGCTTCCTCAAGCGCGTTTGGGGCTTCCTTTTCGGGGAGCAGACCGTCGCGCCAAGTGCGCGGGACATGACGCCACCACCGGCAGCACGGCCATCGCCCCGTCCCCTGGATGAAACGGACAGGACCGCTACCGAGCGCCCTGAACGCGGTGGCCGCCGACGCGGCGGTCGCGCTGGACGCGATGGCGCCGATCGTGGCGAGCGCGCGGAGCGTCCGCCCCAGCCGAAACCCGCCATTGCACCGGTACCGCGTGGCACCGTCCCGCCGCGTGAGGCACGCCCGCCGCGCACGCGTCCGGAGCGTGACGAGCGCCCCTTTGAGCATGAAGCGGCTCGCGAAGATACCGGCCTGATTGCCCAGCAGCTCGCGGCCCCCTTGGCGCAGCCGCCCAAGCCGGTCATCGACATCTCCGCAAAGAGCAGCATTGCCGAGCAACTGCCGCCCAACGCCGCGATTCGCCTTGAAGCCAGTGACCGCGTGGTCAACACCGGCGAAGCCCCTGCCGCGGAGGCGCCGGCTGCGGCCCCGACCGAGACGGCCAGCGCGACTGAGGCCGATGTCGTGCCTTCGAGCGAACTCGGGACCCAGGTCATCGAAGTCACGCGCGAGGCCGATCCAGAAGCGGAGATGGTGCCTGCGGCAGCGGCTGCCGTTGAGCCGGCGCCGATGGCTGAGACAGGCACTGAGTCCACACCCGCAGCCGCCACCATGCACGAGGGTGAACCCCGGGAAGCGGCTGCAGACTCGGCGGATCAAGCCCTCAGCGAGGACAGCGCCGAAGCCACGGCCCGTCGCCCGCGCCGTCGACGCACGCGTCGTCCTCGCGCCGAAGGTTCGGCCGACATGGCTGAAGACACCACGCCTGAACCCTCGGGCGAGGCCATGGAAGCCACAGCCGAACCCAGCGAGACCGTGGAATCCGGCGCATCGAGTGAAAAGGGCGAGAAGGCTTGATGGCCTTGCCTTCAGGTTGTTGAAGCCCCTTCAACAACCTGTTCCAGGGAAGGAAACCCGCCCATTATTCCGGCCCAAGACATCCGTCGGGATGTCAGGCCGCATCCTTGACCTTGTCGCCCTGGAAACAACCGTGAACGACTCGGTTCGCGGCCTGATTCCGATCAAAGCCAGCCTTTCTCTCGCCGGATGCTCTGCAATAGCCCCTCGGCAGCGATTTCAACCATGTCCAGCACGCGCTCGAACCCGCTTTCGCCACCGTAATAGGGATCAGGAACATCGCTGACGCCATAGGACGGGGCAAAGTCCATGAATAGAGCGACGCGTGCGCGACTCCCGGCGGTCATCAGCCTCTCGAGCCCGGCCAGATTGTCGGCATCCATGGCCAGAACATGATCGAAGCGTTCCAGATCGACCGGCTCGACCTTGCGCGCACGCAAGCGCGACAGGTCGTATCCACGGCGCAGGGCCACTTGCCGGGTACGGGGATCCGGCGGGTTGCCGATGTGATAGGCATGCGTTCCCGCCGAATCGATATGAATCCGATCGGTCAGTGCGGCCTCCTGAACCTTGCGCGCAAAAACGCCCTCGGCCGTCGGCGACCGACAGATGTTGCCCATGCAGACGAAAAGCACTGAAACCTCATCTTTGTTCATGTACAGGCACCGTTTGAATGGATCACCAAACCGCATTCTTGACCACATTTCGCGGCATTTCCAGCAATGAGGGATGAGGAGGATTTCTTGACACCCGCCTCCTCGCCAAGGCAAGCTTTGGCACTCCCAGCCCACGAGTGCCAAAGCAGCCCGCGATGAGCCTGCCGACCCTGAACGAACGTGCCCAGCACCTGCTCAAGGCCCTGGTCGAGCGCTACATCAGCGAGGGCGTGCCCGTGGGTTCGCGCACCCTCTCGCAAGCCACCCCGTTCAGCCTCAGCGCGGCCACCATCCGCGGCGTGATGGCGGACCTGGAAGATCTGGGCCTGATCCATTCGCCGCACACCTCCGCAGGCCGGGTGCCGACCATCCAGGGTTACCGGCTGTTCATCAACCAGTTGCTGACCATGCGCAACCTGGACACCCGCCAGGTCGATCTGCTCAGCGGCGAGCTGCTGCAGGCGCGCGGTTCCCGCCAGCAACTGGTCGAGACGGCCTCGCAGATGCTCTCCCAGCTGACCCGCTTCACGGGCCTTGTGACCCTGCCCCGGCGAGAGCACACCCGCCTGACCCGGATCGAGTTCATCCCGCTCTCCGGCCAGCGCGTGCTGGCCATCCTGGTGATGGACGATGGCGAGGTGCAGAACCGCGTGCTGCCCGTCACCCGCGGCTATTCCGCAAGCGAACTGCGCCAGTTCGGCGCCCTGCTCTCCAAACTGCTGGCCGGCCAGGAGGCCCGCCGCGTGCGCGAGACCCTGCTGGCCGAGATGGACAAGGCGCGCAGCGACCTCAACGAGCTGATGCGCGAGGCCATCCTGCTGACCGAGCAGGCCCTCGGCGACACGCCTCCCGCGCCGGACCTCGTCATCAGCGGCCAGTCCAACCTGGTCGGCCTCGGCGACATCACCAACCTCGCCCGCATGAAGCGCCTGTTCGAGGCCTTCGAGACCAAGCGCGACATCCTGCATCTGCTCGATCAGGTCGAGCGCGCGGAGGGCGTGCAGATCTTCATCGGCGGCGAATCCGGCTATGACCCGCTGCATGAATACAGCCTGGTCACCGCCCCCTATCGCGAGCAGGGGCGCGTGGTCGGCTACCTGGGCATCATCGGCCCGACCCGCATGCCCTATGATCAAGTCATCCCGCTGGTGGACATCACCGCCCGCCTGCTTGGCGAGGCCTTGAATCCCGCCGGCACACCCCAAGAATCATGAACACACTTTTGCAAGCTGGAGACCGAGCGTGACTCAGGACACCCAACCCACCCCGGAAACACCCGAAGTCGAGCAGCCCGTCGAGCAACGGGCAGACGATTCCATCCATGCCCTGCTCGAGGACGCGCGCGGCAAGGCCGATGAGCACTGGAACGAGGTGCTGCGCCTGCGCGCCGAGATGGACAACCTGCGCAAGCGCACCGAGCGCGATATCGACAATGCCCGCAAGTACGCGCTGGAGCGGTTCATCGACTCACTGCTGGGCGTGGCCGACAGCCTGGACCTTGGCATGAAGGCCTGCCAGGACGCCACCGAAGTCGAGCCGCTGCAGAAGGGCACCGAGATCATGCACGCCCAGTTCTTCCAGACCCTGGAGCGTTTTGGCGTGAAGCCCATCGACCCGATGGGCGAAGCCTTCAATCCGGACCTGCACCAGGCCATTTCGATGCAGCCTTCGGATGGCGAGTCCAATCGTGTGCTCCAGGTGCTGCAGAAGGGCTACCAGCTCAACGAGCGCGTGCTGCGCCCGGCGCTGGTCATCGTCGCGCAATGACTCCGCGCTCAATGAGCGCGTTTGGGCCTCCTGCCCAAAATCGATGTAACACGGGCTTGAAGCGCTGAAATCCGCCCCCAGCGTCAAGCCACCCGTAGGAGCGGACCTCGGGCCGCGATGAGTCGCGTAATCGCGGCCCAAGGTCCGCTCCTACATATCCAGACAAACATCTTTCAAGGAGCATTCCTCATGGCCAAGATCATCGGCATCGACCTCGGTACCACCAATTCCTGCGTCGCCATCATGGAAGGCGGCCAACCCAAGGTCGTCGAAAACAGCGAAGGCGCACGCACCACCCCGTCCGTGGTCGCGTTCACCAAGGACGGCGAAGTCATCGTCGGCCAGCCGGCCAAGCGCCAGGCGGTCACCAACGCGCAAAACACCCTGTACGCCATCAAGCGTCTGATCGGCCGCCGCTTCACCGAAGACGCCGTGCAGAAAGACATCAAGCTGATGCCCTACAAGATCGTCAAGGCCGACAACGGCGACGCCTGGGTGGATGTCAACGGCAAGAAGATGTCCGCACCGGAGGTTTCCGCCCGCGTGCTGATGAAGATCAAGAAAGACGTCGAGGCGTATCTTGGCGAAGAAGTCACCGAAGCGGTCATCACCGTACCGGCCTACTTCAACGACAGCCAGCGCCAGGCCACCAAGGATGCCGGCCGCATCGCAGGCCTGGACGTCAAGCGCATCATCAACGAGCCGACCGCAGCCGCGCTGGCCTACGGCCTGGACAAGGCACAGTCCAAGGACATGAAGATCGCCGTGTACGACCTCGGCGGCGGCACCTTCGACGTGTCCATCATCGAGATCGCCGACATCGACGGCGAGAAGCAATTCGAAGTGCTGTCCACCAACGGCGACACCTTCCTCGGCGGCGAGGACTTCGACAACCGCCTGATCGACTTCCTGGTCGACGAGTTCAAGAAAGAGCAAGGCATCGACCTGCGCAACGACCCGCTCGCCATGCAGCGCCTGAAGGAAGGCGCCGAGAAGGCCAAGATCGAACTGTCCTCCACCGAGCAGACCGACGTGAACCTGCCGTACATCACTGCCGACGCCAGCGGGCCGAAGCACATGAACGTCAAGATCACCCGCGCCAAGCTCGAATCGCTGGTGGACGAGCTGATCCAGCGCACCATCGAACCCTGCAAGATCGCGCTCAAGGACGCCGGCCTGTCCACCAGCCAGATTGACGAGGTCATCCTGGTCGGCGGCCAGACCCGCATGCCGAAGGTGCGCGACGCGGTCAAGGCCCTGTTCGGCAAGGAGCCGCGCAAGGACGTCAACCCGGACGAGGCGGTGGCCGTCGGCGCGGCCATCCAGGGCGGCGTGCTGTCCGGCGAGCGCAAGGACGTGCTGCTGCTCGACGTCACCCCGCTCTCGCTCGGCATCGAGACCATGGGCAGCGTGATGACCAAGCTGATCGAGAAGAACACCACCATCCCGACCAAGGCGAGCCAGGTGTTCTCCACCGCCGAGGACAACCAGACCGCCGTGACCGTGCATGTGCTGCAGGGCGAGCGCGAGATGGCCTCCGGCAACAAATCGCTCGGCCGCTTCGACCTGTCCGACATCCCGCCGGCCCCGCGCGGCATGCCGCAGGTCGAGGTCACCTTCGACATCGACGCCAACGGCATCCTGCACGTCTCCGCCAAGGACAAGGCCACCAGCAAGGAGCAGTCCATCCGCATCACCGCCTCCAGCGGTCTGAGCGAGGCTGAGATCCAGCGCATGGTCCAGGACGCCGAGGCGCACAAGGACGAGGACCGCAAGGCGCGCGAATTGGTCGATGTGCGCAATCAGGCCGATGGCATGATTCACGCCACCGAAAAAGCCATCAAGGATCTCGGCGACAAGGTCGAGGCCGACGAGAAGAAGGCCGCCGAGGACGCCATCGAGGCGCTCAAGGAGGCCATGAAGGGCGATGACAAGGCCGCCATCGAGGCCAAGATCGAGGAACTCGGCAAGGCCTCCGGCGCCATCGCCCAGAAGGCCTACGCCCAGGCCGCCCAGGATGAAAGCGGGGCCCAGCAGGCCAGCGGCGCCGGCAAGGCGGCGGACGACGTGGTCGATGCGGAGTTCGAGGAAGTGAAGGACAACAAGTAAGTTATCCTCCTCGCCCCCTCCCGGCCACAGCGCCCGCAAACCAAGGTTTGCAGGCCTGTGGCCTTAACCCTTTCTGGAACGACCCATGGCCAAGAAAGACCTTTACGAAATCCTCGGCGTCGCCAAGAACGCCAGCGAGGACGAACTCAAGAAGGCCTATCGCCGCCTGGCGATGAAATTCCATCCGGACCGCAACCCGGATGACAAGGACGCCGAAGCCAAATTCAAGGAGGCCAAGGAGGCCTACGAAATCCTCACCGACGCGCAAAAACGTGCCGCCTACGACCAGTTCGGCCACGCCGCCTTCGAGGGCGGCATGGGCGGCGGCGGAGGGCCGGGCGGCTTTGGCGGCGGCTACGGCGGCGGCGCCCAATTCTCCGACATCTTCGGCGACGTGTTCGGCGACATCTTCGGCGGCGGTCGCGGCCGTGGCGGCACACGCGCCTACCGTGGCGCGGACCTGCAGTACAACCTCGAGATCAGCCTCGAGGAAGCGGTCGCCGGCACCACGGTCAAGATCCGCGTGCCGACCACCGAACCCTGCGAAGCCTGCGATGGCAGCGGCGCCAAGAAGGGCACCAAGCCCAAGACCTGCCCGACCTGCGGCGGCGCGGGCGCAGTGCGCATCCAGCAGGGCATCTTCGCGGTGCAGCAGACCTGCCCGACCTGCCACGGTCGCGGCCAGGTCATCGAGGAGCCCTGCCCGGTCTGCCGTGGCCAGGGCCGCGTGCAGACGCACAAGACCCTGTCGGTCAAGATCCCGGCCGGCGTGGACACGGGCGACCGCATCCGCCTCGGCAGCGAAGGCGAGCCGGGCGAGCATGGCGGCCCGGCGGGCGACCTGTTCGTGGTCATCCACGTCAAGCCGCACCCGATCTTCACCCGCCAGGACGCCGACCTGTACTGCGAGGTGCCGATCAGCTTCGCCACCGCCGCCCTCGGCGGCGAAGTGGATGTGCCGACCCTCGGCGGTCGCGCGCGCCTGAAGATCCCGGCCGAAACCCAGAGCGGCAGGCTGTTCCGCCTGCGCGGCAAGGGCGTCGCCCCGGTCCGCGGCGGCGCGCCGGGCGATCTGATCTGCAAGGTCAACATCGAGACCCCGGTCAAGCTAAGCGAAGAGCAGAAGGCGCTGCTGCAGCAGTTCGACGATTCGCTCAACGGCGACCTGCACCGCCCGCAGGAAGAGTCCTGGATGGGCCGCGTGAAGAAGTTCTTCGACGACATGCGCGCCTGATCCCGCATCCAGCCCGCCCGAAGCCCGGCCCCGCGCCGGGCTTTTTTTTGATGATGGGCCCGTAGAGGCGAATTCATACGCACACTGCCCTGATCGCGAGCAAGCTCGCTCCTACGCACCCGCAACGTCATCGCGAGGAGCGTAGCGACGTGGCGATCCACGGGCTTGACGGTTCTTGAATCGCGAGCAGGCCCACTCCTGCGTGAAGAGGCTTGTGCAGCCATCGCCGCAGGCACACCCAAGGTCGTGATCAGGACGCACATCGGGGCGCGGCCGATTGATTCACGGCCTCTCGGCCTGACCTGCCGGGGTGGAAAGCTGGCGTAAACACCGGGGACCGGCGAAGGCTGGACGATCATCTGAACCACCGGCTACGGATGATCCATCTCAAGCCCCGGAGGCCCGGCGTGCCCCGTCTCTCATGATCTCAACCGCCCGGTGCGGACCTGCCGTGCCGGGTGGTGTGGGAGGGGCTCGGTCAGGGTAGCTGACCGCCCCTGCCCCGATGGCCCTGAGGTCAGGCGGAGCGACGCAGGGTTTCGATGCGCTCTTCCAGCGGCGGGTGGGTCATGAACAGCCGGGCCAGGCTCGGCTGGCCGCCGTTGATGCCGAAGGCCGCCATCTGGCTCGGCAGGTGGCTGGGCTCGTGCATGGCGCGCAGCTTCTCCAGCGCGGCGATCATCTTGTCGCGGCTGGCGAATCTGGCCCCGGCGGCGTCGGCGCGGAATTCACGCTGGCGCGAGAACCACATGACGATGATGCTGGCAAGGATGCCCAGGACCAGCTCGGCGATGATGCTGGTGACGATGTAGGCGATGCCGTTGCCCTCCTCGTTCTTGAACACCACGCGGTCGACAAAGTTGCCGATGATGCGGGCGAAGAAGATCACGAAGGTGTTCACCACGCCCTGGATCAGGGTCAGGGTCACCATGTCGCCGTTCGCGACGTGACCGATCTCGTGCGCCATGACGGCCTCGGCCTCGTCGCGGCTCATGTAGTTGAGCAGGCCGGTGCTGACCGCGACCAGGGCGTTGTTGCGGCCCGGACCGGTGGCGAAGGCGTTGATCTCCGGGGAGTCGTAGATCGCGACCTCGGGCATCTTGATGCCTGCGGCGTTGGCCTGGCGGCGCACGGTTTCCATCAGCCACAGCTCGGTGGAATTGGACGGCTGCTCGATGATCTGGGCGCCGACGCTGCGCTTGGCGACCCACTTGGACATCATCAGGGAGATGAACGAGCCGCCAAAGCCGAACACGGCCGCCATGACCAGCAGGGAGGTCAGGTTGAGGCCGCCGGGGGTGTTGACCTGATCGAGCCCGAACACGCGGGAGATGATGCTCCACGAGAGCGTGAGCACGATCATGATCGCAAGGTTGGTGGCCAGGAACAGGAGAATGCGTTTCATGCGTCAAAGAGTCCTTATGGTTTTGGGTGCGGCATATTAGATAGGGGTTTTGGTTAAGAATTCAATCGTCGGATCGAATGGTTTCCAAACGTTCGGCGCGGGTGAAGCCGCGCGGCAGGGGGCGACCTCGACGTGCGCGCTGGCTGATCATGCCCTGCCAGTCGGCGGGCGAGAGGTTCAGATAACGCCCCGAGGTGTGCACGCGCAGGACATCGCCCTTGCCCAGCAGGGTCAAGGCGATGAGCGGCTCATCCTTGTTCAGGGCCATCAACTTGCTCCCTCGCCCGCCTCGGCCTTCGTTGAGCAAGTCCTCAAGCGGGAAGACCAGCAGGTTGCCGCCGCCCAGCAGGGCGACCCATGCCTCATCGTCGCGAATGGCGACGGGCGCAAGCAGACTGGCGCCCTCCGGCAAGGTGATGAAGGTCTTGCCCGCGCGCTGCCGGCTGTGGGTCTGTTCGAGCGCGGCGACAAGGCCGAAAGCCGCGCTGGAGGCGAACAGGAAGCGCTCGTCCCCGGAGCCAAGCAGGACATGGGTAAAACCCACGCCAGCCTGCGGACTGAGCCGACCTCTGAGCGGTTCGCCATGGCCGCGCGCGGACGGAAGGGTGTGGGCGGGCAGCGCGTAGGCACGCCCCGTGCTATCGAGGAACACGGCCTGTTGCGTGCTGCGCCCCGAGGCCTGGGCAAGGAAACCATCCCCAGTGCGGTACGACAAGGCCGCGCCATCCACATCATGGCCCTTTGCCAGACGTACCCAGCCCTGCTGCGAGAGCACGACGGTCACCGGCTCGCTCTGGATCAGGGCGGATTCGTCCAGCGCCTGCGCGGCGCTGGCCTCGACCAGGGGTGCACGGCGATCGTCGCCATGCGTTCGGGCATCGGCCAGCAGTTCCTCACGCACCTTGCCGCGCAGTTTCTTCTCGTTGTCCAGCAAGGCACGCAGGGCATCGCGTTCCTTGGCCAGGTCCGCCTGCTCGCTGCGCAGCTGCATCTCCTCGAGTTTGGCCAAATGACGGAGCTTGAGTTCGAGGATGGCCTCGGCCTGGGTGTCGGACAGGCCGAAACGCGCCATCAGCACGGCCTTGGGCTCGTCCTCGTGGCGGATGATGGCGATCACCTCGTCGATGTTGAGGAAGGCGATCAGCAGGCCGTCGAGGATATGCAGGCGTCGCTCGACCCGATCCAGACGCCACTGGATACGGCGACGCACGGTCTGGATGCGGTAGCTCAGCCATTCGGAGAGCAGGTCAAGCAAGGTCATGACGCGCGGACGGCCATCGAGACCAATCACGTTCATGTTGACGCGGTAGCTGCGTTCGAGGTCCGTGGTGGCGAACAGGTGGGTCATCAGTTCGTCGGCATCGACATTGCGACTGCGTGGGATGATGACCAGGCGGGTCGGGTGCTCGTGGTCCGACTCGTCGCGCAGGTCGGACACCAGGGGCAGCTTCTTGGCCTGCATCTGCGCCGCGATCTGCTCCAGCACCTTGCTGCCCGAAACCTGGTAGGGCAAGGCGGTGACGATGATGTCGCCGTCCTCGATCTCGTAGATGGCGCGCTGGCGGATGGAGCCCAGGCCCGTTGCATAGATCTTCCGCAGATCGTTGCGGGGCGTGATGATCTCGCCCGCAGTCGGGAAGTCAGGCCCGGGCAGGTGCTCGCAAAGCGCGGCCACGTCGGCGTCCGGGTGATCGAGCAGATGCACGGCGGCGTTCACGACCTCGCGCAGGTTGTGCGGCGGGATGTCGGTCGCCATGCCCACGGCGATGCCGGTGACGCCGTTGAGCAGCAGGTTGGGCACGCGCGCGGGCAGCAGGGCGGGTTCATCGAGCGTGCCGTCGAAGTTGGGCTGGAAGTCCACCGTGCCCTGCGTAAGCTCCTCCAGCAGCAGGCGCGCATAGGGTGTCATGCGCGCCTCGGTGTAGCGCATGGCGGCGAAGGACTTGGGCTCGTCCGGCGAGCCCCAGTTGCCCTGCCCGTCGATCAGTGGATAGCGGGTGGAGAACGGCTGCGCCATCAGCACCATCGCCTCGTAGCAGGCCGAATCGCCGTGCGGGTGGTACTTGCCGATCACGTCGCCCACGGTGCGGGCGGACTTCTTGTGCTTGGAGGCCGCCGACAGGCCAAGCTCCGACATGGCATAGACGATGCGCCGCTGGACCGGCTTGAGGCCGTCCCCGACATGCGGCAGGGCGCGGTCGAGGATGACGTACATGGCGTAGTCGAGGTACGCCTTCTCGGTGAACCGGCTGACGGGCAGTTGTTCGACGTGATCGTTCAGATCAAGACGCATGGCTGGCCTCCTGGCGCCTTAGCACAACCATGGCAATCATCAGGAAAAGCACGGGGGGAGCAAGGGCCGCCACCATCGCGGGCAATCCGGCCAGCATGCCGCCCTGGGTCAGGAGCCGCGCCGCGATCAACAGCCCGAGACCGAGCAGGATGCCGATGATGAGGCGCTGGCCCGCGCCACCCGAGCGGCGCGTGGCCAGGGCGAACGGCAGGGCGAGCAGAAGCATGGCGATGACAGTGAGCGGGGCAAACAGCTTGCCCCACCAGGCCAGCCAGTAGGACTCGCTTTGCAGGCCATTGGCGTCGAGGAACCGGGCGTAACGCCATAGCTCGCCGAGGCTCATGTATTGCGGAAGCACCACGAGTACATTGAGCAATTCGGCCGGAACCAAGGCCGGCAAGGTCTGCTGTGGGGCATGGTTTGACTGTATGGACGTCGTGGCAAAGGTGTTGCTGACGACATCGCGCGCGCGCCAACCCGTCTCATCCGGTGTCGCCTGGGCAATCTGCCTGGCCTGCTCGAGGTGATTCTCGCGATCGAATTCAAAGGCCTTGATGCCGTGGAGATCACCGCCTGGCGTCACGAAATCCACATGGACAAAGCGTTCGCCCTCGCGCAGCCAGAGCCCCTGCTCGCCCTGCATGGAGAGGGTCTTGCCCATGGCCTCGGCGCGCATCAGGCGGGCTTCGGTCTGCCCCAGCGGACCGATGGTTTCCCCCATCAGCATGCCCCCCAAGCCCAGGATCACCCCTGAAAGGAGCACCGGACGGGCGAGCCTTGCCAGGGAGAGGCCCGCGGCGCGCATGGCGGTGATCTCGTTGCCCGAGGCGAGCTGACCGAGCGCCATCAGGCTGCCCACCAGGGTGGCCAGCGGAAAAAACTCGAGCATGTAACCCGGCAGGGTGAAGAGCACGAACAGCAAGGCCTTGCCGATGGTGTAGGCCCCCTCGATCTTGTCCACTTCATCGAGCGACAGAAGAATGAAGGCCAATCCCATCAAGGCGCCCAGCGTCATCAGGGTTCCACCCAGAACGGTGCGCAGAATGTAGCGATCAAGGGTGCGCATGCTGGATGACCCACCGGGTTCGGTTGAATGCCCCAAGCCGCCAGAACAGGAAGACGATCAATGCCAGCAGCAACAGATGCGGCAGCAGGGCACCGGCCAGCGGCGCAAGCCGACCATCCTGGACCATCTTCCCGGCAACGGCGATGAGGTTGAAATAGATGACATAGATGAGGATGCCCGCACCAAGACGTGCGAAACGACCCTGTCGCGGTGCGACCCGCGCAAGCGGCAGCGCCAGAAGGGCCAGAAGGAACGCACTGACGGGTTGGGAGGCGCGCTTGATCAGCTCCGCGAGTGCATCACGCGAGCCCTGCAGCCACAAATCCATGCTGCTGGCCGAGGAGCGCTTGCTCCTCTCCGCCGCAGGATTGCGCTCGAGGCCAAGATCGATGCGATGTTCGGAAAACTCCATCACACGCCAGCCACCCTGGCCGATGAAGCCGTCATAGCGACGACCATCCTCGAGCACCAACCGGCGAACGCCCTCCGCGTCTTCTTCAAACCATGCGCGCCTGGCGCGCTCCACCCCTTCCGCATCCGGCAGGCGGGTATGGACGAAGACATCCTCGATGGTTCGGCCATCCTTGCCCAGGCGTTCGGCATACACGGTCACCCTGCCCTCGTCGGCCACCAGAAAACGCCCCACCGGCAACTGTTCGTACATGGACGCCGTGCGCGCCTGTTGCAGCATGTCATCACGTGCGGCCTGGGTGGCCGGCCAGTAGGCGAGCGATAGCCAGGCGACCGCCAGCGACCAGATCAAGGCCATCCATACGATGGGGCGAAGCAAACGCAGCGGGGAGGCCCCGCAGGCCAGCAGCACCGGTATTTCGTGGTCACGATAGAGCCGCCCCAAGGCGAGCAACAGGCCGAGAAACCCGGCGACCGGCAGGATGAACAGCAGAAACTTGACCGCATTGGCCCAGAGGAGGCCAGGCAGGATCTGGCCCGGCAAGGCACCGGCCATGACCGTGCCAAAAAGCTGGACACCCACGTTGGCCATCATCGCGATCCACAGCACGCCGGATGCGGCAAACATGGCCACCAGGGCTTCGCGCATCAGATATCGATCAAGGCGACCCATGATGCGGCTCAGATATGGCGCGCGAGGAGGCCGAGATGGATATCGGACGACGGCAGTGGCAGGCGCACCGTCCATCCGCTGCCTGGCGCGACCTCCAGCGGTTGCCCCTGCATGTCCGTCATGCCCTCGACGACGAATTCGCGGTTGCCTTGCGGCAGCACCAATTCCATGCGGTCGCCGACGCTGATCTTGTTCTTCACCACCACCTCGGCCAGGCCGCTGGCGGCATCGATGCCGGTGATCTCGCCGACGAAGATCTGCGCGCTGTTCTTGGAGGCGCCATCGAGGTAGTTCTGGTATTCGTGGGTGTGGTGACGCTCGAAGAAGCCATCGGTATAGCCGCGATGCGCCAGCGATTCCAGCTTGCCGATCAATTCCGGATTGAATTCGCGACCCGCCACCGCATCGTCAATGGCCTGACGGTAGAGTTGCGCCGTGCGCGCGACGTAGTAGTGGCTCTTGGTTCGCCCCTCGATCTTGAGGCAGTCGACCCCGATCCTGGCCAGCTTGTGCACATGTTCGATGGCGCGCAGATCCTTCGAGTTCATGATGTAGGTGCCGTGCTCGTCCTCGAAGATCGGCATCAGTTCGCCCGGGCGACTGGCCTCCTCCAGCATGTAGACCTGATCGGCCAGGGGATGCCGCCGGTCCCCGCTGACACCGGCCTTGGAGGCGGCATTGAGCGCATCGAGCGAGATCACCGCCTCGGCGGGTGGGCGGATGACCCCGGAGGCATCCTCCTCGGCGGCGACCGTCTTGTATTCCCAGCGGCAGGAGTTGGTGCATGTGCCCTGGTTCGGGTCGCGGTGGTTGAAATAGCCGGACAGCAGGCAGCGGCCCGAATAGGCGATGCACAGGGCGCCATGCACGAACACCTCGAGCTCGGTGTCCGGGCATTCCTGGCGGATCTCGCTGATCTCGTCCAGCGACAGCTCGCGCGAGAGGATCACCCGCTCGACCCCGACGGACGTCCAGAATTTCACCCCGGCGTGGTTGACGGTGTTGGCCTGGACCGAGAGGTGGATGGGCATGTCCGGCCAGCGCTCGCGCACCATCATGATCAGGCCGGGGTCGGCCATGATCAGCGCATCCGGAGCCATCTCGATGATGGGCTCGACATCGCGCAGGAAGGTGCGCACCTTCGCGTTGTGCGGCATCACGTTCATCGCGACGAAGAACTTCTTGCCCAGCGCACGCGCCTCGCGAATGCCGATGGCGAGATTGTCCTCGAGGAAGTCGTTGTTGCGCACGCGCAGGCTGTAGCGCGGCTGGCCGGCATAGATCGCGTCCGCCCCATAGGCGAAGGCGTAACGCATGTTCTTCAGGGTGCCGGCGGGCGAGAGCAGTTCAGGAGTACGCATGGCCATCAGTCAAAAATCAATGGCTCGCATTGTAACCCGAGGAAGCCATGCTGACCCGGAATTCGCTTCCGGCAATGCCGACGCGATGATCTCACTGATGAGCCATAAATAAATCTTGGCATTTATTCATGATCAATGACTTGCGCGCCACTTGTCACTTGACATGAGATCACATCAACCTTGTGTATTGACTTTCTTTGGATTGGTTATGCACATCGCCCACTGAAACCCGAAGCTCGCTTCAACAGATCATCAGGGCATTCATGCAACCGAAGACGCCACTCGCAACCCATTGATTTATAGGCACTTGTATGACTGGTTAAATTTTAACCCATGCATGCCCACCCCAGGGGCGATCAATAACAAGGGCGTATCAACACATATTCCCCACAAGCTTATCCACAGCTTCTGTGGGTAAGGTGAAGATCATTCATCACGGCGGTTACGGGCCGTCCGGCGACCGTTTCGCCCCAGCCTCCCAAGCCCGACAGGCTGCCAGCCAAGATCATGCGTAACCCAGAAGCCCAAAAAGCAGAAAGGCCGCACTGGGCGACCTTCCTGACAACTTGATTTGATGGTCGGGACGACAGGATTTGAACCTGCGACCACTAGTCCCCCAGACTAGTGCGCTACCAGACTGCGCTACGCCCCGAAACGAAGCGCGCATTATGCCAGCAAGCGCCCCTTCTGTGAAGCCCGGTGACACCCATCACTCAAGCGGCGACGATGGGGATGACCTTGTCGGCCTGCTTCCTGTATTCCGCGATCTCGTGGAAGTTGAGATAGCGGTACACGTCGTCCGCCAGCGGCTCCAGCATCTTCACATGCTCCATGTACTCGGGCACGGTCGGCAGATGGCCGAGGATGGCGGACACGGCGGCGAGCTCGGCGGAGCCCAGGTAGACGTTGGTGTCCCTGCCCATGCGGTTGGGGAAGTTGCGGGTGGAGGTGGAGACCACGGTCGTGCCATCCGCCACGCGGGCCTGGTTGCCCATGCACAGGGAGCAGCCCGGCATCTCGGTGCGCGCGCCGGCTTTGCCGAAGATGCCGTAGTAGCCCTCCTCGGTCAGCTGGTGGGCGTCCATCCGGGTCGGCGGGGCGATCCACAGGCGGGTCGGCACGGCGTCGCCATGCGCTTCCAGCACCTTGCCGGCGGCGCGGTAGTGGCCGATGTTGGTCATGCAGGAGCCGATGAAGACCTCGTGCACGGTGTCGCCCGCGACCTCGGACAGCGGCTTGATGTCGTCCGGATCGTTCGGGCAGGCCAGCAGCGGCTCCCTGATCTCGGCAAGGTCGATCTCGATGATCTCGGCGTACTCGGCGTCGGCATCCGGCTCCAGCAGGACCGGATTCGCCAGCCAGGCCTCCATCGCCTCGATGCGGCGGGACAGGGTGCGCTTGTCCTCGTAGCCCTCGGCGATCATCCACTTGAGCAGGGTGATATTGGAATTGAGGAACTCGATGATCGGCTCCTTGCCCAGGCGCACGGTGCAGCCGTTGGCGGAACGCTCGGCGGAGGCGTCGGCGAACTCGAAGGCCTGCTCGACCTTGAGGTTCGGCAGCCCCTCGATCTCCAGCACGCGACCGTTGAAGACGTTCTTCTTGCCCCTCTTCTCGACCGTCAGCAGGCCCTTCTGGATGGCGACATGGGGGATGGCGTTGACCAGGTCGCGCAGGGTGATGCCCGGCTGCATCTCGCCCCTGAAGCGCACCAGCACGGACTCCGGCATGTCCAGCGGCATCACGCCCAGCGCGGCGGCGAAGGCGACGAGGCCGGAGCCCGCCGGGAAGGAGATGCCGATCGGGAAGCGGGTGTGGGAGTCGCCGCCGGTGCCGACGGTGTCCGGCATCACCATGCGGTTGAGCCAGGAGTGGATCACCCCGTCGCCCGGACGCAGGGACACGCCGCCGCGGGTCTGGATGAACGCCGGCAGGCTGTGCTGCAGCTTGATGTCCACCGGCTTCGGGTAGGCGGCGGTATGGCAGAAGGACTGCATGACGAGGTCGGCGGAGAAGCCCAGGCAGGCGAGCTCGGTCAGCTCGTCGCGGGTCATCGCGCCGGTGGTGTCCTGGGAACCGACGGTGGTCATGCGCGGCTCGCAGTAGGTGCCGGGACGCACGCCCGGAACGCCGCAGGCCTTGCCGACCATCTTCTGCGCCAGGGTGTAGCCCTTGCCGGTGTCGGCGGGCGCGACCGGGCGCATGAATACGTCGGAGGCGCTCAGGCCCAGCGCGGCGCGGGCGCGATCGGTCAACGCACGGCCGATGATCAGCGGGATGCGCCCCCCTGCCCTCACCTCGTCGGCCAGGGTGGTCGGCTTCATGTCGAAGCGGGCGATGATCTCGCCATCCTTCACCACCTCACCGGCATGCGGACGCACGGTGATGACGTCGCCGGTCTCCATGGCGGACACGTCCACCTCGATCGGCAGCGCGCCGGAATCCTCGGCGGTGTTGAAGAAGATCGGCGCGATCTTGCCGCCGAGGATCACCCCGCCGGTGCGCTTGTTCGGCACGAACGGGATGTCGGCGCCCATGTGCCAGAGCACGGAGTTGATGGCGGACTTGCGGCTGGAACCGGTGCCGACCACGTCGCCCACGTAGGCGATGGGATGCCCCTTGGCCTTGAGCTGCTCGATGGTCGCAAGCCCGTCGGGCAACTTGCTGACCAGCATGGCCTTGGCGTGCAGGGGGATGTCCGGACGGCTCCAGGCCTCCTGCGCGGGCGAGAGGTCGTCGGTGTTGGTCTCGCCCGGCACCTTGAACACGGTGACAGTGATCTCTTCCGGCAGCCTGGCGCGGTTCCTGAACCAGTCGGCCTCGGCCCAGGCCGTCATGACCTTCTGCGCATGCGCGTTGCCGGCCTTGGCCTTGTCCTCCACGTCGCGGAAGGCGTCGTACACCAGCAGGGTGCCGGACAGCGCCTTGACGGCCTCCCCGGCCACCGCCTCGTCATCGAGCAGGGCGATCAGCGGCTGGATGGTGTAGCCACCAAGCATGGTGCCAAGCAGGAAGGTCGCACGCTTGCGCTCGATCAGCGGGCAGGCGGCCGCACCCCTGGCGACGTCGGCGAGGAAGGCGGCCTTGACATAGGCGGCGGGGTCCACGCCGGGCGGCACGCGGTCGGTGATCAGCTCCAGCAGGGTCGCCTCTTCGCCCGCGGGCGGGTTCTTCAGCAGCTCGACCAGCGCGGCCACCTGTTCCGCAGTCAGCGGCAGCGGGGGCAAACCTTGGGCAGCGCGTTCGGCGACGTGCAGGCGATGGCTTTCAAGCATGGTCGATCACTCCTGAGGCAAAAAAATGATGCCGCATTGTAGCACCCCCCTCACGGCCCGCTCCCGGCGCCTATGCTTGGGGCATGGCAATGAACAGGGCATGGACATGAAGATCGGCGTGCCGCGCGAGATCAAGACCCACGAGTACCGCGTGGGCCTCACCCCATCGAGCATTCGCGAGCTGGTCGCGCACGGCCACGCGGTGCTGGTCGAGCGGGACGCGGGCGTGGGCATAGGCGCGGGCGATGCGGACTATGTCCGGGCCGGTGCGCGGATCATGGGCGATGCCGCGTCGATCTGGGCCGAGGCCGAGATGATCGTGAAGGTGAAGGAGCCGCAGCCAGGCGAATGGCCGTGGATGCGCGAGGGGCAGGTCGTGTTCACCTTCCTGCATCTTGCCGCCTGTCCCGAGCTTGCGCGCGAGATGCTGGCGCGCGGGGTGGTGGGCATCGGCTACGAGACCGTCACCGCGCCGGATGGCAGCCTGCCACTGCTCGCGCCCATGTCCGAGGTGGCCGGGCGCATGAGCGTCCAGGTTGGCGCCTGGTATCTGCAGAAGCCCCAGGGCGGGCGCGGCGTCCTGCTTCCCGGGGTTCCGGGCGTGCCGCCGGGCCGCGTGGTCATCCTCGGTGCCGGGAGCGTGGGGCGGAATGCCGCGAGGATGGCGGCAGGACTCGGTGCGGAGGTGACCGTACTCAACCGCTCCCTCCCCGCCCTGCGCGGGCTGGAGGCCGAACTGCCCGGCCGGGTGAGGACCGCCATCGCCACCCGCGAAGGCATCGAGGATGCGCTGGCCCGGGCCGACCTGCTGATCGGCGCGGTGCTGGTGCCCGGGGCGCGCGCGCCCAGGCTCGTCACGCGGGAAATGGTGCGCTGCATGCCCAGGGGCAGCGTGATCGTGGACGTGGACATCGACCAGGGCGGCTGCATCGAGACGGCGCGTGCCACGACCCATGCCGAGCCCGTGTTCGTCGCAGAAGGCGTGCTGCACTACGGGGTCAGCAACATGCCGGGCGCGGTGCCGCTGACCGCCACCCTCGCGCTCAACGCCGCCACCCTGCCCTTCGTGCAGGCGCTGGCCGACAAGGGCTGGCGGCAGGCCATGAAGGATGACCCCCATCTGGCGCGAGGCCTCAACATCGCAGAGGGACATATCCGCCACCCAGTGCTGGCGGATGCCCTGTGTATCAGCCCTGACGCAGGCGATCGGCGTTGAGCGCCAGCCACTGAGCCAGCACCAGGGGCGTGGCCGAGCAGATCAGGCCGTCCCGCATCATGGCGATGACCTCCTCGCGCGGCACGACGGTGACGCGGATGTCCTCGTCTTCATGGTCCAGGCCATGCAGCCCGCCCACGCCCTCGCTATCCACCTCGGCGTAGTAGAGATGCAGGCTCTCCGTCGTGCCGCCGGGGCTGACCCAGAAACGGGTGATGAACTCCAGGCGCTTCGGCACGAGCCCAGCCTCCTCCATCATTTCCCGACGGACCACGTCCTCCAGATCCTCGCCGGGCTCGACCATGCCCGCCGGGAATTCCCGCAGCCACGGCCCGCCGGGGGCATCCAGCGCGCCGGGGCGGAACTGCTCCAGCATCACCACCGCATCCCGCTTGGGGTCATAGGGCAGCGCCGCGACGGCATGACCGCGTTCGAACATCTCCCGGGTGTAGACCCCGCTCCACCCGCCCGCGTATTTCTGATGACGCAGGTGATAGCGCTCGAAACGGAAAAACCCCTGGTAAAGAACCTCGCGATCCAGCAACTCCCACTGCATACTCACCTCGACTCCGGTTAGATACGATCATGAACGAAAACGATCTGCTTCAACGGCTCACGCGCCTGCTGGGCCGCGAGGCCTTCATCGAGGGCCGCCGCGTCTGCGTGGTGGACATCCTCCGGGATGGGCCGACCTTGGTGCTGCGCGAGATCGGCGCGGGCAGGATGCAGGACAACCTCTACGGCCAGGCCCGGCGGCGCGCCCCGCGCCACTTCCAGATTCCTCTGCTCAGCGAGGTCCGTCATGAACCGCATCCCGTGGCTCGCCAACTGATGACGGACGAGGAGGCTGCGGTCCTGATGGGCCTGTTGAGCGGAAAGACCGAGGGCCTGTAGGAGCGAGCAAGCTCGCTTCTACATGGAATCCACGGTCACATGCGCGTCAGCAGGGCCTCGACCCGCGCCAGGTCCTCCGGCGTGTCCACGCCGTGCCCCGGCGGCTCGGCCACCACGTCCACATGGATGCGCGCGCCGTTCCACAGGGCGCGCAGCTGCTCCAGCTTCTCCAGACCCTCGATGGGCGCTTCAGGCCACTGGGCGAAGTCGCGCAGGAAGCCCGCGCGATAGGCATACAGCCCGAGGTGGCGGAAACCGTGGTCGTGATGACGGTCCGCCTCCATGCCGAAGGCGTCACGCTCCCACGGGATCGAGGCGCGGCTGAAATAGAGCGCGAAGCCGAACTTGTCGCGCACCACCTTGACCACATGCGGATCGAACAGGTCGCGCGCATGGTGGATGGGCGTGCACAGGGTGGCGATGGCCGCCTGCGGAAACGCGGCGAGGTTGGCGGCCAGGCGGTCAAGCAGCTCAAACGGGATGAGCGGCTCGTCGCCCTGCAGGTTGACCACGATGGCATCGTCCGGCCAGCCCATCAGGCGCGCGACCTCGGCCAGCCGGTCGGTGCCGGTGGCATGCTCCGGCGAGGTCATCAGCACCTTCACGCCCAGCGGTTCGCAGACGGTGGCGATGCGCTCGTCGTCCGTCGCCAGCACGATCTCGTCCGCCGCCGCCTGGCGGGCGCGCTCGATGACATGCCGGATCAGCGGCTTGCCGGCGATGCCCAGCAGGGGCTTGCCGGGCAGGCGCGAGGAGCCGTAGCGGGCGGGAATGACGAGCTTGTAGCCCATATCAGGTGGCAACATCATCGTCAGGAACGACGATGGAACGCGCAGCGTTCCCCGCAGGGCTGGACACAGGGAGGTGTCCAGCCGCCGGATGCTGGGCGCGAAGCTGCTCGGCCTCGGCCTCGTCCAGCTTGCGCGCCTCCTCCGGCAGCATGACCGGGATGCCGTCGCGGATCGGATAGGCCAGCCGCGCGGCGATGGAGATCAGCTCGTTGGCGGCCTTGTCATGGACCAGCGGCCCCTTGGTCACCGGGCAGGCGAGGATTTCAAGCAGGCGTTTGTCCATCGCGGAAAGACTCCAGGCGGTTGAGGATGAATTCGGCGAACCCCGCGTCCAGTTCGGCCTCGACGGGCAGGTACCAGTGATTGGCGCGGGCGAAGGCCTGGCATTTTACCGCATCCTTCTCCGTCATCAGCAGCGGGCGCTGACCGAAGGGCGCGAGATCGGCGGGCGCATAGGCATGGTGATCGGCGAAGGCATGATCATCGACGCTCAGGCCAAGATCGCGCAGCATCTTGAAGAAGCGTTCGGGATGGCCGATCCCGGCCAGGGCGTCGCAGGCCTGGCCGATGAACCCCGCCAGAGGCCGGCGTGTGCCATCCAGCAGATTGACCGCATCGCCGGGCACGAGGCGCATGCGCCA
>SDAY01000070.1 GCA_006212015.1 Halothiobacillaceae bacterium
GAATCAGGCGATGGCGGCTTCTTCGGAGTCGGTCTCACCGGCGTTGTCTTTCCAGGTGATCTTGACCTTGTCGCCCGACTTGGCCGGGGCCTTGAAGGACAGGAACGGGTTCTTGGACACGGCGGCGGACATGTTGCCAGCCAGAACCACCTTGCCATTCACCTCGGCGGTCACGTCGGTGATGAACTTGGTGGCGATGTCGGCGCCCGTGGTCTTGTCCTTGCGGTTGCCAGGCTCCATCGGGTGGGTGATCAGGCACTTGACTTCGGCCATGTCGCCGGATACGGAGGCGCGGATTTTGATGCTACCAGCCATTGAAATATCTCCTGGTGAATTCAGTTAAGACAGATAAAGGTCAGGGGGAGGGGGCGATCAGCCGCCGCAGCCGCCGATGGTGACCTTGACTTCTTTCTTGGCCTGCAGCAGCTTGCCGCCGGCCTTGACCACGCCAACCACGTTGGAGGTCTTGCCCATCTTGATGCGGGTGGACAGGTAAGCCGCGGCGCCGGTCAGGTTGTAGTTGCAAACCAGCGGCATTTCGTTGCCTTCGACCAGGATGGCAACCGCTTCAGCAGCGCCCTTGCCTTCCACGGTGACCGGTACGACAGCGCCGTTCTCGGCGATGTCCGGGGCTTTGACGGTGACGTCGGCGCTGTCGGCGGCGGAGCCTGCGCCCATGGCGGCGGTCAGGGCGTCGCCCATGCTCTTGGCCTTGTAGGCCGCTTCCGGCCAGGCCGCGAAGGCGGCGCGCGGGGTCAGCAGGCCTGCGCCTACGGCGACGCCTACGGCGCTGGCGGCCAGGCTGCCCTTCAGGAATACGCGACGGTTGCTCTGCATGGTGCTCTCCTCATCTGTTTGTGATTGCGTGATTAACACGGAAATCATCATTGCATGCGGCGTGCCAACTCAGGGTTTCCTTGAAAAACAATGGGTTGGCCGATTTGCCCGCGACGGGTGCGATGCAAGATGCAATGACCGCTCATTGCAGGATGCAATCATTCCTCGCCGAAGGTTTGCAATTTGCGCCATAGAGTGGACTTATTGATGCCCAAGGCGCGCGCCGTCTGCTCGCGGTTGCCGTCCAGCCGGCGCAGGGTCTTGAGGATGTAGCGGCGCTCCAGCGCCTCCAGCGTGGGCTGGTCGGCGTCGATGGCCCCGGTCCCGACGGGCGCTGCAGCAAGGGGGGCGACTGCATCCGGGGCGCCGCCGTCCGATGGCGGCGCGGCGGCCGAGGGCATCCGCTCGATATGCAGCAGGGGCTGCTCGGCCAGCGCGACATGGCGCTCGATCAGGTTCTTCAGCTCGCGCACGTTGCCCGGCCAGGCGTAGGCCGTCAGCAGCGCCATGCTCTGTGCGTCGAAGCCCTCCACGTCGCGGTGGTAACGCCCGGCGATCTCGCGCACGAAGTGCCGGACCAGGGTGGGAATGTCCTCGCGCCGCTCGCGCAGGGGCGGCATGCGCAGCTTGACCACGTTCAGGCGGTGGTAGAGGTCGTGGCGGAAGGTGCCTTCCTCCACCATCCTGGCGAGGTCGCGGTTGCTGGCGACCACGAAGCGCACGTCGATGTCGATGGGCTGCACGCCGCCGACGCGGGTCACCTGCTGCTCCTGCACCACGCGCAGCAGCTTGGTCTGCATGGCGTCCGAGATGTTGCCGATCTCGTCGAGGAACACCGTGCCGCCGGAGGCGACCTCCAGCAGGCCGGGCTTGGTATGGGTGGCGCCGGTGAAGGCCCCCTTCTCGTGGCCGAACAGCTCGGACTCCAGCAGGCTGCCGGTGATGGCGCCGCAGTCGATCACCACGAAGGGCTTGTCCTCGAAGTCGGACAGGTTGTGCACCGCGCGCGCCGCCAGCTCCTTGCCGGTGCCGGATTCGCCCTCGATCAGCACGTTCACGCGCACGTCATGGATCTTCTCGATCACCTTGTAGACGGCATGGATGGGGGGTGAATCGCCCAGCATGCCGCCGTAGCGGCGCGCGGGCTCCTTGGGCGGGGTGCGGCGCTCGAGCTGCTCGCGCACCAGGGCCAGCAGCTCGTCCATCTCGAAGGGCTTCTTGATGAAATCGGTCGCGCCGAGGCGCAGGGCCTCGATGGCGTCGTCCATGGTCGAATAGCCGGTGATCAGGATGAACGGCAGCCTGGGCTGGCGCGCCCGCACCGCCTGCAGCAGCTCGATGCCGCTCATGCCCGGCATCTTCAGGTCGGAGACGATCAGCGCAGGCGGCTGGGCCTCCATCCTTTTCAGCGCGTCCCTGGGGTCGCGGAAGACCTCGACGGCATAGGGCTCCTGGCGGGCGAAGCGGGCGAACAGCTCGCCGGCGCGCGGGTCGTCATCGACGAACAGGACGGTGGGTTTGAGGGCGTTGGTGCGGGACTGGGGCATCAAAGGCTATCTTCGGGCGGCGTCAAACGCGGTGATGACGGGGTCAGCGGGACCTCGAAGCAGGCCTCGACGCCGCGGGCATCCTCGCGGTTGCGGATGGAAAGAGTGCCGCCATGATACTGGACGATGCCGAGGCTGATGGACAGGCCGAGTCCCGTGCCCTCGCCGACCGCCTTGGTGGTGAAGAAGGGGTCGAAGATGCGCGCCATGACATCCGCAGGCATGCCCGGTCCGGCGTCGCGCACGCAGACGCGCAGGCGTCCGTCCGCGCAGGCGCCGGCGACCTGGATGCGCGTGTGCGCCGGCGAGACATGCAGGGCGTTGCGCAGCAGGTTGAGCAGCACCTGCTGGAGCTGATCGGCATCCGCCACGGCCTCGCACGAGGGGGCGCAGGAGCTCAGGTCGAAATGCACGTCGGCGGCCATCGCCTCGGGCTCCAGCCGCTCCACCGTTTCGCGCAGCCAGGGGCAGACGCGGAAGGGGCGGTGCTCGGGCGGCAGCTGGCGGGCGAAGTTCATCACCCCGCGCACGATGCGCCCGGCGCGCCGGGCCTCCTCGCGCAGGTCGTGCATATCCTCGCGCAGGCTGTCCGCGTTCCGGGGCAGGCCGCGCTCGATCAGGGTGGCGAGCGAGAGGATGTTGTTGAGCGGGTTGTTGATCTCGTGGCCGATGCCGGCCGCCATCTGGCCGACGCTGGCCAGCTTGGCCTGCTGCATGGCGTGGCGCTCGGCGCGGCTGCGCTCGTCCTCGGCCGCGCGCAGGCGGTCGGCCATGGCGTTGAAGTCCGCTTCCAGTTCCTGGATCTCCCGCGTGCGGCTCTGGGCCTGCACGCGGCGCGCCGGGTTGCCGGCGAAGTCGCGCAGCGCCTCGCGCAGCCGCAGGATCGGGCGGGCCAGGTGGCGCGACCCCAGCCAGGCCAGCAGGGCGGAGGCGGCGAAGGCCAGCAGCACCAGCAACCAGAGCGCCTGGCGCAGGCCGGCGTAGGGGCCATGCAGGCCATCGCCCGGGATCGCGAAGGCCAGCACCCAGCCGGTCAGCTGGTTCGGGTAGGGATGGTATTCCTGATAGTAGATGCGCCACTGCCCGTCGCGGGTGCTGAACACGCCGAAGGGCCGCCGCTGCACATGCGTCCAAAGCTCGGCCTGGTCGGTGCTCTGCAGCTTGACCTCATGCGGCTTGGGCGCGCTGAAGCGGGTGTCCAGCCGGTCATGGTAGAGCAGCAGGCCGTTGCGGCGGCGATCATCCAGATTACGCTCGGCGATCAGCAGTTCCGCCCCCGGCGGTCGCGGCGCCAGGCGCAGGATGCGGTCGAGGTATTCGCCGAAGGTGTTCACCGCCAGCGCGGCGGCCGGATGCCCCGCCTCGCCCAGCGGCACCAGCGCGGTCAGCATGGTCAGCGTCTGGCCGGTCAGCAGGTCCCAGCGGCTTTGCGGCAACTGGACGAAGCCGATCTCGCCCGGCGGCAACTGGCGCAGGTTGCGGGCGAGGTCCGGCTCCATCAACTCCTCCTCCGCGTACTCCACGCTGCCAAGGCTTGGATACATGGCCGGGTGGATCCTGCCGCCGGTGATCTTGATCAGGGTGTTGCCCTGCCCGTCCAGCACGCGCAGGCTGCCGAGGCCCGGCACGGTGCGCTGCAGGGTCGCCAGGAACTGGGTCAGCTGGTTCTTGAGCGGCAGGGAGTCGGGATGGCGCGCGCCCTCGTTCGCCGCCCGCGCCACCGGCAGGAAGTCCTGCATGGCGGCGGACTGGGCGATGCCGCGGATCACCTCGCGCTCGTAGCCCAGGTGGTTGTCGATCTCGGTCGCCAGGGCGTTGAGGCGGCCGTTCATGTCACGGTCCACCTCGGCCAGATAGCGCTGCTCGCTCCATGAGAGCAGCACGAGCGTCAGCCCCAGCAGCGGCAGGCCGGTGGCGAGCAGGGTCCAGAGGAAGAGGGTGCTGCGTAGGCGCATGGGCGGACATTAGCAGCCCCTGGGCGGACCACAAAGCAGGGGTCGGGTTGACAATAAACCTCCATGCATTACAAAGAGCAAGAAAACCTCGCGGGTTGTCGCGGCCGTTCTCCGCCTCACCCCATTGCACAAGGAGGTCAAGTTGTCTTCACGGCATTCACGTTCCCTGCTTCTGGCTGCGCGATTCGTCCTGCTGGTCGGGGTGATGCTTTCCATGGCCGGTTTCTGGCAGGCCACGCACATCTCCCGCCAGGCGGAAGAGGACCGCATGACCGGAGCCTTCCTGCTCGATGCCTCGGACCGCTTCGAGATGGTGGGGCGCGAGCTCGACCGCAGCGCGGGAGCTGTCCATGCCTTGCGCAATTTCTTCATGGCCTCCCGGGAGGTCAGCGACGAGGAATTCCGTACCTTCGGCCAGCCCGTGCTGGACAGACGTCCCGAACTGCACGCCTTGTTCTGGATGCCTGCCGAGGGCACGATCGATGCACCCCGCTTTCCTGTGCGGCAGGTCGCGACCAAGGATGGCAGCACCCTGCTGCTGGGGCAGGACCTGGCCACCGAGCCCGACCTCCGCGCGGCCCTGGAGCGGTCCCGCGATGGCGGCGAGCTGGTCGCCATCCTGCGCCCCCCGCTTTGCTCCCGGATCCGCGAGCAGCTCTGCCAGCTGCTCATCCTGCCGGTCTATGCCGGGGCATACGACCCCGCGGATGTCGGAACGAGGCGCGCGAGCCTGCGCGGCTTCGTGATGGCGGGCATCCTGCCCGCCAAGCTGCTGCATCAGGCCGTGGCGGGACTGGAGAAGCGCGGCGTCAGCCTGTGGCTGATGGAGCGCGGCGGGGAGGGCGAGGCCCGCCTGGTGGCCCATCAGCGCGCCCGGCTGGCCGCGCCGCTGCCTCCCGGCCTGCCGCCTCCCCCGCCGCCGACGGAGGGCCGAAGGCTGGAGAAAGTCCATGCCATCGGCGGGCAGGCGCTGATCCTGATCGCCGCCCCCGCAGCCGGCACGGATCACTACCGGGCCGAACGGCCCGCCTGGCCGTGGCTGGTGCTGGCCGGCGGGCTTTTTCTCACCCTGCTGGCGTTCTTCCATCTTCGTTCGCTGCATCGCCATGCCCTCGGGCAGGACGCGCTGAACCGCGAGCTTGAGGCGGAGATCGGGCGGCACCGCCTGCACGAGCGCGAGCTGGAGAAGGTTGGACGGGCCCTGCAGCTCATCCGCACCAGCAACCACGACCTGATCCATGCCGACGACGAGCATCGGCTGCTGCAGCGGGTCTGCGGCAACGCCGTCGCGCATGGCTACCGGCTGGCCTGGGTGGGCTTCGCGGAGCAGGACGAGGCGCGCGGCGTGCGCGTGGTGGCGGTGGCCGGGCATGACGAGGGCTATACCGACGGGCTGGCCCTCAGCTGGGCCGACGTGCCGCGCGGGCGCGGGCGCGGGCCGGCGGGCACGGCCATCCGCACGGGCACGACCTGCGTGCTGGGCGACCTTGCGGTCGCGCCGGGGTTCGACCCGTGGCGCGAGGCGGCCCTCCTGCGCGGCTACCAGGCGCTGGCCTGCCTGCCCCTGATGGAGGGCGGCACGGCCTTCGGCGTGCTCTGCATCTATGCCGCCGAGGCGGGGGCCTTCGATGCCGGGGAAATCGACCTGCTCAAGGAGCTGGCCTTGGATCTGGCCTTTGGCATCAGCGCCCTGCGCACCCGCCATGAGCACGCCGTCATGGAGGCCCAGCTGGAGCACCAGGCCTATTACGACGAGCTGACCGGCCTGCCCCGGCGCGCGGTCTTCGTCCGCGAAGTGGGCACGGCGCTGGAGCGGGCCCGCGCCCATGGCGGCGCCCTGGCGGTCATGCTGGTCGATCTCGACAACTTCAAGCTGATCAACGACACCCGCGGCCACCCGGCCGGGGATGCGCTGCTGCGCGACGTGGCCGCGCGCCTGCGGGGGGCGATGCCGGAGGGGGCGCTGCTGGCCCGCCTGAGCGGGGACAAGTTCCTGATCCTGCTCACCTGCCCGGAGGTCGAGGCCGACCCGATCGAGATCATCATTGAGCGTGTCGCGGGCCGTGCGAGGGCGATCCTGCGGATCCTCGAGGCGCCGTTCCTCCTCTCGGGCGCCGAGATCTACATGCGGGCCAGCATCGGCATCAGCCGCTTCCCCGACCACTCGGAAAACGTGGACGACCTGATCCGCCATGCCGACGCGGCCCTGTACCTGGCCAAGACCTGCGGGCGCAACGGTTATCGTTTCTATTCGAGCGACATCTCCGCGCGGCAGCAGCGAAGGCTGGACCTGGAGGGCCGGCTGCACCGGGCCCTGGCCGGGGGCGAGCTGCATCTGCTCTACCAGCCCATCGTGGAGCTGGCCAGCGGCCGCATGGTCGGCGTCGAGGCGCTGGCCCGCTGGCGGGATCCCGAGCGGGGCATGATCTCGCCGGCGGAATTCATCCCCGTGGCCGAGGACTCCGGCCTGATCAAGCCGCTGGGCGAATGGGTCGTCCGGGAGGCCTGCCGGCAGCTGGCCGCGTGGCGCGCCGGCGGCATGGAGACGAAGGTGGCGGTGAACCTGTCCGTGCGCCAGTTCGGGCAGGGAGACGTGGTGGAGATGGTCGAGCGCATGGCGCGCGAGGCCGGCCTGCCGCCGGCGCTGATCGAACTGGAGGTGACCGAAAGCGCGATGATGCTGGAGACTGGCGAGCTGGAGGCGCAGGTGCGGCGGATGGCCGAGGCGGGCTTCAGCATCTCGCTGGACGACTTCGGCACCGGCTTCTCCTCGCTCAGCCGCATCGCTGAGCTGCCCATCCACGTGCTCAAGGTCGACAAGTCCTTCGTGGACGAGATGCTGACCGACCGCACGCGCTGGGCCATCGTCAACACCGTGATCCAGTTCGCCAGCCATCTGGGCGTGCACAGCCTCGCGGAGGGTATCGAGACCGCCGAACAGTGGGCGGAACTGCACCGGCTCGGCTGCCAGTACGGGCAGGGCTACCACTTCCGCCGGCCGAGCCCGGCGGAGGATGTCGAGCAGATCTGGCGCGGAGGGCAGCCCTTGCCGTCCGCGCCGGCAGAGGGTTGAGGCATGCCGGCTTCCGGGCCGCGCGGCTAAAGGCCACGCTCCTGACGCGAGACGGGCGCCAGCCCGCGATGGGAAGGGGATGAGCCCGCGCCAGATCAAGCCGCGCATCCCCCTCCTGACCTCCCCCGCATGTGGGGGAGGAATGGGTCAGCGCCTCCCTAACTGAAGTTCCCTGCCCACCACAGCCGTGCGCGCAGGCCCCAGGGCGTGGTGTAGCCGGTCTCGACGAAGCGGATGCGGCCCGCGCCATCCACCACCAGGTGCAGCGGCACGCCCTTCACGCCCAGCGGAGCGATCAGCCGGCCATCCGGGTCATTCACCACCGCCATGTCCACGCCCTCCTCGCGCAGAAACGCCCGCACCGCCGCATCGTCGCCCGACTGCCAGGCGATGCTGACCACGGGCACATCCTTCGCCAGCCCGGCGATGCCGGAGAGCTCCAGCCGGCAGATCGGGCACCAGCTGCCCCACACATGCACGATGAAGGCCCGGCCCGCAAGCCGCGCGGTGTCCACCGGCTGGCCTGAAAGGGTCGAGCCGACCAGCGGGGGCAGGGACGCGTCCGGCAGATCCGGCGCGTGCCAGGCCTGGATGGCGAAGAAGGCGCCAAGAATGAGAAGCGCCTCGATCAGCCAGCGCAGCAGGCGTTTGCGCAGTGGGGGTTTTTCATCGGGCATGGCGATATGATGCGCACATGAGCCGAACCAAGCCATCCATTCTTGCCACCCGCACCCTTGCCCGCACCCGCATCTTCGAGGTCGAGGAGGTGCACCTGCGCTTCGCCAACGGGGTCGAGACCCGCTACGAGCGGCTGATCGGCAGCCCGCACGGCGCGGTGCTGACCGTGGCGCTCAACGAGGCGGGCGAGGTGCTGCTGATCCGCGAGTACGCCGTGGGGCTGCACCGCTACGAGCTGGGCCTGCCCAAGGGGCGGATCGAGGCCGGGGAGTCGCCGTTGCTGGCCGGGGTGCGCGAACTGCGCGAGGAGACGGGCTTCGGCGCCGGGCGCGCCGAGCTGCTGGGCGCGCTGACCCTCGCCCCCGGCTACAGCACCCAGTTGACCCATGTGGTGCTGGCGCGTGACCTTCACCATGCCCCGCTGTTGGGCGACGAACCGGAGCCGATCGAGGTGGTGCCCTGGCCCATGGAGCGCCTGGCGGAGCTGATCCAGGTGCCGGAATGCAGCGAGGCGCGCACCCTGGCCGCGCTGTTCATGGCGCGCGAGCACCTGCTGCGCGAGGGGGCCCCATGAAGCCCGCCCCGGCCCTGCTGGAGGCCGTGCGTCAGCTTGCCCTCAGGGCGGGCGAGGCGATCATGACGGTCTATGCCAGCGACTTCGACGTGCTGGACAAGCGCGACCAGTCGCCGGTGACCGAGGCCGACCTCGCCGCCCACCGGCTGATCGAGGCCGGCCTGCGCGAACTCACGCCCGACCTGCCGGTGCTGTCCGAGGAAGGCGCGGACCTCCCCTACGCCACGCGCCGGGCCTGGCCCCGCTACTGGCTGGTCGATCCGCTCGACGGCACCCGCGAGTTCGTCAAGCGCAATGGCGAGTTCACCGTCAACATCGCCCTGATCGAGGGCGGTGACGTGGTGCTGGGCGTGGTGCACGCGCCGGCGCTGGGCGTGACCTACGGCGCCTTCCGTGGCGGCGGGGCGTGGAAATGGTTCGACGATGAGGCGCAGCCGGTCGCCATCCATGCCCGCACCGAGGCCGCCCGGCCGCCCCGCATCGCGGTCAGTCGCTCGCACGGCAGCCCGCGCATGCAGGCCTACCTGGCCGCGCTGGGGCCGCACGAGACGGTCAGCATGGGCAGCGCGCTGAAATCCTGCCTGGTGGCGGAGGGCGTGGCCGACCTCTATCCGCGCCTCGGCCCGACCTCGGAATGGGACACGGCGGCCGCGCAGTGCATCGTCGAGGAGGCGGGCGGCAAGGTCACCACCACCGACATGCAACCCCTGCGCTACAACGCCAAGGCATCCCTGCTGAACCCGGAGTTCCTCGTGTTCGGCGACGCCGGCATCGACTGGTCGGGCTTCCTGCCCGAGGCCTGAGAGCGTGTGGAGAAAACGTGGCGAGCGCGGCGGGCCGAATGGCTACGCGGCCTTCATCGCGGCG
>SDAY01000071.1 GCA_006212015.1 Halothiobacillaceae bacterium
CACTTGCGGGCCGTCGCCACGCTGATGTTGTAGCGCTGGGCGATCTCGGCGGCTGAACCCGTGGCTTCACGGATTTCGGCGCGGGTGCGCGGCGTGGTGCGGGCAAGCGGATGGATGCGGCTCATGCTTTGGACTCCTGCTGTAACATGCTCAGAAAGGCCGGAAGAAGCAGACGGGCTTCAAACAACGGCCAGCTACGGATGGGAATATAATCGCACGGGATGGGACAAATACGCACCCATGCCATGGAAAAGTATGCCGACTGCTCGAACTCCGGCCCGATCCGCTACCCCTACCCTTCGCTCGTGCGGCGAGTCACGAATCCTCAGTTGATCCCTTACACCCCGCCCAAGCATGTGCTCGAGCACAAACTGAAAAAAATACGGACCCAACCAGGAGTTCTGGGCGCACCCAAGCGACAGCACGACCTATACCTTGGTGCCCCAGGTCGATGGCAGCAAGATCCTGGTTACCGTCTCCCACAGCTCGAAGTTTCACGCATGAGTGCGGATGCAAAGACATGGATAAGGATCGCGCGCGCATGGAAATCAAAGGTGCAGCATCACCGTTGCGGCATCATCGAGATCAGGCCGGGGAGGCTCGCGTACGACTTGGTCACGAAAATGTGGCGCAGGGAGAGTGATCGCGCGGTCTACGCTTGCGCCGGCACCCTGCATGAACGGCCATGCCATGGCCCCTGTCCACCCCTTGGATCTGCTCCACCCGAAGCCGCAAGTCTTGGCCATTGAAGGAGACATGGCTGTTTTTCTTGGATCCCTGGCCCTCTTGGTCACGGTCTTGATCATCGTGTGGACGACGTGCAGAGCCAAGGGCTGAGCGAGTACGTTGAGGCCGAATACTCGGCAATCGAAAGAGAGCTGGCGCATCTGACGCGGCTCATAGAAAACGACCCTGCCGCTGCGCGAGACATGAGCATTGAGCTGGGGCGACGTGTATACGCGCTACATCGACATGCCCGTGAGATGCGTCAGGCCTTCATTCAGGCGCAGCGCGAGGCAGAGGAAGCTGCTCGCGAGGCGGAGCGCATCCGGGTTGAGCAACAGGCGAAGGCACGGCAGGAGTTGGAGATTGCCTGGCAGGATGAGCTCACGACCTGGGCCGATCCGCTTGCAGGCAAATGGCCTTCAAGTCCCTATCTGAAGTTCGATTCCGACTGATGGGAGCAAAAAGTCGCGTCTCCGCTGACGACCTGCGAACCGCGTTGAGAGCGATCAAGGTCGAGTACGGCAAGAACCCCATCAGATCAGAGAGCAGGAGTTCAGGTCCGCCGAGGCGAGCACTGCGCGACAGAAGCTGCGACGATGCGAAATCATGTCCTCATGAAGAGGTCCTACCTGCCCTGTCATCTCTGCCATCCCATCCTTGCATTGACCGCACCCAGGTACAGAACTCAGCTCCGAGGCGCCGACAAGGCGCGGGATGAACGTGCCGATGGCGGCGCCTTCGGCATCCAGAATCGCGATGGCGGCCCGGGTGTCTCCAGCTTGGCAAAGTGTTGCCAATCCGGACGTCCCTTGAAGGCCTGACGACGCGTGTCTTCAGCAGCACTCAGTCGGTCGGCGGCCTGGAGCGCCATCAGGCTTGGGAGCAACGGTCGCGTGGCGCTTGCTCCGCTGAGTCCGGCCAGAAGGTAGCGCAGGGCGTTGGCGCCATCGGGCCAGCGCCTGTCCAGTGACCTCAGGGCCGGTGCCAAGATCTCGAGGGTCAGCTGCCCATGCGCAAGCACATGACCCGTGGCGGTGTATCGTCCATCGTCCTGATGCGTGCGGGTCTTTCCGATGTCATGAAGCAGGCCCGCGACCGCGGCGAGCCAGCGTTCCTGCTCATCGTCATGGGCAAGCATGGTTTCAATGCGTGTTGAGACGTCCAGCGAGTGCTCGGCCAGTCCCCCAGGCCAGGCATGGTGATGCCGGGCGCTGGCCGGGCGCGTCAGGAATGCCAAGGCGAGCGCCGTGTCCCTAAAGACCTGCATCATGAAGTCTTCGAGTTCAGGCACGGGGCAGGCATCCATCCAGAACCGAAGGCGGTCGGCCAGTTCGGGCCGTGGCAGTGCGTTATCATCGACGCTCAGCCCATAGGCCTGCAGGGTGGGCACGATATCCACCACCTCGATGTAGGCTCGCTGCCGCTCGGATGATGACTGTTCAACGGGAGGGTCGAAGGCCTGGCGAAGGGTGATCTCATAGTCATGCCCGGGGATCAGGCTGGAGACCTCCATGGGCATGACAGCATCAGACCACAGCACGGCTCGCCCCTGCAGACCGGTATCGTTTCCGATCTGCAGGATGTGGAAGGATCGCCCGTCGCGATGGGTGCGATGTATCCTGTCCATCAACCTGAATCGTGCGCTGATGCGCATGTCGCCCAGGGACTGGGGCGCGAGGCGTTCGATCAGCGCGACCATGCTGCACCGCCTTGCTGTTCATGGATGAGCCGTTCGAATCGCGTCAGCAGGTGCGGCAGGACCGCACGGGCCATGGCCTCATCTGGATGGGTCAGTTCATGGGCTACCCAGCGGGACAGGGCGTCGACGGTCTTGGCTGGAATGAAGAGGTCGGCAGCGCGATCGGTGACCGGGTTCAGGTAGGGGCGATAGGCCACCAGCAGGGAGAGCGCCAGACGGTACACGATGGGCGTGGTAGCTTCAGCCATGGCGCACCGCCTTCAGCTTTTCTTCGGCCCTGTCATGGATGGATGATCCGGTCTCGGATTCGGCATCCCGGGAGATGGGGAACACCGGCGGCAGTTGAAAGTTTTGCAGGAGCAGGCGCTCAAAGGCCGAGCCATCCTGCCGCGTCAGGTTGGGCACGTAGCGGGAATAGACGGTGAACAGCATCTTGGTGTTGGTATGCCCCATCTGCCGTGCGATCCATTCCGGGCTTTCACCCGAGGCCAGCCACAACGTGGCGGCCGTATGCCGGGTCTGGTAGGGGTTGCGGCGTTTGAGGCCGAGCGTCTTGAGCGTGGGGTACCAGACGCGATTGCTGACGTTGTTGTACTGGATCGCATAGCCGTTGCGGGTGCAGAAGACGTAGCGACCATACCTGCCGGTGACGGCCTGCTGGGCCTTCAGGCTGTCATAGACCAGTTGGGACATCTGGATCGAGCGCAGGGAACCATGGGTCTTGGGGGTGTCTTCCTCGCCCTTGACCAGGGTCTCCTCGATCAGGATTTCACGCCGATCGAAGTTGACGTACTGCCATTTGAGCCCGTCGATCTCGGAGGTGCGCATGCCCGTGAAGAAGCGCACAACAAAGTAGTGGCGCCACTCCTCGGGCACGGCGGTAAGAAAGGCCTGCACCTCTTCGAATGAAAACGGGTCCACCTGGGTCCGCCCCAGACGCAGCGGTTTGATGCCCTGGAACGGCGTGCTAAATTCAAAGCGGTCAGCGGCTTCGTCGAGGATTTGCTTGATCACATTCATGATCTGGTTGATCCGCGATGCCGACAGTGTGTGGGTACCGTGAGTGACTTTGGCGAGCTTCGCACGGTATTTCAACAGATCAGCTTTTGCGATGTCGCTGACGCCCCTTTCTCCGAATTCCGGCCTGATGTACTTGTCCAGGATGTCGCGGATCTTCTGTCGATAGGAGCGCTTCCACTCGACTTCCTTCTCGCTCACCCATTCCTCGGCAAACGCCCCGACTGTCGGACCGCGCCCGGCCCCATCGCCGGCATTTGCACGAGCCACCGCCACCGAAGGCTGCGCGGCCCCGCTGAACTGGGCTGCCCGCTTGCTGTTCGGAAAGGTCTTGGCGTAATCGAAGGTGCCCAGGGTGATCTCGGCTTCGATTTTCCTGAGGGCCTGATCCATCAACTTACGGTTTGCCCTTGTATCCGGAAGCGCCGTGTGCTCTCGACAGCGAACGCTTTTGAAGAAAAAATCGAAGTAGAGTTTTCCCGTCTCTTTGCGAACCCTGATGTTAGCCATGGAAGACGCCTCCATTAGCCATGGGAATCGACTGTCGCTTCATGAGGACCGCCATGTCCGACTCAATGTTTTCCCAGATGTAGAGGATCTTTCGTCGTCCGAACGGCCGGACATAGTGACGGCCCTCGATGAAGCATTTGCCCCTCAAGACACCGTTGATGTAGCGAGCGTTGTAGTTAATGCGGGTACCCAACTCTTGGGCATCAATGTATGTGATCATGACCTTGCCTCGTGTATAGCTGCTATACAGCCATGAGTCATGTATATCAGCTATACAAAAATATGCAAGCCCCGCACACCGCTATACGCAAAAAATTGCGATGGCGTTTAAACTTCTGGCCTGCACAGCAACACATGGATCTAACGACATGGCCGGTGAACGCACTCAACAACGTCAGATCAACATTCGCCTAGATGACGAGACGCTTGCTCGAATCGATGAATGCCGGTCTCTCGGATTAAAGGAGCAAGGCGTCATCCCGACGCGGTCGGATATCGTGAGAGTGGCCCTTGAGGCCTATCTAGAGAGCTGCTTGAACAAGCCCCATCCACCCAAGTGACGAAAACAAGGTGACGCTCACCTCCCTGATGACGCGAAAAATCACCGCATCAGGATGTGGCACAGAACTGTCACAGGAGTGTCCCAATCCACAGAACATGGAAAGTTCGAAGAATCATCAGGCGTGAAGGTTCACGCCAAGCTTGAGATGCGAGCAGAGCAGCAACGGCCTGTCACGCAAGCCAAAACAACAAGTTACAATTCGTGTTGACTATCCGAAGCAAACTTGTAGAATGCTCGTCCTGTTGATACAGGCGCGTAGCTCAGCTGGTTAGAGCACCACCTTGACATGGTGGGGGTCGTTGGTTCGATTCCAATCGCGCCTACCAATTCCGGGCACAGCCAAGGCTGTGCCCTTTTCGTTTGTGCGATCGACCGCACATTCGTCCTTTGCGTATACGCGGCCCGTTGGTAGGGGTCGCCACTGAACCGAGGAACTCGACATGCCGAGCATCACCCTTCCCGACGGCTCCCAACGCCACTTCGACCATCCCGTCAGCCTGACCGACATCGCGACCGACATCGGCCCGCGCCTGGCCAAGGCCTGCCTGGGCGCCAAGGTCGATGGCCAGATGATGGACATGGGCCGTGTGCTTTCCCACGACGCCCATGTGCAATTCATGACCAGCAAGGACGAGGAAGGCGTGGACATCATCCGCCATTCCACCGCCCACCTGCTGGCGCAGGCGGTCAAGCAGTTGTACCCCCAGGCGCAGGTGACCATCGGCCCGGTGATCGAGAACGGCTTCTACTACGACTTTGCGGTCGAGCCCGCCTTCACCACCGACGATCTGGAGAAGATCGAGGCCCGCATGCACGAGCTGGCCAAGGCCGATCAGGCGCTGTCCCGCCAGGTGATGCAGCGCGATGACGCCGTCACCTATTTCAAGGGTCTGGGCGAGGCCTACAAGGCCGAGATCATCGCGTCGATCCCGGCCAACGAGGAGCTCTCGCTCTACACCCAGGGCGACTTCACCGACCTCTGCCGTGGCCCGCATGTGCCATCGACCGGCCATCTGGGCGCCTTCAAGCTGACCAAGGTGGCGGGCGCCTACTGGCGTGGCGATTCCAGGAACGCGATGCTCTCGCGCATCTACGGCGTCGCCTTCGCGACCCGGAAGGAGCTGGACGAGTACCTGCACCGCATGGAAGAGGCGGAGAAGCGCGACCATCGCCGCATCGGCAAGCAGCTCGACCTGTTCCACTTCCAGGAAGAGGCGCCGGGCATGGTGTTCTGGCACGACAAGGGCTGGCGCCTGTTCCGTCAGGTTGAAGGCTTCATGCGCTCGCATCTGGACAAGTACGACTATCTCGAGGTCAACACCCCGCAGATCCTCGACCGCTCCCTGTGGGAAAAGTCCGGCCACTGGGGCAAGTTCTCCGGCGGCATGTTCACCACGCATGTGGAAGAGCGCGATTACGCCATCAAGCCGATGAACTGCCCCGGCCACATCCAGCTGTACAACCAGGGCCTCAAGAGCTATCGCGACCTGCCCTACCGCATCGCGGAGTTTGGCGTGGTCCACCGCAACGAGCCGTCCGGCACCCTGCACGGCATCATGCGCGCCCGCCGCTTCACCCAGGACGACGCCCATGTGTTCTGCACCGAGGACCAGCTGCAGGCCGAGGTCGCCTCGCTGATCGAGCAGACCTTCGATGTGTACAGCACCTTCGGCTTCACCGACATCACCCTCGCCCTGTCCACCCGCCCGGAGCAGCGCGTCGGCGCGGACGAGCTGTGGGACAAGGCCGAGGACGCGCTGGCCAAGTCGCTGGAGGCCAAGGGCCTGGACTACCGCCTGCAACCCGGCGAGGGCGCCTTCTACGGCCCGAAGATCGAGTTCACCCTGAAGGACTGCATCGGTCGTAACTGGCAGTGCGGCACCATCCAGGTCGACTTCTCCATGCCGAACCGCCTGGACGCCGAATATGTCAGCGAGGACGGCAGCCGCAAGACCCCGGTGATGATCCACCGCGCCATCCTTGGCAGCCTGGAACGCTTCGTCGGCATCCTGATCGAACACTACGCCGGCCAGTTCCCGTTGTGGCTGGCGCCGGAGCAGATTGCCGTGATGGGCATCACCGACCGCCACAGCGGGTACGTGCAGGACGTCGAGAAATCCCTGCGCCGGGAAGGCTTCCGCGCCCGCTCCGATTTGCGCAACGAGAAGATCGGCTTTAAAATCCGCGAATTAACCTTGCAGCGCATCCCCTACCTCGTGGTGATTGGGGATCGCGAAATGGAACAGCGTCAGGTCGCCGTTCGTACCCGCAGTGGCGAAGACCTCGGCAGCATGAGCCTGGAAACATTCCTCGCCAAGCTGCGGGATCAGGTCACCCAGCGGCAATGACGGCACCGCGCTGATTTGATCAAGTAACTGAGGATATCAACATCGCTTTTGCACCTCCCGCGCGGGAAAAGAAAAACGACGAACCGCGCATGAATTCGGAAATTACCGCCCGTGAAGTCCGATTGATCGACGCGGAAGGCAATCAGGCCGGGATCGTGTCCCGCTTCGAAGCCCTGCGGATGGCAGGGGAAGCCGAGCTGGATCTGGTCGAGATCTCGCCGCAGGCAAGCCCGCCCGTATGCAAGATCATGGACTTCGGCAAGTTCCGCTATCAACAGCAGAAGAAGGCGGCCGAGGCCAAGAAGAAGCAGAAGACGATCGAGGTCAAGGAAGTCAAGTTCCGCCCCGGCACCGAGGAGGCCGACTACCAGGTCAAGATGCGCAACGTCGTGCGCTTCCTGGAAGAAGGCAACAAGGCCAAGATCACCGTCCGCTTCCGCGGCCGCGAGATGGCCCACCAGGAAATCGGCCTGCAGCTTTATGACCGCATCGAGAAGGACCTGGGCGACCTTGCGCTCGTCGAACAGCGTCCCAAGCTCGAAGGACGGCAAATGGTCATGGTGGTGTCCCCGCGCAAGCATTGATGCCCGCGTGAGGCCACCACCGACACGCCCCCCGCAAGGGGGCGTTTTTACTGGTACGACGACGTACCGAGCCCTGAAGCGCTGACACTCCGGCGCCACGGGATTTATCACACTGGAAACTGGAGTCGAAAACGATGCCCAAGATCAGAAGTAATAGCGGCGCTGCAAAGCGCTTCAAGAAGACCGCGAAGGGCTTCAAACGAGGCTCTGCCTTCAAGCGTCACATCCTGACCAAGAAGAGCAGCAAGACCAAGCGTCAGTTGGGTGGCCCAACTTACGTCCACGAGAGTGATGCCAAAGGCATCGCCCGCCTGCTGCCCTACGCCTAATCCGGCCTTAGTTAAGGAGACCTACCATGGCACGAGTCAAACGCGGCGTTACCGCCCGCGCCCGTCACAAGAAAATCCTCGCGAAGGCCAAAGGCTATTACGGCGCACGGTCACGCACCTACCGCGTTGCCAAGCAGGCCGTCATCAAGGCTGGCCAGTACGCCTACCGTGACCGCCGCCAGAAGAAGCGCCAGTTCCGCGCGCTCTGGATCGTGCGTATCAACGCCGAGGCCCGCAACAACGGCCTGTCCTACAGCCGACTGATGAATGGCCTGAAGAAGGCGTCCATCGAGATCGACCGCAAGGTCCTGGCCGACATCGCCGTGCACGACAAGGCCGCCTTCGCCGCCCTTGCCGCGCAGGCCAAGACTGCCCTCGCCGCTTAAGTCGGGGTCACGTCTGCATCAAAGAGGGGCGGCCTGCGGGCCTCCCCTTTTTTGTCTGATGGATGATATTTTCAAGACTGATGAAAGCCGTTCGCATCACTTGGCAAACCGTTTTCATCAGCCTGCCCAACCTACCAAACCAGGAAGCGTCCGCATGACTGCCGACACCACTGCCGATTTCTCTGCCCTGGATAGCGCCATCGATCACGCCGTCCGGGACATCGCCACCGTGGCCGATCTGCCCGGACTGGACGCCATCCGCGTCCAGTTTCTCGGCAAGAAGGGCCAGCTGACCGAGTTCATGAAGGGCCTGGGCAGGCTCTCCCCGGATGAGAAGCGCACCCAGGGGGCGACCCTGCACGCCCTGCGCCAGAGGCTGGAGCAGGCCCTTGACGGTCGCAGGCAGGCGCTTGAGTCCGCCCTGCTCGCCGAGCGCCTGGCCAGGGAGGCGGTGGACATCACCCTGCCCGGCCGCCACCAGGCCATGGGCAGCCTGCATCCGGTGACCCTGACCCTGCGTCGCGTCGAGGCACTGCTCGGCCAGCTCGGCTTCACCGTCGCGGAAGGCCCCGAGGTCGAGGATGACTTCCACAACTTCACCGCGCTGAATATCCCCGAGCACCACCCCGCGCGGGCCATGCACGACACCTTCTATTTCGACGTCCACACCCTGCTGCGCACCCACACCTCGCCGGTGCAGATCCGCGCGATGGAGACCCGGCAGCCGCCGCTGCGCATCATCGCCCCGGGCCGCGTCTACCGCTGCGACTCCGACGCCACTCACTCGCCGATGTTCCATCAGGTCGAGGGCCTGTGGATCGACGAGCAGGCCAGCTTCGCCAACCTCAAGGGCGTGGTGCAGGAATTCCTGCAGCGTTTCTTCGAGCGCGATGACCTGCAGGTGCGCTTCCGCCCGTCCTTCTTCCCGTTCACCGAACCCTCCGCCGAGATGGACATGAGCTGGGGCGACGGCTGGCTGGAGATCGGCGGCTGCGGCATGGTCCATCCCAACGTGCTGGCCCACGTCGGCATCGATGGCGAGAAGTACCAGGGCTTCGCCTTTGGCCTTGGCATCGAGCGCCTGACCATGCTGCGCTACGGCATCGACGACCTGCGCCTGTTCTTCGACAACGACCTGCGCTTCCTCGAACAATTCGCTTAAGAGATCCCCGCCATGCGTTTTTCCGAAAACTGGCTGCGCGAGTGGGTCAACCCCGCGCTCACCTCCGAAGAACTCGGCGCCCAGCTGACCATGGCCGGGCTCGAACTGGACGCCCTTGAGTCCGCCGCCCCGCCCTTCTCCGGCGTGGTCGTGGCCCGCATCCTGTCCGCCGAACC
>SDAY01000072.1 GCA_006212015.1 Halothiobacillaceae bacterium
AGCCGCGAGGCCGAAGGCCGTGGCGGGCGGCCATGCAGGAGCGGCGCCCTCGCCGCGATGAAGGCCGTGCGGCCCTTCGGCCCGGGGGCGGGCCTCCTACGGGCGCATCATCGTCATGGTGGGCGTGTCCTCGAACCCGGCCTTGCGCAGCGGGCGGTAGACCGCCGGGGGCCACCTTGACCATGTGGGCGAAGTGGGGCGCCTCGCTCAGCGACCAGGCGGTGAACACCAGGATGCCGGCCATGGTCGCCATCGGCACATGCGCAAGCCAGGGGGCGAGGATGACCACGGCCATCAGGATGACGATGGCGTGAAACACGGCCGCCAGTGGAGAGCGCGCGCCCGCGCGCACATTCCGCCCCCCCGGATTCCGCCTTGCTTCATCCGGGCTCCAGGGCCCCTGGAGCCCGCGGCTCGATCAGGCATTCAGCCCCGGCACCGGCCAGTATTTCCTGAATGCGGCATCCGGCAGGGTCCAGACGCGCTGGTGCAGGGTGTGCATGGCGTCCAGGTCGTTCAGCAGTTCGGCGCGCTCGGCCTGCGAGAGGGCGGCCGGACCCTCGTGCAGGGCCTTGTCGAGCATCCAGGCGCGGCGCAGGCGGACGCTGTCGGGCAGGTTGCGGCGCGGCCTGAGGAAGGCGCTGTGGATGGCGTTGGCGATCGGCTCGACCACGGCCAGCACGAAGCCGTCCACATCGCCGAGCTTCTCGCGCTCGGCGGCATACAGTTCCAGGCCCTTGCGGTATTCCACCAGCTCCGGGGGCGCGTTGACCTCTTCAGGGGTGACGAACAGGTGGCCGTTGCGCGCGCCGCGACCCAATGCACCCAGGCTGGTCAGGCGGGCGAGCGGGATGGACAGCACCAGGCCCAGCAGCACCGGCGAGAGCCAGGCGAAGAACACCGGGTTGGCGTACCACGCGACCGCACCCCAGACCAGGCCCAGCAGGGTGGCGGCGCCATAGTTGCGGGCCGCCTCCAGCCAGCTCATGACGAATTCGCCGCGCTGCTGGGTGCCCCAGGCCACGGTCCTGTTCATCAGGGTGAGGATGATGAAGCGGCTGTGGAAGACCATGCGCACCGGGGCGGAGAGGGCCGAGAGCAGGGTTTCCAGCAGCACGCTGCCGGTCACGCCCAGCCGCCCGCCAAAGCTCGCGGCGCGTTCCTTGTTGAACAGGGTGGTCAGCAGGCTGAGCACTTTCGGCAGGAACAGCAGGGTCAGGGTGACGTAGAACAGGCGCACCGCATCATCGGCCGAGACCTTGGCAGCCGCCGGGGTGATCAGCGCCAGCGCGGTGGTGGCCAGCAGCAGGGCGAACCAGAGGATCGAGCCCGCGTAGCTCATGATGCCGTTGAGCAGCAGGAAGCGCTGCATGGCTGGCAGGCCCTCGGCGATCATCACCCCGGCATGCTGCAGGTTGCCCTGGCACCAGCGGCGGTCGCGCTTGAGGTCGTCGGTCAGGCTGGGCGGATATTCCTCCCAGCTGCCGCCGAGGTCGTAGGCCACCCAGACCTCGAAGCCCGCGCGGTTCATCAGCGCCGCCTCGACGAAGTCATGGCTGAGGATCTCGCCGCCGAAGGGCTTGACCCCCGGCATGCGCGGCAGGTTGCAGTGGCTCATGAACGGGGCGATGCGGATGATGACGTTGTGGCCCCAGTACTGGCCGTTGCCCAGCCACCACCAGGCGAGGCCCGAGGCGAACATGGGCGAGTACAGCCGTCCCGCGAACTGCTGGATGCGGGCGTAGAGGGTGTCCATGCCCTGCGAGACCGGCAGGGTCTGGATGATGCCGACCTGAAGGTTGCGCTCCATCGCCCGCACCATGTGCACCAGGGTCTCGCCGCCCATCACGCTGTCGGCGTCCAGCACGATCATGTATTCGTGCTGCTTGCCCCAGCGGCGCAGGAAATCGACGATGTTGCCGCTCTTCTTCTTCACCCGGTACTTGCGGCGGCGGTAGAAGATCTTCTCGAAGCCATCCACCTCGCGGCACAGGCGCGCCCAGGCCAGCTCCTCGTCGACCCATTTGTCCGGCTGGTTGGAGTCCGAGAGGACATAGAAGCGGAAATGCTCCAGCTCGCCGGTGTCCTTGAGCGACAGGTAGGTGGCGCGGATGCGGGCGAACAACTCGTCCGCGTCCTCGTTGCAGATCGGCATGACCACCGCGGTCGAGGCCAGCGGGGTGGGTTTGCCGTCGGTGCGGGCGTTGAGGGTGCTGATCTTCAGCCAGTCGCGCTTGCTGATGGTCAGCCAGAAGCCGATCAGCGCGGTCCACAGACCGATCCACAGCCAGGCGAACAGGATGCCGAACAGGCCGAGCAGCAGCATTTCCAGCAGGTGACGCCCGCCGAACGGCAGCGCGTTGCTCAGGGTCCACATGCCCACCAGGGTGGGGATGATGACCAGGAAGGCCAGCGTCAGGCGGCGGTCGCCGGCGATGGTGGTGATTTCATTCGAGCGGATACGCATCAGGAGGCTTCTTCGTTCAGGCCGAGCAGGCGGGACAGCAGCCCTTCGGGCGCCGGACGGATTTCGGCGGGGGTGACCACGGTGCGCCGCACCGCAGGCATGGCCGCGCCGCCGCGCCACTGGAATTGCTTGCCTTCATGGGAGAGCAGCAGCGCGCCGGTGGGGACGGCGCGCCAGGTGCACTCGGTGCAGTCCGAGTGACGCCAGACCGCCACCCGCCAAGCGGCCGAACCGGTCATGGTCTTGGCGGGGATCAGGCCCTGGGTCTGGGTGACCTGGTGGTTGAGGAAGTTGTGCAGCTCGCGCATGGCGGCCACCAGGGGCAACTCGTCCGTGTGGGCGCGGGCACGCTCCATCATGGCATCGAGCATGCCCTTGCGTGCCGCATCGATGACACGGATGGCGCGCAGGTAACTGTCGACGCGTTGCTCGGCTTCGGCCCAGGCGGCGGCGGGGTCTTGCAGCAGGGAATGGGGCACGGCAACCACCTCCTTGATGGCATGTATTGCCTTGTATTCTAGCAATTCCGAGGGCATTGCTGCGCGGGACCGGAAAAAGCCGCCAGACATCCAGACGCTTCCTGGCCGTTGACCGACGTGGGAGCCGCCTGTGGCGGCGATCATCGCGGCGATACGCCGCTCCCACGGGCCGTCGCCTTGATCGCCATCGCGCCGGTCACGGCGGATAGGCGGCGCTCCAGGTCTCGCTCAGCACCTCGTCGCCGCGCTTGAGGAAGGCGCGCAGTTCGGCCGTGCCTCCGGCCGGAGGTTCGACGAACAGGGTCAGGCGCCAGCCGCCGGTGTGCGGGTTCGGTTCCAGCCGCTGTGAACGGATGCGCCCCGCGCCCTGCAGGCTGCTGACCGCCTCGACCTCGCCGGGCTTGCGCAGGCGCTCCAGCGCGCCGCCGGCGAAATCGACCAGGTAGCGCACCACGCCCTGGTTTTCCGGCAGGCGCTCGGTGTTGGAGGTGGACAGGCGGGTGGCGATCACGCGCGCGCCGGCGAACAGGGCGCCGTCATCCCTCAGCCAGCGCATGCGGTAGCCGAGGGTCCGCGCTTGTCCCGCCTGCAGGGGCTGGGCCGGCGTCCAGTAGGCGACGATGTTGTCGAGCGTGCTGTTGTCGCTCGGCAGGCGCACCAGCTCGACCGCGCCCGCGCCCCAGTCGCCCGAAGGCTCGATCCACAGGCTGGGCCGGTCCTGGTAGCGCCATTCCAGGTCCTGGTAGTGATCGAAGGCGCGGTCGCGCTGCATCAGGCCGAAGCCGCGCACATGGTCGGCGGCGAAACGGTTGATGCGGATCTGCGGCGCGTTTTCCAGCGGGCGCCACAGCCATTCGCCGTTCTGTGCCTGGATGAGCAGGCCGTCCGAGTCATGCTCCTCCGGGCGGTAGTCGCCGAAGGTGTTCCCGGTCGCCTCGCCGTGCAGGAACATGCTGGTCAGCGGGGCGACGCCGAGCTTGCCCACGGCGGCGCGGGCGTACAGCCGGGCCTCGACCTGCATCACCGTCTCGCGGCCGGGCTCGATGACGAAGCGATAGGCGCCAGTCAGGCTGGGGCTGTCCATCAGGGCGAGGACGGTCAGGCGCGTGCTGCCTGGCGCGGGCTTCTCGATCCAGAAATCGGTGAAGGCGGGGAACTCCTCGCCCCTCGCCTCGGCCGTGTCGATGGCCAGTCCGCGCGCCGAAAGACCATAGTGCTGGCCCCGGCCGAGGGCGCGGAAGTAGGTGCCGCCGAGGAACACGGCGGTCTCGTCCATGCCGTCCGGCGCATTGAGCGCGGTATGGATGCGAAAGCCGGCATAGCCAATGTCGGTCGGCACGCGACCCTTGAACGGCAGGCTGCCGTACTCGAAGGCCTCGGGTTGGAAGGCGAGACGGCGGGTTTTGCCGTTGTCGATCAGATGGATCTGCACCGGACGGGTGTAGAGATGGCCGGGATGGAAGAATTGCAGCTGGAACGGCAGTCTTTCCTTCAGCCACAGGGCCTGCTCCGGCAGGAAGCGGATCTCGCGGTAGTGCGCGTAGTCCAGGCTGGCAAGAAATTCCGGCACGCTACTGGCGGCGGGAACATGGGGCTTGTTTGCCAGTTGCTCGGCCTGACGGGCCACGTCGTCAAGACCGAAGGCCGATGCGGAAAGGGGGGTGGCGAACAACAGGCCCAGGGTCAGCAGGACGGCAAGCGGATGGCGCATGATGATTCTGTCGATGAGGGACGTGGTCGGGAGCGGCCGGCCGTCAGCGGGGCGTGTGCTCACGGCAGAAGGCGATCATGCGCTCGACGGCCTCGCGCGCGGCCTCGTTGGCGGCGGCCACCGCGCCGGGCGCGTCCGTGCTGAAGGCGGGGCGCACGATCTCGAATGAGCCGGAGGCCAGCACCCGCGCGGTCCGCGTCTCCACCAGCTTCATGCGCATGCCCAGTCGGACCTCGCTGCCCTGGCTGGCACTGGCGTCATGGATGACATGCTCGAGCGCGGTCAGCTCGGTGTGCAGGCGCAGGTCGGCGGGCAGGCGGGCCTCCGGGCCGAGCACCACGCGGTACATGCCGCTGTCCTCCAGCGCGCGGGCCATCAGGTTGCCGAGCATTTCGGCGGGCGGCTCGGCCCAGCGGCTCTGGGTGTAGTTGTCGAGGCGGTAGGCCTGGCGGCGGTAGGCGATCTGCTCGGTGTCGTAGCTGGTGGCGGCCAGCGGGCGCACGACCTGGAGGGTCAGCGGCAGGGCGACCGCGCCGCCCGGCGGGGCGGGCAGGGCGGGCTCGATGCGGTAGGTCGCTGGCGCGAGCGGACGTTCGAGCAGGTTGCCGCAGCCCGTCAGCGGTCCGGCCAGCAGTCCGGCCAGGGCGAGCGCGGAAAGGCGTCGCATCATCATGGTCTGTTTACCTTGTCGATGTGGATTCATGGCGCGCCTGATTCTCCCGGTCCAGGTAGTGCCGCGGAAGGGCCGCGCAGCAGCTGGGACGGGTCGCGCTTGATCTTGCGGGTCAGGTCCTCGACCACGCCGGCGGTGGCGTCGAGCTGCCGCAGCAGGGCGTCCATGCCGGGTTCGAGCGAGCTGCGCATCTCGCCCAGCGCCTTCCCGGTCGTCTTCGCGGTCTCGCCCAGCACCTTGCTGGTCTCGCGGAAGTTCGCGGCGGCGCTCTTGACCTCGCGCAGGGTGGCATCCAGCTCGCGGAGGGTGTCCGGCAGCTGTTCGAACGCCACCGCCCCGGCCCCGGTCAGGCGCGCGCTGTTGGTCATGATCTCGTCGACACGGCCGCGCTCCTGCACCAGGGTGTCGGTCAGCAGGGCGAGGTTGCGGGTGACCGTCGAGAGCGCGGCCCGGTTGTCGTCGTTGAGCAGGTCCTTCACCTGCGCGGCGATCTGGTCGAGGTTCTCCAGGTTCTTGCTCACCGCCACGTCCAGACGCTTGAGCAGCGAGGGCGCGGGCGGGATCAGCGGCGGCTCGTCGCCCGGCCACGGCTTCAGGTCTGGCGCCTCGTTGCTGCCGCCGATCAGTTCGATGAAGGCCAGCCCGGTGACACCCTGGGTGGCGATGGAGGCGCGCGTGTCGGTCTTGACCGGGGTGCCCTTCTCGATGTTCAGCCCGATGCGCACCTGCTCGGCGTTCTCAAGCCTGAGACTGGATACCCGGCCGATCTCCACGCCGCGGTACTTGACCACGCTGCCGGGGCTGATGCCCGAGGCCGATTCGCCGGTGATGAACAGGTAGGGCTTGTATTGCCGGGTCTCGACATCCGCGCCCAGCCACAGCCCCAGGCCGATCAGGGTGGCGACCAGGGTGATGACGAAAACGCCGACGGCGGCATAGGCGACTCGGGTTTCCATGCGGGTTATTTCTCCATCGGTCGGGTGCCGAAATATTCGCGCAATTCGGGTTCGTCGCGCCGCGCCAGCTCGGCGGCGGGCGCCATGGCCAGCACGCGCTGGCGGGCGAGGAAGGCGACCGTGTCCACGCCATGCCAGATCGAGTCGAGGTCGTGGGTGATCTGGAACACGGTCAGGCCCAGCAGCTCGCGCAACTCCAGCACCAGCGCGTCGAAGGCGCGGGCGCCGACCGGGTCGAGGCCGGAAGCCGGTTCGTCGAGGAACAGGATCTCCGGGTCCAGCGCCAGCGCGCGGGCCAGCGCGGCGCGCTTGACCATGCCGCCGGACAGCGCGCTCGGCGGCTTGTGCGCAGCCTCGGCGGGCAGGCCGGCGAGGCGGATCTTGAGCATGCCGACCTCCTCGCGCATGGCGCGGGGCAGGTCGGTGTGCTCGGCCAGCGGCAGGCAGACATTCTCCAGCACGGTGAGCGAGGTGAACAGCGCGCCCATCTGGAACATCACGCCCAGGCGTAGCTGCAGCTTTTGCCGCTGACGCAGGCCCAGGCGCTCGATGTCCTGCCCCAGCACGCGGATGCTGCCCTTTGTCGGCCGGGTCAGCATGATGAGGTTGTTGAGCAGCACGGTCTTGCCGGTGCCGCTGCCGCCGACCAGCGCGACCACGCTGCCGCGTTCCACGTCCAGGTCGAGGCCCTCGTGCACGACCTGGCTGCCGAAGCGGTTGCAGAGGCCGCGCACCTCGATCGCCAGGCCCTGCTCCAGCGGCTTCACAGGTTCAGCTCCCGGAACACGATGGAGAAGACGGCGTCCACCACGATCACCCAGAAGATCGCCTGCACCACGCTGGAGGTGGTGGCCTGGCCGACCTCGGCGGTGCTGCCGCGCACCTTCATGCCTTCGTGGCAGCCGATCAGGGCGATGATGGCGGCGAATACGGGCGTCTTGATCAGGCCGACCCAGACATGGGTGTTTTTCAACAGTTCCAGCCGCTCGAAGGCGACGTTCAGGTCCAGGCCGAACATGGCGTGCGAGATCAGCAGGCCGCCGAACAGGCCGGCGGCATCCGCCAGCACGGTCAGGAGCGGCAGGGCGATCATCAGCGCGAGGATGCGCGGGATGACCAGCATCTCCAGGGGCGGCAGGGCGAGGGCGCGCAGGGCGTCCACCTCCTGCGTCACGCGCATGGTGCCGATGCGCGCGGCGTAGCTGGAGCCGGTGCGGCCGGCGATGACGATGGCGGTGATCATCGGCGCCATCTCGCGCAGGGTGACGACGCCGACCATGTCGGCGAGGAAGATGTTGGCGCCGAAGCGGTCCAGCGTGGCACCCGCCTGGTAGGCGATGACCACGCCGATCAGGAAGGAGAGCAGGGCGACGATGGGGATGGCGAGCACGCCGGCCGCGTGGACCTCGTTGATCACCGTGGCCCAGCGCAGCCGCCAGGGGCGCAGCAGCAGCGGCGCGGCATGGCGCGCGATCTCGCCGGTGAAGACCAGGGTGTCGTAGCTGTGCGTGAGCACCGCGATGGCCAGCTGGCCGGTGCGCTCCAGCGGGTTGAGCGGCGTTTCGGGGGCAGGTGGCCGCAGGTCGCCCGGCCGCTGGACCAGTTCCAGCAGCTCGCGATGGCGCTCCGGCAGGCCGCTCAGGTCGATCTCGGCGCCGGCCGCGCGCAGGCGCTCGATCAGGTGCAGCAGCAGAAACGCGCCGGCGGTGTCCATCCGGCCGATGGCCGTCGTGTCGAGTCGCCAGTGGCCGGAGGACGGAAAATCGGCGGCCAGACGGCGCGCCAGCGGACCGCAACCATGGGCGTCCCACGAGCCTTGGGCGGTCAAGAGGCCGGGCTCGCCCCGCCAGTCCAGACGGGCCGCCTCAGCGATGGGGGTTGCCGATGCCTTGTTCATGGGCTCGAAGCATAACACCGGCATCCCGGCATCGAGCCCCCCACGGTGTATCATCCACGGATTGATTACGAGGTTTGATGATGCAAGGCGAACGCTTACAGAAGGTGCTGGCGGGCTGGGGCCTGGGTTCCCGTCGCGCGATCGAGCAATGGATCGAGGCCGGCGAGGTCAAGGTCAATGGCGAGGTGGCCGCCCTCGGCACCCGCGTGACCCCGACCGACCGCATCGAGGTGCGCGGCCAGCCGGTGCGCTCGCGCGTCGAGGGCTTCACCCGCCGCGTGCTGATCTACCACAAGCCGGAAGGCGAGCTGACCACCCGCTCCGACCCGGAAGGTCGCCCGACCGTGTTCGAGAGCCTGCCGCCGATCCGCGACGGCCGCTGGATCACGGTCGGTCGGCTGGACTTCAACACCTCCGGCCTCTTGATCGTCACCAACGACGGCGAGCTGGCCAACCGCATGATGCACCCCTCGCAGGAGCTGCTGCGCGTCTATGCCGCGCGCATCTTCGGCGATCTGACGCCGGTCATGCGCAAGCAACTCACCGATGGGGTGGAACTGGAGGACGGCCTGGCGAAGTTCGATGCGGTGGACGATGCCGGCGGTACCGGCATGAACCACTGGTATCACGTCGCCCTGCGCGAGGGCCGCAACCGCGAGGTGCGGCGCATGTTCGAGGCGGTCGGCGTGCCGGTCAGCCGCCTGATCCGCATCCAGTACGGCAGCCTGGTGCTGCCGCCGCGCCTGCGCCCGGGCGCATGGAAGATGCTCAGTCAGGAAGAGGGCGACGCCCTGGCCGCGAGCCTGGGCATGGAGACCAAGAAGGCCGAGACGAAGCCCTCCGCCGCGTCTCCCATGCCGCGTCGCGGCCCGCGACCTTCCACCCCGGAGCGCGTCACCCACATGGCGCCGCGCCGGAGGGAGTCGCGCCCGGCCACGGAGCGCAAGACCTATGTGGTGCGCGGCGGCAAGGCGGAGCGGGACGCGTCCTCCCCCGCGCCGGAGCGCAAGCCGGCCGAGCGGGGTGAGCGGGGTGAGCGGGGTGAGCGTTCGCACAATGGCGGCGCGGAGCGCCCGCCGCGCGGGCCGGGGCGTCCGGCCGCAGGCGGGGCCGGGCGGCCGCCGCGCAAGCGATCGTGAGGGCTGTCCTCTAAACGAAGGTTTGATGGACACGCTGTGCGAGGGGGCAGCACCCCCTTGGGACCGCCATGGACTGGCCTGTGGAGGCCGGGTGAATAGGCCATGGATGGCCTATTCAGCCCCTTCGCAACAGGATGTTGCGTTGGGGCGGCCCGGCTGGAGCAGGTC
>SDAY01000215.1 GCA_006212015.1 Halothiobacillaceae bacterium
GTCCCGGTGGCTGCTCCCACAGCACCAGCGGCGACCGAACCCAAGCCCGCCGTGAAGGCTGGCCCTGCGTCCGCATCAAACGAGGAGGCCAAGAGGGCCCTGATGCAGGAGATCGAGGCGATCCGGAAGCAGATGCTGGAATTGCAATCGGAATTGAAGGAGAAGAGAGGGGGGTGACCACCCTCGCTTGGACTTGTCGGGCCGCCGGCCCGGCGTCAAGCGGACTGACTTCTGATCTGTGCAGGATTGAGGCGGGCCCACTGCATGAATTCGTGCATGTCTTCGGCCAGGTACAGGGTCTGCTTCGCCCGTGTCATCGCGACGTAAATGAGGTTGATCTCTTCCGTCTCGATGACATCGGCCACCCTTTCAGGCTTTCCCTGCATCCACTTGTACTGTATCTCTCGCGTCCTCGGCAGCCCGTTGATCTCGCTCATCAGGTTGTCGAAATCCTCCGCGAGGACGACTGAATCCCACTCCAGCCCCTTGCTCTTGTGTGCCGTGGTGAAGGTCACCTTCGCGGCGGTCTCCGGCACAGCCTCGGCACGCAGGCGGGCAATGAACTCCGGCACCATCTCCTTGAAGTCCTCCACGACCTGACAGCGGGCCAGGATCTCGAGGTCGTTGACCTTCTCCGCGTATTCGCGCAGTTGGACGTAGTCACGAAAACGGCGCAGGAACGGATTCTGGATCTCGCTTTTTTGGCCATAGCGCAGTCGCCAAACATCCATGATGTCCGAGAAGTTGTAGTTCTCGACGCCGCCCAGAAAGGCGAGGGTGGTGTCCCTCAGAAGCACATACACCGCGTTGGCAAAGAGCTTGGCGTTGGTGCGATGAATCCATGTGAACGGCATCTCCAGGGAAGCACCCTTGGGCGCGATGCTTCCCTCGCCGTTCATGCCCAGCAGATACCGCTTCTCGCTCGTGAAATGATGGAGGAGGGTTGTTGCGGCTTCGGCAACGACCGATCCCAGCCGCCACGACTGCGTCAGCGCATGTATCTCCGCGCCGGCGACCTTGGACATGGCATTCACCGCGCGACGGAAGCCATAGATCTTCTGGTGGCGGTCGCCCACCAGGATCTTGCCGCTCTGGCTGTTGAGGACAATATCGAGCGTGGCGGGATTGGTGTCCTGCGCCTCGTCCAGCATGATCCAGTCGAAGCGCGGGGTGCGCCCGCTCAGATGCATCAGCTTCACGTAGCCGTCATGCGGCATGCGCGCGTCATGATTGTCGACGTCGGTCACCATCGCCCATAGGTCTTGAGCAAGGTCCACCACGTCATCCTTCGTCATCTGGATGGTCTTTTCATCCGCCTCGACATGGCTGGTGCTGATTTGATGATCGGCTGAAGCGATGAAGGCGTGCACCGCCTGGAGGATGGACTGGGCGCGCAAGTACCCCATCGGGTCATCGTCCAGATCCAGTAAATCCAGCACATCGAGCGCCCGGATGGTGCCCAGTTTGCTCTGGTACCGATGGCCTTCCTGTCCGTAAGCGATCGAATGGGTGGTGCGCACCGTCACGTTGTTTGGGAACCTGCTGGCGGCCTCCTGTTGTACCGCCTTGTTGAAGGCGAGGTACAGGAGCTTTGCCCGAGGCCTGGCGGCGGCGAAGCCTTCCAGCATGGAGGTTTTGCCGGTGCCGGCGAAGGCGTTCACGACGATCTTGCTGGACTGCGACTGGATCGCGCCGATCTGCTCATCCGTGAACCGCCTGGCCAGCGGCTTGCGATCAGTCGAAGGGGGAGGGATTGCGACCATAGTGTTTCTTCCTCGACCGGAAGAGCCCGAACGAGGCATCGAGTGCTTCGGTCGGGCTGCTTTCTTAGCTGGTTATGGCGTGACGACTTTCGCCCACCCATCGCCGGTCAGGCAAATCATCTCTTTTTGTTCGAGGCGATGAAGGCTCATCAGCACGCGGCTCGTGTGCTTGGTGCCGGTGATCTTCCGCAGGATAGCGTCCAGAAGAAGCGGGCGGTCGGTGGAGGTGATGGCGTCGTAGATTTCGCGTTCCAGCGGAAACATCCCTTATGTCCTTCTTTTAGGGGGGAAGATGATCATACCTTCCGCGTCGAGCCTTTTTCCGAGCTCGAACACGGATTTATACGGGTTTGCAAGCGTTCCCTAGTCGTCTTCACTCCCGGCGAGCGTCAGCCGGTTTGCCGCGATTTTCTTGCGGGCATCCCCGCGCTTATCATACCGCTGCGTGGTCGTGATGGACGAATGCCCGGCCATAACCTGCACGGTTGCG
>SDAY01000216.1 GCA_006212015.1 Halothiobacillaceae bacterium
CTACGCGGGGCGGGCCGCCATGCATGTCCCCTTCTCGCCCGCATCACCTTATCGGAGCGGCGATCGGGACGCGCGGTCGATGGATTCGCGGCCCCTCAGAGTCTGTGAATTTTTCGTTCTGTAGGAGGCCCGCCCCCGGGCCGAAGGGCTGCACGACCCTCATCGCGGCGAGGGCGCCGCTCCTACGCGGGGCGGGCCGCCATGCATGTCCCCTTCTCGCTCAAGTGGGTGTCCTTTAGTTTATTCCACATTCGGCCGGCTGGCCCTTGCTTGATTCACGCAGCCTTCTTCTCGAACATCGCCCGCGCCGTGCTCATGCCATGCAGGAAACGCACATTGCGCGCCGCCGCGTGCTCTGCAAGCCGGGCCGGGCAGCCCACGGCTGAACCGAAGCCCTTCAACAGACGCGCGGCCTCGCGCATGAACGTCACCTCGTCCACGCCCAGGCGAACAAGAATGACCGGTGTGTGCTCGGGGATGGACCCCCGCTTGCGCGGATGCACCGCCCGGCCCAGCGTATCCACCAGCTCCAGATAATCCGCGAACGCAAACGGCACCGCCGGGGAAAACTGGCCCGTCGCATCGAAAGGCATCAGGGGCGCAAGGGCGCGCGGCGCGTCCCCGTTCGGGGCGGATGGAGAGGCGACCGGCAAGGCATGGCCCGCCCGGTCCCCGTGCGTCCCCTCCGCGAGACTGGGCGAGGGCAGGCCGGCCGGCGCGTGGTGGGTATCTTCATCCACCCCGGCACGCAGGGCCTCCAAACGGGCGCGAACCGACGTGAACGCGCTTGATTCAGGCGTTTCCGCGATCCCCGCGCGAATGGGGTTGAGGTCCACATACGCCATCGCCGCCAGCAGCGCCTGCTCATCCAGCAGCGCCTGACTCTTGAAGCGCCCCTCCCAGAAACGGCCCGTCACATCATCCTCCGCGTTCGCCAGCCGCGCGATGGACTCGTTCAACACCCGCATGAACCAGGAAAGATCATGCAAGCGCGCCCGGTAATCTTCCGCCAGCGCCAGCACATGATCCACCTCCGCCTGACACATGGCCGCGCGCTCCGCCGACAGGAAGCGCTGCACCAGCGCCGGCCCGGAAAACAGCCGAGTCCAGCGCGACAAGACCTCATCGGCGTCCCAGGTCCGCGTGCGGTCCGCATCGATGCGCAGCACCACATGATAGTGATTGCTCATCACCGCATAGGCCGCCACGTCGATGGCGAAGATCGCGGCCAGCTCCATGATGCGCGCCTCGATCCAACCGCGCCGGTGCTCGAAATTTTTGCCGGAATGCGCATCCACGCCACAGAGAAAGGCGCGGCGTACGCAGCGGGAAACGACGTGATACCACGGCGTATCGGAGAGCGAGACAAGGGCGGATCGGGGCATGGTCATGGCTTGATCTTAGCTCGTGGTGAGGAAGGGGGCAACTAAGTGGGTGTCCTTTAGTTTTACTTTAGTTTTCAGGAAGGGGGCAACTAAGTGGGTGTCCTTTAGTTTTCCTTTAGTTTTGTCAGCGCCTCCGCGCCAGGAGACAAAAGCTGTGCTCTGGCCTCACGGGCCACCGTCTCGATGGCGGACTTTTTAAGGTAGCGTGGTTTGCGAAGGGCGCAGTGGTCATACCGCAGGGAAAGCGCTGGCATTCGTCACCGCCTTAACCCAGGTTTTTGCGATACAGGCGAACAACCGTGCTGACGTCCTTCTGCATATCCGGGGGCAGGCGACTGGCCTCGATGAAGGCTTCGTCAGGGTTAAGTCCCAGCGCCTCAGCGGCCTTGGTGATCAGCTCATCCTTGGGAGCCTTCTCCAACTCGCGCTCGATGCGCGACCAGTAGGCCGGGGAGATACCCAGGCTGCGAGCGAACTCGTTCATCGGCACATTGGCCTGCTCGCGTTTATCTCGGATGAAGGTGCCGAAGCCCATGATCGTTAACCGTTGCGTGATTGATTAACGATGATTGTAGAGAAGGTGAAGGTTTGTCGTAAACTGTTTTGTTAACGGTCAATACCTCAACCCGGCAACACCTGCCCCGCCAGTTTTGCGCTCGCCAGGCGATTAAGACTCACGCCCTGTTCTGCTGCCATAAGCGCAAGCTGGCGGTGCAGTTCGGGTGGGATGCGCACACGAAACTCGCCGCTATAGCGCTTTTCTGCCAAAGGTACAGGAACAGATTCGCCACTGGCCTTAAGGTCGGCAATCACCTCGGAAACCACTTGCCGGATGCCCGCAAGTGCTTTTTCTGGCG
>SDAY01000073.1 GCA_006212015.1 Halothiobacillaceae bacterium
GGCACGGTGGGCGGGCGGATGGCGGTGACCTGGATGCCGGCGTCCCACAGGCGGGCGCTCAGTTTCATGGCCTCGCCTGCGTCGCCGACCAGGATGGGCTGGATGGGCGTGTCGGAGGGCATCAGCTTCAGGCCGATCTGTTGCGCGCCGGTTTTGAATTGCACGATCAGGTCACGCAGATGCTCGCGTCGCCAGGCTTCGTCGTCGACCAGGCGCAGGCTGGCGCGCGTCGCCTCCGCCAGCGCGGCGGGCATGGCGGTGGTGTAGATGTAGGGGCGGGCGGCCTGGATCAGCCATTCGATCAGGTCATGGTCCCCCGCGATGAAGGCCCCGGCCGTGCCGAGCGCCTTGCCGAGGGTGCCCATCAGGATCGGCGCGTCATCCGAACCGAGACCAAAGTGCTCCAGCGTGCCGCGTCCCGTCCTGCCCAGCACGCCGATGCCGTGCGCGTCGTCCACCATCAGCCAGGCGTCGTGCCGGCGGGCGAGCGCGGCGAGCTCGGGCAAGGGGGCGAGGTCGCCGTCCATGCTGAACACGCCGTCGGTGACGACCAGCCTCTCGCCGGCCTCGGTCTCGCTCAGTTGCCGGGCCAGCGCGCCGGCATCGGCATGCGGGTAGCGCCTGAAGCGCGCGCCGGAGAGCAGCCCGGCATCCAGCAGCGAGGCATGGTTGAGGCGATCCTCGAACACCGCATCCCCACGCCCGGCCAGCGCGCCGACCGCGCCAAGGTTGGCCATGTAGCCGGTGGAGAACAGCAGCGCCCGCTCGCGCCCAAGGAAGGCGGCCAGTTCCTCCTCCAGCGCCTGGTGCGCGCGGGTGTGGCCATTGACCAGATGAGCCGCGCCGCTGCCGACGCCGTACTCACTTGCGCCGCGCCTGAAGGCAGCGATCACCTCGGGATGGTTGGCGAGGCCGAGGTAGTCGTTGCTGCAGAAGCCCAGCACCTCGCGGCCATCGACGACGCGGCGCGGGGCCTGCGGCCCTTCGGCGATCTTGAGGCTGCGATACAGATGGGCGGCGCGGCGTTCGGCCAGGCGTTGGCGCAGGCGCGCGTGCTTCATGCCCATGCCGTCATTGCGGGGCGGCGACAGGCCACGTGGCCGGGGCAAGGTCGCGGGCGGTCTTGCCGGCGTCGTCCTTGATCGTGCCATCGGCGCCATGGGCCAGCAGCCATGTGAAGATGGTTTTGTGCCTGGCGCTGGCCGCGTGCATCAGGGCGGTGCGCCCGCGCCCATCACGGGCGTTGATGTTGGCGCCCTTGGCGAGCAGAAGTTCGGCCAGTTCAGGCGAATCATTGTCGGCGGCGATCATCAGCGGGGTGGCGCCGGTGTAATAGTTTTCCGCATCGACATGGGCGCCCTTGGCGAGCAGCAGTTCGGCCATGGGCCGGTCGTTGTTGACGACCGCGAGCATCAGCGGTGTGTAGCTGTATTTGTTGTCGGCCTGGATGTCGGCGCCGCGCTCGAGCAGCAGCTCGACCACCTCCCTGCGCCGGTGTTCGGTGGCCAAAAGCAGCGGGGAGTTTTCCATGCCGTCGATGGCATCGATGGGGGTGCCTTCATCGAGCAGGCGGATGACGAGCGCCTTGTCGCCAGCCCGGGCGGCATCGAGCAGCTGGAAGTTGTTTCCCGCAGCCTGTGCGTTGAGGGTGAACAGGCCAAGAAAAGCGATGAAAAGGACGTGAAAAGCGTTCAAAGGGCGGGAAGGCATGGCTTTCTCCTTTTTCGTGGGTGGCGAAATGCTTATGCCGCCAGCCGTTTCAGGCGCTCATCGTATCCATGGCGCCGCAGGTGGTGCAGGAGCCGCCGTCATGATCCGCCTCGATGCCCTTGAGGCCGAGGCGCTCGAACAGCCGTTCGTCGTGGTTCTCGTCCGGGTTGTCGGTGGTCAGCAGCTTGCCGCCGTAGAAGATCGAGTTGGCGCCGGCGTGGAAGCACAGGGCCTGCATCTCGTCGCTCATCTCGCTGCGGCCGGCGGACAGGCGCACGAAGGATCGCGGCATCAGGATGCGGGCGACGGCAACGGTGCGGACGAACTCGAATGGATCGAGCCTGGCGGTACCGTGCAGCGGGGTGCCCTCGACCTGGACCAGATTGTTGATCGGCACCGATTCCGGATGCCTGGGCAGGTTGACGAGCTGCTGCAGCAGGCCGGCGCGGTCACGGCGGGATTCACCCATGCCGACGATGCCGCCGGCGCAGACGTTCAGGCCCGCCTCGCGCACGTTCTTGAGGGTGTCCAGCCGGTCATCGTAGGTGCGGGTGCTGATGACGCTGCCGTAGAACTCGGGCGAGGTGTCGAGGTTGTGGTTGTAGTAGTCGAGGCCGGCGGCCTTGAGGCGCTGGGCCTGTTCGGCCTTGAGCATGCCGAGGGTGACGCAGGTCTCCATGCCCAGGTCCTTCACGGCGCGGATCATCGCCTCGACGGTTTCCAGGTTCTTGTCGGTCGGGTTGCGCCAGGCCGCGCCCATGCAGAAGCGGGTCGCGCCCTTGGACCGGGCGGCCCTGGCGGACTCGACCACTTCGTCCAGCGGCATCAGGCGTTCTTTCTCAAGCCCAGTGTCGTACTTCGAACTCTGCGGGCAATAGGAGCAGTCCTCCGGGCAGGCGCCGGTCTTGATCGAGAGCAGGGTGCTTACCTGCACGACGTTCGGGTCGAAGTGTTCGCGGTGCGCGGTCTGCGCGCGGAACAGCAGGTCGTTGAACGGCAGTTCGAACAGCGCGAGGATCGCCTCGCGGCTCCAGTCGTGACGCATGCTCATCAGTGATGCTCCTCTTGGCTGTACACGGGGGTCTCGATGGGGCGCCAGTCCTCGCGCTGGATCTTGCGCAGATCCATGATCGACCAGGGAATAAGAATGGCGGCGGCCATCGCCCAGAACACCTGGTAGTAGGTGATGTCCGACGGGAAGAAGGTGCCGATCACGATCAGCGAGCCGGTCACGGCATAGAAGCGATAGGCCGCCCACTGGGTGTAATGGCCGACCCTGGGATTGGGATGGTGCTTGTTCAGTGCGTACAGCAGCATGGAGCCGCCGAACCACAGGATGATCGGGATGATGGCGCCCGCGGTGGCGAAGATCATGGTCTTGCCGGTGGCGCTGCCCGCCAGCAGCAGCGGAATGCCGGCCAGGGTGATGACGATGAGATTGCCGTAATCGAACCAGGAGGCGGCGCGGCGCTGGTGGGCGGCGGAAATGATCCGGGTTTCGGTGCTATCTTGGGCGTGTTCGTCGTGCATGGGTAGGGATACGTTGAATGCGCAAGGCGTGGCCTGAAGTGGTCGGCAGTATAACGGATTGGTTACTCCCTCGCCGCTGCCTGCTGTGCGACGCCCCGGCGGGGGCGGATCATCTCTGCGAGGCCTGCGCGGACGACCTGCCGCGCATCCCGCTGGCCTGTCCATGCTGCGCCCGACCCGTGGTCACGCCCGGCCCCTGCGCCGTCTGCCTGAAGCGCCCGCCGCCCTTCGATGCCGCCATCGCGCCGCTGGACTACGCGGGCGCCGCGCGCCACCTCGTCACCCGCTTCAAGTTCGGCGGACGGCTCAGCCATGGCGTGCCGCTGGCGCATCACCTGATCGAGGCCGTGCGGCGCGATATCGCGACCACCCTGCCCGATGCGCTGATCCCCGTGCCCATCCATCCGCGCCGCCTGCGCGAACGCGGCTACAACCAGTCGATGGAGCTCGCCCGTCCGCTGGCCCGGCGTCTCGGCATTCCACTGCTGCCCCATGCCCTGCAGCGCGTGCGCGCCACGACGCCGCAGATGCGCCTGCCGGAGGCTGCCCGCGCCGCCAACGTGCGCGGGGCCTTCGCCGTGCATGGCGATCTGCCCGCTCATGTGGCCCTGATCGATGACGTGCTGACCACCGGCGCGACCGTGGGCGAGCTCGCGCGCCTGCTCAAGCGGGAAGGATGTGAGCGAGTGGATGTGTGGTGCGCGACGCGGGCGACGTGATCCGTCTCGGAATGGGGCGCATGCTCCATGCGGGGCATGGTCCGATGCCATTGAGCACCCTATCAGGCCTGTTTTTCTGGTTTCAAGGATGTTTTGCGCCTGGTCTGGCTCCTTCTTTAGGTGCAAGGGTGACACGGGTCTGACATTTTTATACTTTAGTATTCCGCTGGGAGAACCATGGCATGCGGGCCGGGTTCTCCTCTCATTGACACAAAAAATTGGGGTTTCTTATGCGCGCTGACATGCTGACATCCATTCTCTCCGAGCTGAACGGCTCCTCGGCGGACATCGAGGCCTCCGCCATCGTCTCCACCGACGGCCTGATGATGGCCGCCCTGCTGCCGGGCGGCATGGACGAGGACCGCGTGGGCGCAATGAGCGCCGCGCTGCTCTCCCTAGGCGATCGCACCGCCAAGGAACTGGCCCGTGGCGGTCTGGAGCAGGTGCTGATCAAGGGCGACAAGGGTTACATCCTGATGACCCATGCCGGCGATGACGCCGTGCTGACCGTGCTCGCCAAGCCGCAGGCCAAGCTGGGCCTGATCTTCCTCGACGTGAAGCGCGCGGCCGAATCCGTCGCCAAGGTCATTTGAGGGTAGGGAACATGGAACTGAAATCAACCGACAAAAACCTGGTCACCTTCTGCCATATTGGCGGCCTCTGCCAGGACGATCAAAATGTCCTGGCCAGCCTGGCTCCGGCGCTGGAGCCGCATCTTCCGGCGGTGGCCGATGCCTTCTACGCCTTGCTCCTGGGCGATTCGCAGACCGCGCCCTATCTGGATGGCCGCGTCGACGCGCTCAAGCTGACTCATCAGGCCTGGATGAAAGACATTGTCAGCGGCAAGTATGACGATGCCTTCATGGCCCGCCAGGAGAAGATCGGCGAGGTGCATGTGAAGGTGCGCGTGCCGCCGCATTTTGTGGCTTCCAGCATGAGCCACCTGCGCTCCGCCCTGCCGAGCCTGATCCAGCAGGTCGAGCCGGACGCCGCACGCGCGGGCAAGGCGATCAAGAGCCTGATGCAGGTGCTGGACCTGTGCCACTACCTGATCGACCGCAAGTACAGCGAGACCCTGATGGATAACCTGGGCATCAGCCCGGCGCTGCTGAATCGTTTGCAGACGCTCAAGTCCTGACACGAGCGGGCGCCCGATGGCGCCCGATGCATGCATGCCGAAACGGCGGAGACGGGATCATCCCGCTCCGCCGTTTTTCATGCCTTGCGCAACGCGACCTGTACCGGCGCGGTACTCGGCCGCACCCCGCGCCAGCGGAGGAAGCTCTCCGCCGCCTGCTCGGCCAGCATGCCCAGTCCGTCCAGCGCGAGTTTTGCGCCATGCGCCTCGGCCCAGCGCTGGAAGGGCGTGGGCTCGCTGCCGTAGGCCATGTCGTAGGCGACGGCCCCGGGGGCGAGCAGCCCATCCGGCAGCGGGGGCAGCTCGCCCGACAGGCTGGCGGAGGTGCCATTGATGACCAGGTCGAAAGACAGTCCGGCGAGGGCGTCGAAGCCGCAGCCGGTGATGGTGCCGAGATCGGTGAAATCCAAAGCAAGCTGTGCGGCCTTGCCGGCGGTGCGGTTGGCGATGACCAGCCGGGCGGGCCGTTCGGCCAGCAGCGGGGCGAGCACCCCGCGCACCGCGCCGCCCGCCCCGAGCAGCAGCACGCGGGCCCCGGCGATCTTCGCGCCCTGTCGGAGCAGGTCGCGCACCAGCCCCGCGCCGTCGGTGTTGTCGCCCTCGATCACGCCGTCGGCATGGAAGATCAGGGTGTTGACCGCCCCGGCGCGCGCCGCGCGCTCGCTTAGGGTGTGGGCGAGCGCGAAGGCCTCCAGCTTGAAGGGCACGGTCACGTTCATGCCGCGCCCGCCCTCGGCGCGGAAGCGCATCACCGCGTCGCGGAAGCCGTCCAGCGGGGCGAGGATGCGCTCGTAGCTCATGGCCTGGCCGGTCTGCTCGGCGAACAGGCCGTGGATGAGGGGTGACTTGCTGTGCGCGATGGGGTTGCCGATGACGGCGTAGCGGTCTGTGGGCATGGTCGGTAAGGCTCGGGATGGATGCGTTCAGGAGGCTGTTTGTGGGCGCCGCCTGTGGCGGCGATCATCGCGGCGACACGCCGCTCCCACAGACAACGGTCCCTGCAGCGCGTGCATGAGAGGGCATCATAGCCCCTCAGGCCGGCTTGCGTCCCTCGCCGAAGCGCTCGTACAGCACGGGCAACAGGAGCAGGGTCAGCAGGGTGGCGCTGATCAGGCCGCCAATCACCACCACCGCGAGCGGTCTCTGGATCTCGGCGCCCGGCCCCTCAACGAACAGCAGCGGCAGCAGGCCGAGGGCGGCGATGGTGGCGGTCATCATCACCGGACGCAGGCGGCGGCGGGTGCCCTCGATGACCGTCTCGCGCATGGGCATGCCGCTGTGGCGCAGGTGCAGGAAGGTGTTGACCAGCACCACGCCGTTGAGCACCGCGATGCCGAGCAGGGCGATGAAGCCGACCGAGGCCGGCACGGACAGGTATTCACCCGAAACAAACAGGGCCAGCACGCCACCGATCAGGGCCAGCGGCACGTTCACCATCACCAGCAGGGCGGGGCGGAGGCCGCCGAAGGTGGCGGCGAGCAGGCCGAGGATCAGCAGCAGGGCAATCGGCACGACGATGCCGAGCCGCTGCATGGCGCGCTGCTGGTTCTGGAACTCGCCGCCCCAGGTCAGGCGGTAGCCGGCATCGAGCGGCACAGCCTCGCCCACCTTCTGCCGGGCCTCGGCGACGAAACCGGCCAGGTCGCGGTCGCGCACGTTGCACAGCACGATCACGTTGCGCGCGCCCTGCTCGTGCTGGATCAGCACCGGCCCGGCGACCTGGCGGAAGCGGGCGAACTGGCCGAGGGTGACCTCGCGGCCATCCGCCAGCAGCACCGGCAGGGCGGCGAAGCCATCCGGCGTCTGGCCGGAGGGGGCGCGCAGGATCAGAGGGATGCGCCGAAGCTGCTGCTGGATCTCGCCCACGCGCAGGCCCTCGAGCTGGGCGCGCAGCAGGGTGGCGGCCTCGTCGACACTCAGGCCCAGGCGATTCATCTCCGGGCGGTCGAGTTCGACCTGCAGGTAGCGCACGCCCTCGGCCTGGGTGGTGAACACGTCCTCCGCGCCCTGGATGCCCTCCAGCGTTGCGGCGATGGCGGCAGCCCTGGCGTTGAGCGTGTCGAGGTCGGGGCCGAACAGGCGGATCGCCACGTCGCCGCGCACGCCGATGATCATCTCGGAGACGCGCATCTCGATCGGCTGGGTGAAGGCGTAGTCCACGCCGGGGAAGTCTTCCATCACCGCGCGGATCGCATCCATCAGCGCGTCCTTGTCGGGCACGGTCCACTCGGCGCGCGGCTTGAGCACGAGGAAGCTGTCGGTCTGGTTGAGGCCCATCGGATCGAGGCCCAGCTCGTCGCTGCCGGCGCGGGCGATGATGGCCTCGATCTCCGGCAGGCGGGCGAGCAGGGCGTGCTGCACCCGCTGGTCGATGGCGAGCGAGGCGTCCAGGTCGATCGACGGGGCCTTCTCCAGCTGCACGATCAGCGAGCCCTCGTCCATGGTCGGCATGAAGGTCTTGCCCGCCATGCCGAGGGCGATGCCCGCCAGCGCCACGCCCGCCAGCACCACGCCCATCAGCGTGCGGGGGTGGCCCAGCGACCAGCGCAGGGCGGGTTCGTGCAACCGGTGGAGGGCGCGCACCAGCGGGGCTTCGCGATGCTCGCCGGTTTTCAGCAGATAAACCGCCAGGGCGGGGATGACGGTCAGCGAGAGCAGCAGCGATGCCGCCAGCGCGATGATGATGGTCACCGCCACCGGGCTGAACAGCTTGCCCTCCAGCCCCTGCAGGGTGAGCAGCGGCAGGAACACGGCGGCGATGATGACGATGCCGGTGGTGACGGGCTTCGCCACCTCGTGCGTGGCGGTGCGCACGATGTCGGGCAGCGCGCGGCCGTCCCGGCTGCCCACTCGGCGGAATCCATCCATGGATTCCGTCCTTCGGATGTCGCCTTCCGGCGACCCATCGTCGTTCCGTACGGCGATGTTGGCCACGATGTTCTCCACCACCACGACGGCGGCATCCACCAGCATGCCGAGCGCGACCGCGAGCCCGCCCAGGCTCATCAGGTTGGCGGTCATGCCGAGCTGGCGCATGGCGAGAAAGGTGGCGAGCGCGGCGAGCGGCAGGATCAGGGCCACGGCGATGGAGGCCCGCGCCTCGCCAAGGAACAGCAGGAGCATGATGACGACCAGCACCACGGCCTCGATCAGCGCCTTGCCCACCGTGTGGATGGCCTGGCCGGTCAGGTCGCCGCGATCATAGAACACATGGATGCTCACCCCCTCGGGCAGGGAGGGCTCCAGTTCGGCAAGGCGGGCCCGCACGCCCTCGACCACCGCGCTGGCGTTGGCCCCGCGCAGGCCGAGCACGAGGCCCTGGACGGTCTCGCCCTGACCGTTCCGGGTGACGCCGCCGTAGCGGGTCATGCTGCCCATGCGAATATCCGCCACGTCGGCGACGCGCACGCTGCCGCCCTCGCGAGTGGGCACAAGCAGGCTTCCGATCTCATCGAGCGAGCTCAGGCGGCCCATGACCCGGACCAGCAGGGTCTCCTCGCCGGCGGCAAGGCGACCGGCGCCATCGTCGCGGTTGTTGCTCTCCAGCGTGGCGCGCAGGGCCTCCAGGCTGACCCCGCGCGCCGCCATGCGGGCCATGTCCGGGGCGACCTCATAGGTGGCGGCGCGACCGCCCAGGGCGTTCACCTCGGCCACGCCCGGCACGGTGCGCAGCGCGGGGCGGATGACCCAGTCGAGCAGGGCGCGGCGCTCCGCCAGCGGCAGCTCGCCCTCCACCGTGAACATGAACATCTCGCCGAGCGGCGTGGTGATGGGCGCGAGCCCGCCCTCCAGCCCGGCGGGCAGGGCGCCCATGATGCCGGACAGCCGTTCGTTGACCTGCTGGCGCGCCCAGTAGATGTCGGTACCGTCGGCGAAGTCGATGGTGATGTCGGTCATGCCGTACTTGGCGACCGAACGCAGCATGGTCTGTTTCGGCAGGCCGAGCATCTCGGTCTCGACCGGGATGGTGACGCGCCGCTCGATCTCCTCGGGGGTCAGGCCGGGGGCCTTGAGGATGATCTTCACCTGCGGCGCGGACACGTCCGGGAAGGCGTCGATCGGCAGGTTGAGCATGGCGAACGCGCCCATGCCCGCCAGCATCGCGCCGAGCAGCAGGGTGATCAGCCGATGGTTGAGGGCAAGATCAATCAGGCGCCCGATCATCATGGGGCCTCGCGGGCTTGCCAGGCCGCCTTGAGGGCGATGGCGCCCTGGCTGACGATGCCATCGCCGGATTGAAGCTCGGCTTCGACAAGATCCTCATGCCC
>SDAY01000074.1 GCA_006212015.1 Halothiobacillaceae bacterium
GCATGTAGGAGCGGCGCCCTCGCCGCGATGAAGGCCGCGTAGCCATTCGGCCCGCCGCGCTCGCCATGTCTTCTTCACAGGCGTTCAGCCCTCCCGCCGCGCGCGCAGGCCCATCTTGTCATTGTCCCAGTTGGCGAGGTATTCGTCGGTGGGCGGCATCTGCAGGTGGAAGCCCTGCCCGGCCAGGCTGGCCATCACCTTGCTCGCGTCTTGCCGGGCGAGCGTGCGCTCGGGGGTGAGGGTCAGGCGCATGGCCTCCTCCGGGTCGCGGCCCATGCGCTGGCGCAGCACCTCGGGCAGGTCGGCGTAGGGCAGGTCGGCGCGCAGGTAGAGGTACATGCCGTCCTTCAGGCGGCTGCGGTAGATGATGCAGTCGATGGCGTTGCTCATGCGTTCTTTTGTCTTCGGTCTTGAAACGGGAACCCCGCCTGAGCGGGAATCGTAAAGAAGGAACCCCGCCTGAGCGGGGTTCCGGGGGTCAGAAGAACCTAAGCATCAGGCCTTGTGGTAGTCCAGCACCTTCTGCACTTCGTTCCTGGAGCCGAGGATGACCGGCACGCGCTGGTGCAGCTTGCCCGGGGCGATGTCCAGGATGCGCTCGGTGCCCGTGATGGCCATGCCACCCGCCTGCTCGACGATCATGGCCATCGGGTTGGCCTCGTACATCAGGCGCAGCTTGCCGCCCTGGGCCTTGATCTTGCTGTCGATCGGGTACAGGAAGATGCCGCCGCGGGTGAGGATGCGGTGCACGTCGGCCACCATGGAGGCGATCCAGCGCATGTTGTAGCGCTTGCCCAGCGGGCCGGTCTCGCCGGCGATGCAGTCGGCGACGTACTTCTGCACCGGGGCGTCCCAGAAGCGCTGGTTGGACATGTTGATGGCGAACTCGGCGGTGTCGGCCGGCACGGTGATGTTTTCATGGGTCAGCATGAACTCGCCGATGCTCTGGTCGAGGGTGAACATGTTCACGCCCTGGCCTGTGGTCAGCACCATCATGGTGGACGGGCCGTAGATGCAGTAACCGGCGCAGACCTGCTCGGTGCCCGCCAGCATGAAGTCCTTCTCGGCCGGGTCGGTCACGCCTTCCGGCGCGCGCAGCACGGAGAAGATGGTGCCGACGCTGACGTTGACGTCGATGTTGGAGGAGCCGTCCAGCGGGTCATACACGCACAGGTACTTGCCGCGACGGGCGCCCGCCGGCAGGTGATAGACCTCGTCCATCTCCTCGGAGGCAAGACCCGCCACCTGGCCGCCGCGCATCAGGGTGTTGGTGAACACGTCATTGGTGATGATGTCGAGCTTCTTCTGCGTCTCGCCCTGCACGTTCTCGGTTTCGGCGCTGCCCAGCACACCGATCAGGTCGCCCTTGTTGACGTAGCTGGAGATGACCTTGCACGCGCTGACGATGTCGTTCATCAGCAGGGTGAATTCACCCGTGGCGCCAGCATGGGCGCGCTGGTTTTCGATCAGGAAGTGGGTAAGGCTGGTGCCGAGTTGCATGCCGTGCTCCTTATGGTGGGGGCAATATCTTGGTAATGTGACCTTGGCATCATAGCCCTGTGTTTCACCAGCGACAATCTTGGGAAAAGATCACCATGGCACGCAATATCCTGTACGCCCAATCCGGCGGAGTGACGTCGGTCATCAACGCCAGCGCCTGCGGCGTGATCGAGACCGCTCGCCGTCACCCTGAACAGATCGGCAAGGTCTTCGCCGCCAGGGAGGGCATCCTCGGCGTGCTGCGGGAAGATCTGTACGACCTGTCGCTTGAGGATGACGCGCAGATTGCGGCCCTGCGGCATACCCCCGGAGGCGCCTTCGGCTCCTGCCGTCGCGACCTGGGCAATCCCGACACCCATCCCGAGCAATTCGCGCGACTGATCGAGGTGTTCCGCGCGCATGACATCGGCGCCTTCTTCTACAACGGCGGCGGCGGCTCCATGCTCACCGCCGCCAAGGTGGCGCGCTTCGCCCGTCTGTCCGGCCTCGACCTGACCGTCATCGGCATCCCCAAGACCATCGACAACGACCTGCCGCATACCGACACCAGCCCCGGCTTCGGCTCGGTGGCCAAGTACATCGCCACCAGCGTGCGCGAGGTCAGCCTGGATCTCGCGGCCATGTCGGGCACCTCCACCAAGGTCTTCATCCTCGAGGTGATGGGGCGGCATGCCGGCTGGCTGGCGGCGGCGGCGGGCCTGGCCTTCGAGGGCGAGGATTCGCCCCTGCTGCTGCTGCTGGCGGAGATCCAGTTCGACAAGACCGGTTTCGAGGCCGCGCTGAAGCACAAGGTGGATCGCCATGGCTGGTGCATCGTGGTCGCCGCCGAGGGCCTGATGTGCGGCGGACAGTTCTGCACCCAGGCCCAGACCAGCGAGATCTTCGGTCACGAGCAACTCGGCGGCCTGGCGCCCCTGATCGCTCACCACGCCCGCGCGCTGGGCTACAAGACCCACTGGGCGGTATCCGACTACTTCCAGCGCTCCGCCCGCCACATCGCCTCGCGCGTGGATGTCGAGCAGGCCTATGCCTGCGGCGCGGCCGCCGTCAGCTACGCGCTGGAAGGCCGCACCGACCTGATGGTCGCCATCCGCCGCACCTCCGACGAACCCTACCTCTGGACGCTGGAAGGCGTGCCGCTGGACGAGGTGGCGGATGTCGAGCTGCCCGTGCCGCCGGAGTTCATCCGCGCGGACGGCTACGGCATCACCGAGGCGGCGCGCCGCTACATGCGCCCGCTGATCCAGGGCGAGGACATCCCGCCGTTCAGGCATGGCCTGCCGGCCTTCGCCGAGCTTCGTCTCGCGCGGGCGGAAAGGCGCCTGCCGCACTGGACGGGCAAAACCTGACGTCCTGCGCTAGATTTGGTTCATGCGGTCAACATCAAAGGACAGACCATGCAGGACCTGAGCCCACTTCACGCGGTCACCGGCCAGAGCCTCTGGCTGGACAACCTCTCGCGCGGCCTGTTGCTGGAAGGGCGCCTCGCCTTCGCCATCGAGCATTTCGGCATCCGCGGCGTGACCTCCAACCCGAGCATCCTCGAAAAGGCCCTGCGCGAGACCCCCGCCTATTACCGCGCCGACCTGCGCAACCTGCGCAACCTGCGCGGCGCGACGCCGAACACCGAATCGGTCTACGAGCAGCTGGTCGCGCGCGACGTGCAGATGGCCTGCGACCTGCTCACCCCCCTCTGGGCGTCCAGCGCGGGGCTCGACGGCTATGTCAGCTGGGAGGTCTCGCCCGCCCTGGCGCATGATGCGGAGGGCACCGTGGCCGCCGCGATCCGGCTGCGCGGACTGGCCGCGCGGGACAACCTGATGATCAAGGTGCCGGCCACCGGGGCGGGCCTGCGGGCCTGCGAGGCGCTGGTCGCGCGCGGCCTCAGCGTCAACGTCACCCTGATCTTCGGGCTGTCGCAGCTGCGGGCGACCTTCGACGCCTACCTGGCCGGCCTGCGGCAGTGGATCGACGGCGGCGGCGACCCCGCGGCGGTGCGCGGCGTCGCCAGCGTCTTCCTCAGCCGGATCGACACCCTGGTGGACGGGCGGCTGGAGGCGAACGGCAGCCCGGAGGCCCTCGCCCTGCGCGGCCAGGCCGCGCTGGCCCTGGCAGCGATGAGCCAGGCCCTGTATGTGCGGATCTTCAACGGCCCCGCCTTCCACGAGCTGCGCGAGCGCGGCGCGCGCCCGCAGACCCCGCTGTGGGCCAGCACCGGGTCCAAGAATCCGGCCTACGGCGACCTGATCTATGTCGAGAACGTGATGTGGCCGGAGACCATCAACACCCTGCCGGACGCCACCCTGGCCGCCCTGGCCCACCATGGCCACATCGCCCCCGCGCCCGTCGCCGAGCTGGCCCGGGCCGAGGCCCTTGTCGCCCGGCTGGCCGGCTTCGGCATCGACCTCGACGGCGCGGTGGCCGAGCAGCTTCAGACGGACGGCCTTGCCCTGTTCCAGGGCAGCTATGAGCGCCTGCTCGAACAGGTCGGCATCACGCACGGGGCGCGGGCATGATCTCCCGAGCGACACGCTGGAAGCCGCTCCATGCGTGAGTCCTCGGGAGAGCTGGGCTCGACCATCAACCGCATCGCCGCGTCGGTGGCCCTGTTCGTGGCGCTGGCGGTGAGCGGCCTGACCTTCCTGTACGGCTACCAGAACCAGGGCGCGGCGCTGGAGGCGGAGGCCTCGCTCCACGCCAAGCTTCTGGGCCAGGCGGCCGCGCGGTCCAAGGGCGCCCCGGGGCTGGCGAGCGTGGGCGAGACGCTCGGCAACCCGGAGCTGAACGGCTCGGCCCAGCGTCGCCTGCTGCTCAACCCGCGTGGCGAGGTCGTCGTGCAGTACGGGCAGATCACGGGGCTTCCCTTCATGGAACGCCACGCCCCGGTGATGCTGAAGGACGAGGCGCTGGGCGTCGTGCGCATGGAGCGCTCGCTTCGCCCACTGATCATCATCTCCGCCCTGATGCTGGGGCCGGGGCTCTTCCTCGGCTGGATGCTGTATCACCTGCTGCGCATCTACCCCCTGCGCACCCTGGGCCTCGCCCTGCAGGAGATCGGCGAGCGCCACCAGACCGAGGACCGGCTGAAGAAGTCGCTGTCGCTGTTCGCGGCCACCCTGGAGTCCACGGCGGACGGCCTGCTGGTCGAGGATGCCCTGGGCAAGATGGTGGTCAGCAACCAGCATTTCGTGGAGCTGTGGCGCCTGCCCCATCCGGTCGGCGAGATGAACAACGAGGAGGCCTGGTCGCTGATCATGCGCCAGTTGCGCGAGCCGAGCGAGTTCATGCGGCAGCGGCGGGAGCTCGCGGCCCATCCGGAAGGCGAGAGCTACGAGATCATCGAGCTGATCGATGGGCGGGTGTTCGAGTGGCACGCCCGCCCCGAATGGATCGAGGGCCAGGCCATCGGCCGGGTGTCGAGCTTCCGCGACATCAGCGAGCGCCGCCGGGCCGAGGCCCTGATGGCGCTGGAGAAGCGGATCCTGGAGATGGTCGTGGCGGGCGAGCCCATCGCCGAGGCCATGACGGTGCTGGCGCGCGGCCTGGAGGAGCTCTCCGGCCAGATGTTCTGCGCCATCCACTTCCCCCCCAGCCGGGATGCGCGCGCCTACAGTCACGTCACGGGGCGCGGCCTGCCCGCGAACTATGCACGGATCATGGAGGCCGAGCCCTCGATCATCCCCGTGGCCTGCTGTGGCGCGATGCCCCAGCCCCCGACCATCCCGGACATCGTTCATGATGGTCGCTGGGCAAGCTACCGTCGCTTCGCGGGGCAGTTCGGCGTGGTTCCGCATGGCGCGACCCCGATCATCGCGTCCAGCGGGCATTTCCTCGGCCTGATCATCGACCACTACCGCCCCGGCGCGGCGGTCTCGCCGCAGGACGCAGAGCTGATCCGCATCGGCAACAACCTGGCCTCGATCGCCATCGAGCGCCGCCAGGCCGAGACCCGCCTCGATCAGCTGGCGCACTACGACACGCTGACCGGGCTGCCCAACCGCAGCCTGTTCCGCGAGCGGCTGGAACGCGCCCTGGCGCATGCCGAACGTGGCGCCCGGCAGGTGGCGCTGATGTTCCTCGATCTGGACCGTTTCAAGCTGATCAACGACACGCTCGGTCACGAGGCGGGTGACCTGCTGCTCAAGGGCGTGGCGCAGCGCCTGCGTGCGTGCGTGCGGCAGGAGGACACCGTCGCCCGGCTGGGCGGGGACGAGTTCACCGTCATCATGGAGCATGTCGGGCATGTGGACGACATCGCCCAGATCGCGCAGAAGATCCTCGACGGCCTCGCGCCGCCCATGCAGATCGGCGGTCACGAGGTCTTCGCCAGCAGCAGCATTGGCATCGCCATCTACCCGACCGATGCCAGGAGCATGGAGGCGCTGATCCAGAACGCCGACACGGCCATGTACCGGGCCAAGGATCGCGGCCGCAATACCTATCAGTTCTACGCGCCGGAGATGAACCAGCGCACGCTCGAACACCTGGAGCTCGAGAACGCCCTGCGCCGCGCGCTGGAGCGCGGCGAGTTCTTGCTCTACTACCAGCCCAAGGTGGACCTGAGCACCCGCATGATCTGCGGCATGGAGGCCCTGCTGCGCTGGCAGCGGCCGGAGGTGGGTCTGGTGTCGCCGGGCGTGTTCGTGCCGATGCTGGAGGAGACCGGGCTGATCGACGCGGTCGGCGCCTGGGTGATGCACGAGGCCTGCGCGCAGAACAAGGCCTGGCAGGCGGCGGGTCTGCCGGCGGTGTGCGTGGCGGTCAATCTCTCGCCGCGCCAGTTCCTGCGTTCCGACATTGAGGGCATCGTGCGCCAGGCGCTGGCCGACACCGGGCTGGAACCGCACCTGCTGGAGCTGGAGGTGACGGAGGGCATGCTCATGCACGACCCTGAACATGCCGCAGGCATCCTCGAGCGCATCCAGGCCATGGGCGTCACGCATATCGACATCGACGACTTCGGCACGGGCTATTCCTCGCTCGCCTACATCAAGCGCTTCCCGATCAGCACGGTGAAGATCGACCAGTCCTTCGTGCGCGGCATCCCGCACGACGAGGAGGACGCGGCCATCGCCAGCGCGGTCATCGCCATGGCCCACAGCCTGCGCATGCGCGCCATCGCCGAGGGCGTGGAGAACGAGGCGCAGCTGGCCTTCCTGGAGGGGCTGGACTGCGACGAGATCCAGGGTTACTACTTCAGCAAGCCCCTGCCGGCCGAGGCCTTCGGGCGCCTGCTGCGCCAGCAGGGCGAGGGCAAGCCGATAGGGCCGGCCGCCTCGCGCCCCGCATGACCCCGCCAGGGCCGGCGTGACCCCGCGCCGGCCTTCCGGCATCATCCCCCCATGCGCATCCTCCTCGCCGAAGACGACTCCACCCTTGCCCGCCTGCTGCGCGACACGCTGCGAGGCGCGGGCTATGCCGTGGACATCGCGCCGGATGGGATCGAGGCCGATTTCCTTGCCCGCGAGGGGCTGTTCGACGCGGTCATCCTCGATCTTGGCCTGCCGCGCAGGCCGGGGCTCGATGTGCTGCGCGACTGGCGGGCGACGGGCCTCGACCTGCCGGTGCTGATCCTGACTGCGCGCGATGCCTGGCACGAGAAGATCGAGGGCTTCCGGGCCGGGGCGGACGACTACCTGACCAAGCCCTTCCATGCCGAGGAGCTGCTGGCGCGCCTGTCCGCCCTGTTGCGCCGCGCCCGGGGGCAGGCGCCGGGGCCGCTTTCGGTGGGGCGCTGGCGGCTGGACGAGGCAAGCCAGGAGATCCGCCCGGCCGATGGCCCGCCCGTCGCCCTGACCCATTTCGAGTACCGCCTGCTGCGCCTGTTCCTGCTGCATCCCGACCGGGTGCTGTCCAGGGCGTGGCTGGAGGAGCGCCTGTACGACGAATCCCACGAGGGCGGCAGCAACGTGCTGGAGGTGCTGGTCAACCGCCTGCGCGGCAAGCTCGGACGCGAGACGATCCAGACCCGGCGCGGGCAGGGCTACCTGTTCGCCAGCGGGGCGGGCCAGCCATGAGCCTGCATGCGCGGCTGGCGCTGTGGCTGGGGCTGAGCCTTGCGCTGCTGTTCCTGTTGCACGGCTTGGTGACCGAGCGCGCCCCGCGCATCACCACCGAGGACTACATCGCCACGCGGCTGGAGCATGACGCGGAGTGGCTGGCCGGCAGCCTCCATGCGACCGAAGACGGGCGGGTCGAGCTTGATCGGGCATGGATCCCGCCGATCTACCAGCGCCCCGGCAGCGGGCATTATTACCTGCTCAGGCTGGGCGAAAGGCTGCTCCTGTCCGCCTCCAGCGAGGGGCGTGCCCTGCCCCTCCCCCCGTCCGAAGGGCTGCACCACGAGCGCCTGCCCGACGGTACGCCCCTGCTTCTCCTGCGGCATGACCTGCCTGATGGCGACATCCTGCTGATCGCCGAGGGCCTGGGCGAGCTGAACGCCCACCTGTCGATCTTTCGCGGGCGCTTCATCCTGATCTCGCTGGCCCTGTTCGCGCTGCTGCTGGCGGCCCAGTTCCTGCTGCTGCGCTGGGCGCTGAGGCCCTTGCGCGAGCTGCGCGAGGCGACCGAGCGGCTGGGGCGGGGCGAGATCGAACGGCTGCCGGAGCCGCATTTGCGCGAGCTGCGTCCGCTGGTCGCCGGCTTCAATGGCCTGCTCGCGCAGCAGGCCGAGCGACTGCGTCGCGCGCGGCACGGGTTGGCCGACCTCGCCCACGCCCTCAAGACCCCGCTTTCGGTGCTGCTGGCCAGCCCGTCCGCCCAGGCCGATCCGATCACCCGCCAGGCGCTGGAGCGCATCGAGGGCATCACCCAGCGCGAGCTGCGTCGCGCGCGCTGGGGGTCCGAGGAGGCGCGGCAGGCCGTGGGCATCGACGCCGCGGCCGCGCTGGACGACCTGCTGATGGCCATGCGTCGCATCCACGCGGCGCGGGCCATCGCCTTCGAGGCCCATGCGCCCGCCAGCCTGCCGGTGCGGATGGAGCGGGAGGATCTGCTGGAGCTGCTCGGCAACCTGCTCGACAACGCCGCCAAATGGGCAAGGAGCCGGGTCCGCGTGACGCTGTCGGGCGGGGCGGGCGAGGGACTGGTCGCGGTGATCGAGGACGACGGGCCGGGGGCGGAGGTCGAGCGCCTGAACCACGCCCACCGGCGCGGCCAGCGGCTGGACGAGCAGACCCCGGGGCACGGCCTGGGCCTGACCATCGGCCGGGAGATCGTCGCGGCCTATGGCGGGCAGCTGCATTTCGAGCGCGCCACGGGGCTCGGGGGGCTGAAGGTCAGCGTGGAGCTCCCGCCAAGAGTCGAATAGCGGGCTATGCTCCTTGCAGGACGCTGATCGTCTTTTGCGGGGTGTTCGCCATGTTCGATATCGACCTGTTCTACCTGCTGGGCGCCGTGCTGGCCGGCATCTTCTCCTTCGGGCTCATGTGCGCCCTGATCCGGAGCGCGGAGCTGACCTGGCTGCTGTCCATCGCCGCGGCCATGGCGGCGGTGTACGTCCTCTCGCCGCAACCCTTGCCCGCGGACTCGCTGTTCCACATCGAGCGCGACGCGGCCCTGCTGGCCAAGAACATCCTCTATTTCATCGGCTGGATGGGGGGAAGTTTCCTCGGCGGGTTGGGCTGCCGCCGGCTGGGTGCGCGATAGGGCGGCGCCGCGCGGTCGATCCATTCACGGCCCCTCAGAGGCTGTGAATTTTTCGCTCTGCAGGAGGCCCGCCCCCGGGCCGAAGGGTTGCACGACCCTCATCGCGGCGAGGGCGCCGCGCCTACGCGGGGCGAGCCGCCATGCATTCTGCAGGAGGCCCGCCCCCGGGCCGAAGGGCTGCGCGACCTTCATCGCGGCGAGGGCGCCGCTCCTACACG
>SDAY01000217.1 GCA_006212015.1 Halothiobacillaceae bacterium
GAATTCGCACCTTGTATCTACGAGGGCGCGCAGGTGCGAGCACCGCCCAACGTCGTGATCGGGGCAGAAATCGGGGCGCAGTCGATGGATTCACAAGCTCTCAGCCTGGCAGCCTGTCGGACTTGAGCGGCTGAAGCGAAAAAGTCGCCGGCCGAGGACAGCAATGACGATTTTGCCGGGCCATAGCACGGACTATGGCCCAAAAAAGCGGCGAAATATGGACCGGCCCGCGGCTTTTGCAGCCAGTTCATCTCAAGTCCGACAGGCTGCTAGGTCCACAGGTCACTGCGCGGCCGTTCGAGGACATGGGCCAGCAGGATGCCGGCATCCGCGCGCGGGCTGTCGGTGCCGGCAAGGCGTTCACGGGCAAAATCCAGGGCTTCATAGATCGAGACTGATCCATAAACACCTTGTGATGTGTGGTCGCTACCCCGCGCCGTACGGGATGAAGCGCAGCGCCACGCCGTTGTTGCACCAGCGCTCTCCGGTCGGCGGCGGGCCGTCGTCGAACACATGGCCCTGGTGCCCGCCGCAGCGAACGCAGTGATATTCCGTGCGCGACAGGAACCAGAGGAAATGATCCTTCTTGGTGCCGAGATGGCCGGGGATGTGGGTGAAGAAGCTCGGCCAGCCGCTGCCGCTATCATACTTCATGCGCGAGCTGAACAGCGGCAGCGAACAGCCGGCGCAGACATACACCCCCGGACGGGTTTCCTTGTCGAGCGGGCTGGTGTAGGCGCGCTCGGTATCCTCCTCGCGCAGCACGCGGTACTGGATGTCACTGAGGATCTTCTTCCAGTCCGCATTCGAGCGGACAAGCGGCGCGGTGGACAACTCCGCATCCGCGCCAGGCGCCAGCAGCGCCTTCCAGTTGCTGCGGATATCCTCCAGGGACGCATTGCCCGCCCCCTCCCGGGCCCGTGCCGCCTCGCCCCATGCGAAGGGCGCCGCCATGATCCCTGCAAGAAAGGTTCGCCGTTTCATGTTGACCTCCTCGGTACTGCCGATCCGGTCTTCTGAGTGTAGACCAGCCACAACCGCATGCACTGTGCTATAGACATAGCTCACCCAGGCATTCCGACGCAGTGGAGGCCCCCATGAACATCACCACCATCCTTATCCTGCTGGCCACGATCGTCACGACGGGAACCGCCCGAGCGGCCGATGTGCCCCCCGCGCCGTCCGCCAGCCCTGCCCCGCTGGCCAGAGCCACCTTCGCGGGCGGCTGCTTCTGGTGCATGGAGCCGCCATACGACAAGCTCGACGGCATCATCTCCACCACCTCCGGCTACATCGGCGGCGACAAACCGAAGCCGACCTATGAGGAGGTCTCCGCCGGAGGCACCGGTCACGCGGAGGCCATCGAGATCGTCTATGAGCCGAGCAAGATCAGCTACAGCAAGCTGCTCGACGTGTTCTGGCGCAATATCGACCCCACCACCCGCGACCGCCAGTTCTGCGATACCGGCAGCCAGTACCGCACCGCCATCTTCTACCACGACGAGGAACAGAAGCGCCTGGCCGAGGCATCCAGGGCGGCACTTGAGAGGAGCAAGCCTTTCCCGCAGCCGATCGTGACCGAAATCGTGCCGGCGGGCACGTTCACCGCAGCCGAGGACTACCACCAGGACTACTACCTGAAGAATCCCGTCCGCTACCGCTTCTACCGCTTCAGCTGTGGGCGGGATCAGCGGCTGGAGGAGTTATGGGGCAAGGCGGACAAATAGCACGTGAAGGCCCCCTCTCCCCCGGCGGGAGAGGGCTGGGGAGAGAGGGAACAGCGCTCGCACCTGTGGCAAACCCACCCTCTCATCTCACACCTCCATGAAAACCACCGCAGGAACGCGGCGGCGGTGATCGCCAGCAGGCCGAACCCGGCCAGCAGCGGCCTGATATGCACGGCGAACGCCCGAGTTCCGGGTAATCATTTTGCCAGCACGCCAAGCAGCAATAACGCAGCAAAGCCCAACGCCACGACCAGCCCGGAATAGCGCGGCCCGTCGTGCGCGGCCTCGGGCAACAGGGTTTCAGCGACCATGGACAACAGGGCACCGGCGCCAAAGGCCTGCAGCAGGAGCGCGGCATGCATCGACAGGGTGCCCGCCAACAAGAAACCCACCCCGGTCAATGCCGTCGTTGCCACGCTGATGATTCCCCACAGGCTCAATATCCACACGATCTTGCGCTGCGCTGCCCGCATGCCCGCCGAAGCCG
>SDAY01000218.1 GCA_006212015.1 Halothiobacillaceae bacterium
GCCTCCAGCCGCACCAGCGTCAGACCGATGGGATTGGGCCGGTAGGGCGCGCGCGTGGCGAACACCCCGAGCCGCGCATTGCCGCCAAGCCTCGGCGGGCGCACCGTCAGCCCCGCCTCGCCCTTGGCGGCATGGAACCAGGTGATGAGCCAGAGGTGGCTGAAGCCCCCGATCCCGCGCCAGGCCTCCTCGCGATCATAGGGCGGAGTCAGCTCGACCACGCCGCGCACCTCGTCCACCAGCCCGCCCTGACGGGGGATGCCGAACTTCTCGCGGAACGGCGTGCGCACCACGCCGATGGGCGTCATCGTCAGGGCGCCCATGCTCAGACCGCCCCCTCGAAGTCCAGTTGCCGCCAGGCCTCGTACACCGTCACCGCCACGGCGTTGGACAGGTTGAGGCTGCGCGACCCCGCCCGCATCGGCAGGCGCAGCCACTGCCCGCGCGGCAGCGCGTCCAGCACCGCCATGGGCAGGCCGCGCGACTCCGGCCCGAACAGCAGCATATCGCCCGCTTCGAAGCGCACCTGATACGGGCTTGAAGCCCCCCGGGTCGTCATGGCGAACACCCGCTTCGGCCGGATGGCCGCAAGACATGCCGGCCAGGATGCATGCACCCGCACCTCGGCAAACTCGTGATAATCCAGTCCGGCGCGGCGCAACTGGGCGTCCTCCATGCGGAAGCCCAGCGGCTCGACCAGATGCAACATTACCCCCGTGTTCGCGCACAATCGGATCACATTGCCGGTATTCGGCGGAATTTCCGGCTCGAACAGCACCACATGCAGCATCAGGCCCGCCCCCCCATCGACTCTTTCACCAGGCGCAACTGACGCCGACTGACCTCCACCGGCCGACTCAGCCCGCGCAGCCGCAGCCAGTGCCGCCCCTCCGCATCCATCTCCAGGACATCCATGCAGCGCCTGGCCACCAGCGCGGCCCGGTGCACGCGCAGGAAGCCGTCGCCGGCCCGATCCTCGATCTGCTTCAATGAGAGATCCAGCAGATACTCGGCATCCGGCAGGCAGGCCGTCACATACTTGTCGCCCGCCTCGAAGCAGATCACCGACTGCATCGACACCACCTTTTCCGCGCGGCCGACCCGCACCACCAGGCGATCATCCACCGCCTGGCCCGTCGCAAGCTGGGCCCGCGTCAGGCGGGAGGCCGCCTCCAGGGCCTCCCGCAACCGATCCGGCGCCACCGGCTTGAGCAGGTAATCGACCGCATGGGTGCCGAACGCGCGCAGGGCATGTTGCGGATGCGCCGTCACGTAGATCACCGCCGGCGGCGTCGGCAGACCGGCCAGGCGACCGCCCAGCGTCACCCCATCCTCCCCTGGCATGTCGATATCCAGCAGCGCCACGTCCGGCCTCGCGGCATCGAGCGCCGCCCACAACGCCTCGCCATCGGCCACGCTCGCCACCACCTCATGCCCGAGCTGCCCGACCATGCGCGCAAGGCGCTCACGGGCCAGCCGTTCGTCATCGGCAATCAGAATCTTCATGGCATACAATCGCCCCTACTCCATTCGCCCGGACGCCGATCATGAGCAACCTCGGCCTTCAGCCCGAACATTACACCGCAGAAGACTACCAGCACTGGGAAGGCGACTGGGAACTGATCGACGGCATCGCCTATGCCATGAGCCCCGCGCCGGCGTTCAAGCACCAATCGCTTGCCATGGGCCTCGCCCTGTTGCTGGCCGAAGCCCTGGATGACTGCCCGGACTGCCAGCCGCTGTTCGAGATCGACATCGAGTTTTCCCGCGACACCATCGTCCGCCCCGACCTGCTCGTCATCTGCCACACCCCGGAAGGCGACCGCATCACCCGCGCGCCCGAGTTCATCATCGAGATCATCTCACCCCGCCGCGCCCGGCACGACGAGCACAACAAGTTCATGCTCTACCAGGCCGAAGGCGTCGCCCACTACCTGATCGCCTACCCCGACGAGCGCAAGATCAAGGCCTATCGCCTGATCGACGGCAGCTATCGCAAGCAGGGCGATTTCTTCGACGAGACCTACCGCGTCGAACTGTCCAAATGCACGCTGGACCTGGACTTCTCCCGCGTATGGAAACGCATGGCCGCCAAGGCCTGACGGGCCTGTGAATCCATCGACCGCACCCCGGTTGTCGCCCCGATCACGACCTTGGACGTGGTGCCGCATGGAGGTGCGAATTCATTCGCTCCTGCAGGGGGG
>SDAY01000075.1 GCA_006212015.1 Halothiobacillaceae bacterium
CACGCCTTGCGGCGCTGGAACCTAAATCCAGTGCGTCTACCCATTCCGCCACTCTCGCTCGGCAGCCACGGACAGCATTCATCCGCAAGCAGGGCCTTTTATCAAGCCGCTGAATATAACACATGGACGCGAGTCCAGGCACCCACCCCTTCCGCCGCATTGACCCCGCCGCCGCATGATGAAAGGCTTGGCCCCATCCGCTGAACGATGCCCACCGGAAGGATCACCCCATGCGCCCACCCCTGTCGCCAGAAGAGCTGTACCGCCCCGCCTGTTTCGACGACCCCGGCTTCAGCACCAGCCATGACCTGCCGGACTTCGAAGGCCTGCTCGGGCAGCCGCGTGCCGTGCAGGCCATCGAGGTTGGCCTGGGGGTGAAACACACGGGCTTCAACCTCTATGCCATGGGCCACGGCGGACTGGGCAAGCACAGCGCGTTGCGCACCACCATGCGCGCCAAGGCCCTTGCAGCGCCTGCCGCGCGAGACTGGTGCTATGTCGAGGATTTCAACGAGCCGCAACACCCGCGCGCCCTCAGCCTGCCGGCCGGCATGGCCACGCAGTTGCGCGATGCGATGGACCAGTTGATCGAGGACTTCATGCAGGTCGTCCCGCGCAGCTTTGCCTCCGGCCAGTATCCGCAGGAAAAGAAGCGGATTGAGGCCGAGTTCGACAAGCAGCGCAGCGAGGCCCTGGCCTCCTTGGGCGATGCGGCGGAAAAGGATGGGGTCGCCATCCTCGACACCCCGACCGGCTACACGCTCGCGCCGCTCAAGGACGGCGAACCGATGCCGCAGGAGGCCTTCCAGAAGCTGCCGGAGGACGAGCAGAAACGCCTCGAGACCCTGCTCGACAGGCATCGCCAGGCCTTGTTGCAGCTTCTGCGCGAAGAGGTGCCCATCGTCTACAAGGCCACCCTCGAAAAGCTCAAGGAACTCAAGGGCAAGACCATCAGCGCGACCATCGAGCACCTGATCGGGGATATTCGCGCGCCCTTCGCCGATGTCCCGGACGCGGCCAGCCACCTGGATGCCGTGCTGCGGGATGCCATCGCCAACATGGGCGACATCCTCGGCGACGAGAACAAACCCGACGAGAACGAGTTGGAGCGTTACCGCGTCAACATCCTGGTCAGCAACAAGCCCGACGGCGGCGCGCCCCTGATCGAGGAGATGAACCCCAGCCACGTCAACCTGATCGGCCGGATCGAGCACATCGTGCACATGGGCACCCTGGTCACCAACTTCACCCTGATCCGTCCCGGCGCCCTGCACCGCGCCAACGGCGGCTACCTGCTGCTCGACGTGCACAAGGTGCTGACCTCGCCCTACGCCTGGGAGGGCCTCAAGTCCGCCCTGCAGGCGCGCGAGATCCGCATCCAGTCGCTCGAGCAGGTGCTGGGGCTGGTCAGCACGGTGAGCCTGGAGCCGATGCCGATCCCGCTGGACGTGAAGGTCATCCTGGTCGGCGAGCCGCTGCTCTACTATCTGCTCGGCGCCTACGACCCTGACTTCAACGCGCTGTTCAAACTCAGCGCCGATTTCGCCAGCGACTTCGAGCGCAGCCCGGAAAACACCATGCTCTATGCCCGCCTGCTTGCCACGCTGGCGCGCCGCGAAGGGCTCAGGCCGGTCAGCCGCGAGGGCATGGGCCGCCTGATCGAGCAGGCCAGTCGCGATGCGGGCGATGCCCACCGCCTGAGCCTGCACATGCGCGGGATTCTCGACCTGCTGCGCGAGGCGGACTTCTATGCCACCGAAAACCAGGCCGGGCTGATCGACCTGCCGCAGGTGGAGCGCGCCATCGAGGCTCGCCAGTTCCGCGGCGACCGCTATCGCGAGGCCATCCTGCGCGCCATCCGCGAGGGCGAGATCCGCCTGGCGGTCAGTGGCGAGGCGGTCGGCCAGCTCAACGGCCTGTCGGTGATCGAGATGGGTGAAATCCTGATCGGCCGACCGTCACGCATCACCGCCACGGTCCGGCTGGGCGAAGGCGACGTGATCGACATCGAGCGCGAGGTCGAACTCGGCGGGGCGATCCACTCCAAGGGCGTGATGATCCTCGGCGCCTTCCTTGGCGAACGCTACGCCCGCAACACCCCGCTCTCGATTCGCGCCAGCCTTGCGTTCGAGCAGTCCTACAGCGGTGTCGAGGGCGACTCCGCCTCGCTGGCGGAGCTCTGCGCCCTGCTCTCCGCCATCGCCCGCCTGCCCTTGAAGCAGTCACTTGCCCTGACCGGATCGGTCAACCAGCATGGCGAGGTGCAGGCGGTCGGCGGCATCAACCAGAAGATCGAGGGCTTCTTCGATGCCTGCCAGACGCTGGGGCCGGAGCAAGGCCAGGGGGTCGTCATTCCGCGCAGCAACACGCATCATCTGATGCTGCGCGCGGATGTCGTGCAGGCCGCGCGCGAGGATCGCTTCGCCATTTACACGGCGGACACGGTGGATGAGGCCATGAGCCTGCTCACCGGCCTCGAGGCCGGCGTGGCGGATGCCGAGGGACGTTACCCCGGGGAGAGCGTGAACGGCCGCATCCAGCAGGGTCTGGAGCAATTCATCGACGTGCAGAAGCAGCTTGCCCGCGAACTGCATGGCATCAAGGACAACGATCAGGACACAGGGAACACTACCCATGATTGACACCCAGAACCCCGTGCAGCGACGCGACGCACTCGATTGCATCATCGGCCGCGTGTCCGAGGCCCTGCTCGGCAAGCAGGACCGCATCCGCCTTGCCTTGACCGCCTTGCTGGCCGGCGGCCATGTGCTGCTGGAGGACATCCCCGGGGTCGGCAAGACCACCCTGGCCACCGCGCTGGCCCGCGCGCTGGGCCTTGGCGCGCGCCGAGTGCAGTTCACCAGCGACCTGCTGCCCGCCGACCTGATCGGCGCCTCCATCTACCAGCCCCAGACGGGCGACTTCCGCTTCCAGCCCGGGCCGATCTTCGCCGAAGTCCTGCTGGCCGACGAGATCAACCGCGCCAGCCCGCGCGCCCAGAGCGCCCTGCTGGAAGCGATGGAGGAACATCAGGTCAGCGTGGACGGCACCTCGCACCCCCTGCCCGATCCGTTTTTCGTCATCGCCACCCAGAACCCGACCGAGCAGCAGGGCGTCTATCCGCTGCCCGAATCGCAGCTCGACCGGTTCCTGCTGCGGCTCTCGCTCGGTTACCCGGAGCGCGCGGCGGAAAGGCTGATGCTCAGTCGCGGCACCACCCGCCCGACCGCGCGCGGCCTCACGCCCTGCCTGACCCCTGCCGACCTGCACCAGCTGCGCAAGGCCGTCCACGCCGTGCATGTCGCGCCCTCGGTCGAGGACCATCTTCTCGACCTGCTCCAGGCCTCGCGCCTGCCGGGCGCCTTTGTCCACGGCCTGTCGCCGCGCGCCGGACTGGGTTGGCTCAATGCCGCCCGCGCCTGGGCGCTGCTGCAAGGCCGCACGCATGTCGAACCCGAGGATCTGCGCAGCCTCGCCCCGCATGTCACCGGCCACCGCCTGCACTTCGCCGACCCCGGCCTGCTGCAAGGCATCGGCACCCCAGCAGACTGGCTGCTGGAACGCGTCCCCGCCCCCGATTAGGCGGGCCGCTCATGTCCCGCGCCCGGCTGCATCACGAACCGCTGCTCCTGCCCTTTGCGGGGCTGCTGGTCGTGCTTGCCCTGGGGGCGACCCAATACGCCAACAACCTCGGCTTCTTCTTTACCTTCTGGCTGGCCACCATCGCTGCCGGCGGCTTGATCGGACTGCGCCGAAAGATAGAGGGCATCACCTGCCGCGTGCTCCAGGCCGAATCGGGCTTCGAGGGCACCCCGCTGCAACTCGTGCTCGAAATGCGAACGCCACAGGCCATCTCCATGCAACTGGGGCTCGCCTCCGAACCTCGACAACCCCTGCATCTCGTCGCAGGGGAAGCGCGCCCGCTGACCCTGGGGCTTCCGGCCCGCAAACGCGGCGTCCATGCCCCCGGCAGGCTTCTGATCTCCGGCCGCGACCGGCTGGGCCTGATGCGCGCCGAACATGAGCGCACCCTCGGCGGGCGCTACTGGGTCTATCCGGCGGCGCATGGCGAACGCCCCCTTCCCGAGCCCGCCGGACGGCCGCCACCGGCGGGCGGGGATGAGTTCGAAGGCATTCGCCCCTACCGTGCGGGCGACGCCCCCGCGCGCATCCACTGGAAATCGCTCGCCCGCGGCAGCACCTTGCAGACCAAGCAGTTCGGCGGCGGCGATGGCCTGCGCCATGGCCCGCGCGTGCTCGATGAGTCGCGGCTCGCCGACCTGCCGCGCGAGGCGCGCCTGAGTCAGCTCTGCGCCTGGGTTCTGGCCTGTGAAACACAGGGTGAGCCCTATGCCCTGCGCCTGCAAAGCGGCCCGTCCGTCCCCCTGGGCCAGGGCCTGGATCAACGCCTGCGTTGCCTGCGCCTGTTGGCCGAGGCGCCCCGCGCATGAACCCCGGCCGCATGAACCCCGCTGGAGAAAGCGCCCCCTCCCCGGCCTTCCAGCATCGTCTGGTGATGGTGCTGGCCCTGGTGCTGGCACCGCATGTGCTGCACATGCCGCCGTGGATCAGCCTGCTCGCCGGGCTCGGCCTGCTGTGGAAGGCGCTGCACCTGCGCGGCCTTCTCCCGCCGCCTTCGCGCCTGACCCTGGTCCTGCTGCTCGGCGGGGGCATTGCCGCCAACTGGCTGACCCACGGCGGCATCGTCGGACGCGAGGGCGGCGTGAGTTTCCTGATGCTGCTGACCGCGCTCAAGCTGCTGGAGACCCGGAACCGGCGCGATGCCGGCATCACCCTGCTGCTCGGGCTGTTCCTGCTGCTCACCCTGTTCCTGTTCGACCAGGGGCCGCTGACCGCGCTGTGGGCGCTCGCCGCCTTCGTCCTTCTGCTCGGGCTGATGACGGACCTTGCCAGCCAGCGCGAGCCGCGCTCATGGCGCGAACAGCTCCGGCGGCTTGCACCCACGCTCGGCTGGACACTCCCCGTCGCCCTGCTGCTGTTCGTGCTGGTGCCGCGCCCCAGCGCGCCCCTGTTCGGCCTGCCGCAAAGCGGCCAGGCCACGACCGGACTGTCGGACGAACTCGCCCCCGGCAGCATCACCGACCTCTCGCGCTCCGACGAGGTCGCCTTCCGCGCCACCTTCAGCGGCGCGGAACCGGCGCGGGACGAGCTGTACTGGCGCGGCCCGGTGTTCTGGCATTTCGATGGCCGCCGCTGGACGCGCCAGCCGGACCTGCCCCGCCCCGACACCCTCGCCGTGCAGCCCGGCTCGCGCACGTTCGCCTACACCCTGATGCTGGAACCGCAGCAGGCCGGCATCCTGCCCGCGCTGGACCGCCCGCTGGATGCCCCGCCCGGGGCGCGCATGCTGATCGACCAGGACCTGCGCTTCCCTCACCCGCAGACCGGCCGCCAGCTGATCCCGCTGCACTCCTCCCCCGACGCAAGGCTCGACCCCGTACTGCCCGAGGGCCTGCGCCGCCAGGCCCTGCGCCTGCCCGCCGGCGAAAACCCGCTGCTGCTCGATCAGGGCCAGCGCTGGCAGGCGTTGCCGCCCCGGGAGCGCATCGACGCCGCCCTGCGCCTGTTCCGCGAACAGGGCTACCGCTACACCCTCGGTCCGCCCGCCCTGCCCGACCAGGACGGCATGGACGCCTTCCTGTTCGACACCCGCGCCGGCTTCTGCGAGCACTACGCCACAAGCTTCGTGCTGCTGATGCGCGCCGCCGGCCTGCCCGCGCGCGTGGTCACCGGTTACCAGGGCGGCGAGCGCCACCCCGACGGCTACTGGATCGTGCGCCAGGGCGACGCCCATGCCTGGGCCGAGGTGTGGATGGAGGGCGAAGGCTGGGCGCGTGTCGACCCGACCCGGGCCATCGCCCCCGAGCGCATCGAACAGGGCCTCGCGGCCGCCGTGCCGCAGTCCGCCGGCGAGCTGCCCGCCGCCCTGCGCCGCGACTTCGGCTTCCTGCACCGCACGCGCCTGCAATGGGATGGCCTGCAGACGCGCTGGAACCGCTGGGTGCTGGGCTACAGCCTGGACGACCAGCGTCGGCTGCTCGAAGCGCTGGGCTGGGCCGGTTCGGTCCGCTGGGGGCTCTGGGGTCTGCTGATGATCGGGCTGATCGCCCTGTATGCGCTGGGCCGCCTGCTGCCGCGCCTCCTGAAGCGCGACTCACGCACGAGGCATGACAAGGCCTGGGCGCGTTTCGAGCGCCTGATGGGACGCGCAGGCATCGAGCGCCTGCCTGGCGAAGGCCCGCGCGCGCTGATCCAGCGCATGGAGCGCGAACGCCCTCACCTCGCCCCCGCCATGCGCTCCTTCATCGAGAGCTATCTCGACTGGCGCTATGCCGCGCCGGAACCGACGCATGAGGCCAGGGCGCGCATGAACCTTGACGCCCTGAGGACGATGCTCCGCAAGGGCGCATGAGGTCCGGACATGACGAGCCCCGCGCAAGGCGGGGCTCGTGACCTCAAGTCTCGGGGACTGAATCAGCCCTGATGCTTGCTCTGGTAGTCCGCGATCGCGGCGGCGATGGCGTCCTCGGCCAGCACGGAGCAGTGGATCTTCACCGGCGGCAGTTCCAGTTCCTGGGCAATATCCATGTTCTTGATCGCCTTGGCCTCGTCCAGGGTCTTGCCCTTCACCCATTCGGTGACCAGCGAGCTGGAGGCGATGGCGGAGCCGCAGCCGTAGGTCTTGAACTTGGCGTCCTCGATCACGCCCTCGTCGTTGACCTTGATCTGCAGGCGCATGACGTCGCCGCAGGCCGGGGCGCCGACCATGCCGGTGCCGACGTTCGGGTCGTCCTTCTCCATGCTGCCGACGTTGCGGGGATTTTCGTAGTGGTCGATGACCTTGTCGGTGTATGCCATGGCAGTGCCCTCAGTAATTCCGTGATGGTGTGATCAGTGGTGCGCCCACTGGACGGTGGCAAGGTCGATGCCGTCCTTGTACATCTCCCACAGCGGCGACAGCTCGCGCAGCTTGCCCACCGCCTTCTTGACCACCTCGATCACATGGTCGATCTCCTCGGCGCTGGTGTAGCGGCCGATGGAGAAGCGGATGGAGCTGTGCGCGAGTTCGTCGCTGCGGCCGAGCGCCTTGAGCACGTAGCTCGGCTCCAGGCTTGCGGAGGTGCAGGCGGAGCCGGAGGACACGGCGATGTCCTTGAGCGCCATGATCAGCGATTCGCCCTCGACGAAGTTGAAGCTGACGTTGAGGTTGTGCGGCACGCGCTGTTCGAGGTCGCCGTTCAGGTAGACCTCCTCCATGTCCCGCAGGCCGTTCCACAGGCGGTCGCGCAGCATGCGGATGCGCTCGTTCTCGGCCGCCATCTCCTCGCCCGCGATGCGGAAGGCCTCGCCCATGCCGACGATCTGGTGGGTGGCGAGGGTGCCGGAGCGCATGCCGCGCTCATGCCCGCCGCCGTGGGTCTGCGCCTCCACGCGGATGCGCGGCTTGCGGCACACGTACAGCGCGCCCACGCCCTTCGGCCCGTAGGTCTTGTGGGCGGAGAAGCTCATCAGGTCAACTGGCAGGTTGGCGAGGTCGATCCTGACCTTGCCGGTGGCCTGCGCGGCATCGACGTGGAAGATCACGCCCTTTTCGCGGCAGATCGAACCCAGCCTGGCGATGTCCTGAATGACGCCGATCTCGTTGTTGACGAACAGGACGGAGGCCAGCACGGTGTCGTCGCGCAGGGCGGCGGCGAACGTGTCGGCGTCGATCAGGCCGTTCGGCTCGGGATCGAGATAGGTGACCTCGAAGCCTTCGCGCTCCAGCGCGCGGCAGGTGTCGATGACCGCCTTGTGCTCGGTGCTGATGGTGACGATGTGGCGACCCTTCTTCTTGTAGAAGGAGGCCGCGCCCTTGATGGCCAGGTTGATGGACTCGGTCGCGCCGGAGGTCCAGACGAGCTCCTTCGGATCAGCGCCCACCAGGGCGGCCACCTGCTCGCGCGCGGCCTCCACGGCCTTTTCCGCCGTCCAGCCGAAGCTGTGCGAGCGGGAGGCCGGATTGCCGAAGTTGCCGTCCAGGGTCAGGCAGCCGCACAGCTTCTCGGCGACGCGCCCGTCCACCGGGGTGGTGGCGCTGTAGTCCATGTAGATGGGCAGTTTCAAGGTCATTACAAACTCCTTACAAGGCGTGCTTCGTTGCTTCATCCAACGGCGTGCAATTCTACCGCGTTATGCATCGCGCGACGCGCGCTCGGCTGGGCCTGCTGACTCTTGATGAAATCGCCAAGGCTCATGTCGGCCAGAAAACCGTACAAGCGGGTGCTGAACGCATGCCACATGTCATGCGCCTCGCCACGGGTGCCGGGGCGGTAGGCGGAGAAGAAGCGTTCGCGCTCCGCCGGGGAACGATCCTCGACCGCGTCCATGATGCGCGCAATGCTGATCTCGTCCGGGTTGACCGCCAGGCAGTAGCCGCCGCCCGGACCGCGCACGCCATGGACCAGACCATGCTTGCGCAGGCGCGCGAACAATTGTTCGAGGTAGGACAAGGACATCCCCAGAACCTGGGCAATGTCGGCCAGGGCCAACGGGCCGCGGCCATGATGGGCCGCCAGATGCATCATCGCGGTGATGGCGTGACGGGCCTTGGTTGAAACTCTCATGGCTGGAGCCTCCATCAATTCTTGAGTGCTTCTGTCAGGAAATTAATCTTCCCCAGCAAATTAGTCAAGTATTGAGGCTCAAGGTTCCGCCGGGGTCAGACCGTGTCAATCCTGTGCCGCTTGTGCAACAGATAGCGCAGCCATTTGTAGAGGAAGCGGTTCAGCCGCCAGCGCACGTCCAGACACCTCTCGCCCGAGCGCCCCTGGGCGACACAGTCCCGCCCACGCAGCCGGCCCGCCACGGCCTCCGCGACACGGGCATCGTGATAGACGCGCACCTGCAGGTCGGGTGCCTCGTCATGGCCGCCATCCTCGCGCGGAAGGCGGTAATAAAGGCGGAGCATGGTGGTGAAGCGGTCCTGCTCGACGATCTCGACATGCAGGGGCAGGCCTTCGCCCGCTGCGGACACGAGCACGCCTGAGTGCCTCGACATGCCGGGGATCAGGCGCCGCATGAGCATGAAATTCAGCTCGTACAGCTCCATCAGTGCGGCAAAACTGCGCACGGGCGGTGCGGGAACAGCGGTGGCGAGGGAGGCGTGCTTCATGATGGCGCGGATGATAGCAGTTAGGCTTACCCCAAGCTTTCGGGAATGGGTGGGCATGCTAGAATGCGCGCCACGTCCCCGTAGCTCAGCTGGATAGAGCGTCCCCCTCCTAAGGGGAAGGCCACTGGTTC
>SDAY01000076.1 GCA_006212015.1 Halothiobacillaceae bacterium
CAGCGACACCCGCAGGGCGGAATCCATGGAAGGATTCCGCATGCTTTTGCAGCCAGTTCGCCTCAAGCCCGACAGGCTGCTAGGTGGACAGGAAGCTTCTGAGCATGTCATGGCCGTGCTCGGTGAGAATGGACTCGGGATGGAATTGCACGCCCTCGACGGTGAACTCGCGGTGACGCACGCCCATGATCTCCTCGAAGGAGCCGTCCGGATTCTGCGTCCAGGCGGTGATCTCCAGGCAGTCCGGCAGGGTCTCGCGCTCGATCACCAGCGAGTGGTAGCGGGTTGCCTCGAACGGGTTGGGCAGGCCCTCGAACACGCCCTTGTTCTCGTGGAACACCTGCGAGGTCTTGCCGTGCATGATCTGCCTGGCGCGGATGATGTGGCCGCCGAAGGCCTGGCCGATGGCCTGGTGGCCCAGACAGACGCCGAGGATCGGCAGCCGGCCGGCGAAGTGCCTGATCGCGGCGACCGAGATGCCCGCCTCGTTGGGCGTGCAGGGGCCCGGCGAGATGACCAGGTGGCTCGGGGCGATGCGCTCGATGTCCTCGACGCTGATCTCGTCGTTGCGATGCACCTCGACCTCGGCCCCAAGCTCGCCCAGGTACTGGACGATGTTGTAGGTGAAGGAATCGTAGTTGTCGATCATCAACACATGGGCTGGCATGACTTTTTTCCTCACGCGGCCTGACGAGTTGCCGCCGTTTCGGCCTGGAACGGCATCAAGCCGGAGGCGACGGCATCGAGAATGACGATTTCCACGACCGAACCGTCTTCGGCATAACTCACGGCGACATTCCAGTCCTGAGCAGCCTCCCGCACGATGGGCTTGTCGGAAAAGCGCAGCTCCAGAATGTCATCCTGAGGATGATAAACAGCCTTCATATCAGCGGCTCCCATGTGAAATGGTGCATCAGGGTTTTGACAACCAGCACACCCGAATCATGCACGACGGCTGCGCACAACAGATTGTCTTCGCGCGCCGCGAAGTGCGCGGCGATCCAGAACCGGCGCGCATCCTTGCGACGAACCTCGCCAGTCTCGATCAAGTCCAGCAAGGTTTGCTCGTTGACGCGCCGTTCCGCCATGCGCTTGCATGCGTGCGCTGTCAGGACCACGGCACAGGAAAAGCGCCGCGAATGCGGATAGTCTGCCAAACTCATCGATGCCGCGCCGCGGCGGGCTCCAGCCCCGCCTCGGCCAGGGCGACCGCGCGGAAGATCGCGCGGCCCTTGTTCATGGTTTCCTTCCACTCCAGGTCCGGCACGGAGTCGTGGACCACGCCCGCGCCCGCCTGGATGTGCAACTCGCCGTTCTTGATCACCGCCGTGCGGATGGCGATGGCGGTGTCCATGGCGCCCCCGGAGGGACGATTCCAGCCGAGGTAGCCGACCGAGCCGGCGTACACGCCGCGCTTGACCGGCTCCAGCTCGTCGATGATTTCCATGGCCCGCACCTTGGGCGCGCCGGACACGGTGCCCGCCGGGAAGGTGGCGCGCAGCACGTCCATGGCGGACAGGTCCGGCCGCAGCCTGCCGGTCACGTTGGAGACGATGTGCATGACATGCGAGTAACGCTCGATCACCATCTTCTCGGTCAGGCGCACGCTGCCGGTCTGGCAGACCCGGCCGATGTCGTTGCGGCCAAGGTCGATCAGCATCAGGTGCTCGGCGCGCTCCTTCGGGTCGGCCAGCAGCTCGGCCTCGAAGGCAGCGTCCTCGGCTTCATCGTGACCGCGCCGGCGGGTGCCGGCGATCGGCCGCACGGTGACCTCCTCGCCCTCCAGGCGCACCAGGATCTCGGGCGAGGAACCGACCACCGCCATGTCGTCCAGGTTCAGGTAGAACATGTAGGGCGAGGGGTTGAGGCCGCGCAGGGCGCGGTACAGCTCCAGCGGGCGCGCGGAGAACGGGATGGTCAGGCGCTGCGAGAGCACCACCTGCATCACGTCGCCGGCGGCGATGTATTCCTTGGCCTTGAGCACCGCCTGCTTGAAGCCGTCCTCGGTGAAGCCGGAGACGAAGTCGGCCTCGGCCACCTGCCGAGGGGCATGGGCCGCGCGCGGGTGGGCCAGCGGCTCGCGCAGCCTTGCCTCCAGCGCATCGAGGCGCGCCTCGGCCGCCGCCAGTCCGTGAGGCTCGGCGTGGACGATGATCTGCATGCGTCCGCGCAGATTGTCGAACACGACCACCTCGTCCGAGAGCATGAACAGGATGTCCGGCGCGCCGATCGGGTCAGGCTTCTCGCCCCCCGCAAGCCTGGGCTCGATGTAGCGGATGGTGTCGTAGCCGAAGTAGCCGACCAGGCCGCCGGCGAAGCGCGGCAGGCCGGGCAGCTCCGGCACATGGAAGCGCTGCAGGAAGGCCTCGACATAGGCGAGCGGATCGCGCGTCTCAGCCTCCTCGACCGGCTGGCCGTCCACGTCCACGGTCACGGCATGGCCGCGCACCTTGAGCACGGTGCGGGCGGGCAGGCCGATGATGGAGTAGCGCCCCCACTTCTCGCCGCCCTGCACGGACTCGAACAGGTAGCTGTAGGGCGCGTCGGCCAGCTTGAGGTAGGTGGAGAGCGGGGTGTCGAGATCGGCGAGGACTTCGCGCACCACGGGGATGCGGTTGTAGCCCTCGCGGCAGAATGCTTCGAACTGTTCAGGACGCATGATGAAATCTCCGGGAAATGGCGTTCACAGGTATCGGCGTAACGTACTCAGTGACGCCAGCGCCGCCCCCGCCATGCCTCCCGGAAACGATTCATCAGGCCTTCACCAGTTCCTTGAGCTCGACCATGGAATCAAGCACCGCATCCGGATGATAGTCGCGGATGTCCTCGCCATGGTTGTAGCCGTAGCTCATGCAGATGATGTTGAAGCCCGCGGCGCGCGCGGCCTTCACGTCGGAGATCGAGTCACCGACCATCAGGGCCTCATGCGGGGCGCAGTGGAACCAGCCTGCGGCATAGAACAGCGGCCCCGGGTCCGGCTTCTTCACCGGCAGGGTGTCGCCGGAGATGACCGTCTCGAACATGTCGAGAATGCCCATGTCCTTGAGCAGGGGCAGGGTGAACTGCTCCGCCTTGTTGGTCACGCAGCCCATGCGCAGGCCCAACGACTTCACGAACTCCAGCCCTTCCCCGACCCCCGGATAGAGGAAGGAGCGGCCGGAGGTGTTCTCCGCGTAGAGCTGCTTGAAGAGCGGCAGGGCCCGGGCGAACAGGACCGCGTCCGGCTTGCCGTTGAGGTCATTGGTCAGCGCACGCTCAACCAGACGCTCGACGCCGTTGCCGACCCAGTTGCGCACGGCGGCCTCGCCACGCAGGGGCATGTCGAGCGCCTTCATCATCGCGTCCACACACCAGGCGAGATCGGGCACGCTGTCGATCAGGGTGCCGTCCAGATCGAACAGCACCATCTTGGGGGCGAAGGTCTTCATGCGGATCAGCCGACCTTGGCCAGCTCGGCGCGCATCTCGGCGATGACGCTGTCGTAGCGGTGCGGATCACTGGCATGGGCCTTGCCGAACAGGGCCGAGCCTGAAACGAAGGTATCCACGCCGGCTTCCGCAACTTCACGGATGTTCGCCGCGCTCACGCCGCCGTCGATCTCCAGGCGGCAGTCATATCCGCCCGCGTCGATCATGGCGCGGACCTTGCGCGCCTTGTCGAGCACATAGGGGATGAACTTCTGGCCGCCGAAACCGGGGTTGACCGACATCAGCAGCACCATGTCCAGCTTCGGCAGCATGTATTCGAGGATATCCAGCGGGGTGGCCGGGTTGAACACCAGGCCCGCCTTGCAACCGGATTCCTTGATCAGGCCGATCGTACGGTCCACATGCTCGGAGGCCTCCGGGTGGAAGGTGATGTAGCTGGCGCCAGCCTTGGCGAAGTCCGGGATGATGCGATCCACCGGCTTGACCATCAGGTGCACGTCGATCGGCGCGGTGACGCCATGCTTGCGCAGGGCCTCGCACACCAGCGGGCCGATGGTCAGGTTCGGCACGTAATGGTTGTCCATCACGTCGAAGTGGACGATGTCCGCGCCCGCGGCCAGGACGTTGTCCACTTCCTCGCCCAGCTTGGCGAAGTTGGCGGAGAGGATGGACGGTGCGATCAGGAACTTCGACATGACGAGTACTCCGGAAAAGGCCAAAAGATCATTCAAATGTAACCCAAGCGCCCGGCGAATTCACCTTGGAAACACTGCATCAATCCGTCATCGCGAGGAGCGGTCTTGAGCCGCGAGCGCCGCGTGGCGATCCATAGACTGCTGATTCTGCGTACCACCTGGATGGCTTCGCTGCGCTTGCAATGACGATTTCTGATGTGTTCAGCGTCTCACGTGGAAGCCGTTGCGCCTTGCAGCGGACGAGGCCCGCGCTCACTTCTTCGGCGGGAAGGTCGCGATGTAGAGCATCAGGTCGTCGATCTGCCTCTCGTTCAGGCTCTTCGCCATATCGACCATGACCTTGTGCCCGTGGCCGGCACGATAGTTCTGCATCATGGCGGCATGGGCCTCGGGCGGCTTCGAGACCAGATTGGGGAACATGGGCGGCACGCCCTGCCCCCTCGATCCGTGACACAGGGCGCAATGGGCCTTGTACAGGGCCTTTCCGGCCGAAACCTGCTCCGCCTGCACCTGCCCCTCCGCCATCACGATCGCGGGTGCAAAAAGCGCGACACATAGAACGCTGCGCATGACCTATCCCCTCCGGTATTCGATGTAATCAAACTTTCTTATACCAGAAAAAAACCGCGCATGAGCGCGGCTTGTCGGGACCGGGGCGCGCTCGAGGCGCAACACGATTACTTCAGGGTGGCGATGTGCGCGGCCAGGTTGGCGATGTCGGCGTCGGACAGGCCGGCGGCCATCGGGGCCATCATGGCGGTGTTGGCGCCTACGGTCTTGCCGGCCTTGTAGGCGGCCAGCTTGGCGGCGGCATCGTCAGCAGTCTTGCCGGCCAGCTTCGGGAAGATGCCGGCGCCTTCGCCGTTGGCGCCGTGGCAGCTTGCGCAGCTGGAAGCGAACTTGGACTTGCCAGCGGCAGCGTCACCGGCGGCGAAAGCGGAACCGCTCATCAGGGCGATGGCGGCGGTCAGGGCTACAACAGTCTTCATTGTGGAATCTCCTGTGGATGAATGCATGGGTTTTGACTCGTGCACTCCCCGGCAGTTCAACTGCTTCAGCTCAACCACGGGACGGCGCCAAGTTGATGCGAATGTTACCGCACCGGCCCGCGCCTCCCTAGCGGAACCCCGCGCAACCGCCATCAATTTATCTATTGCGGATATAAACCTCGTCATCGAAGGTCGCCACCCAGTCCGGCTTGATCGCCACCAGCGCGGTGATGACCATGCCGTTCAAGACCGCCTCGGGAAGCATGATCAGCGGCAGATAAGGCAGGTAGTCGTGCCACAGATGCGCCGCGTCATACACCCCGGAAAACACCAGCAGGCCCGCGCCAAGCAGCACGCTCGCCAGCACACCCAGCGCCGCGCCGAAGAAACCCGGAACGAAGATGTAGACGAAAAAGTTGGGCGCCATGAAGCGGCGCGAGGCGATCAAGGCCGCGTGCGCGACCAGCGCGGGCACGGCGGCGGTCATGAGGGTGTTGACGCCCAGCGCCTGCCAGCCGGCCTGCCCGAGAAAGCTGTAACCCGCCATGACGATGGCGCCCCCGAGCAGGGCCAGCGGCCAACCGAACATCAGGCTGAAGGCGGCCATGCCCAGGAAATGGATCGAAAGACCCGGACCGACATCCGCGCGCATGCCCCACAGCAGGACCAGCAGCAGGCAGGAGGCAAGGAACAGATGCTGGCGGCCGCCGACCGCAAGGAAAAGACGCCAGGGCGCACGCCAGGCGGCATGGCCGAGCAGCAAGGCCAGCAGGCCGTTGAACAGCCAGAGCATGGAAGGCGAAAGCAGTCCGTCGGGAAGGTTCATATGCGCCCATCAAATAGTTTTATTGCATCGCCAAGGCCTGCTACATTAGCAATACTTGAGTTTTCCACTGGAGCATACCGTCATGGCCACCCAAGCCGCCGCCGAACCCCACGGCCGCCTTGAACATTTCCCCATCTCGTTTTTTGCCATTGTCATGGGCCTGGCCGGCCTCACCATCGCCATGGAAAAGGCCGAACACCTGTGGGGCTGGTCCAACCTGATCAGCCTGTCCCTGCTCGGGGTCAGCGTGCTGGCCTACGCCGGCATCACCCTGACCTATCTGGCCAAGTTCATGCTGCATCGCAAGCATGTGCTCGAGGAGTTCCAGCATCCGATCCGCATGAGCTTCTTCCCGGCCATGTCCATCGGCATGATCCTGCTCGCCATCGCCTGCATGGAAGCCGCCCCCGGCGCGGCCTTCTATCTCTGGGCGATCGGCACCGCGCTGCAACTGCTGTTCACCCTGGTCATCCTGTCCAACTGGATCCATCACGAGAAGTTCCAGATCCATCACAGCAACCCGGCCTGGTTCATCCCCATCGTCGGCAACATCCTGGTGCCGGTGGCGGGCGCGCCGCTGGGCTATCACGAGATCTCGTGGTTCAGCTTCAGCATCGGCCTGATGATGTGGGTTCCGCTGCTGACCATCCTGCTCAACCGCTTCTTCTTTCACCCGATGATGCCGGGCAAGCTGCTTCCGACCCTGTTCATCCTCATCGCGCCGCCCGCCGTCGGCTTCATCGCTTGGGTCAAGATGCACAACGGCGTCATCGACGATGTCGCCCGCATCCTCTACTACTTCGCCCTGTTCACCACCCTGCTGCTGTTCGCGCAGATCAAGTACTTCGCCAAGGTCAGGTTCGCCCTGCCCTGGTGGGCCTATTCCTTCCCCATGGCGGCCATCACCATCGCCACCATGATCATGCTGGAAAAGGTCGGCGGCGCCTTCTTTGCCTCGCTCAGCCCCATCCTCCTGAGCATGCTGGCCCTGCTGGTCGTGGTGCTGGTGTTCAACACCATCCGTGCGATGATGCGCGGCGAGATCTGCGTCCCGGAGTAAGACCATGAGTGTGTCGGCCATCATCCACCTGCACGGCCTGTTCGTCACCCTGTCCCTGATCGGGTTCATCACCCGCGGCTGGTGGATGCTGCGCGACTGCCCCGCGCTGCAGGCCCGCTGGGTGAAGATCGCCCCGCATGTCATCGACACCCTGCTGCTGGTCACCGCGCTGTGGGCGGCGTGGAGCCTGTTCTGGTCGAACGGCACGCACCCGGCCTTCATCACCGTCAAGATCGTCGGCCTGCTGGTCTACATCGCGCTGGGCACCATCGCCCTCAAGCGCGGCAAGACCAAGGCCATCCGGGTCGCGGCCTTCGTCGGCGCGCTGGCGGTGTTCGCCTACCTGATGGCGGTCGGCGTGACCATGCAGGTGCTGCCGTTCGTCGGCTGAATGGCGAAACCTGCTTGAGTGAAAGCGCGCGGCGGTCTAAGCTGCGCGTTTTTCTTTTGCGCGGAAAGCCTTGACATGCCTTCAATCCCGCCCCCTCTCGTAGGCGTCATCATGGGCTCCAAGTCCGACTGGGAGACCATGCGCCATGCCGTCGAGACGCTCGAGGCCTTCGGCGTTCCGCACGAGACGCGCGTCGTGTCCGCGCACCGCACCCCCGACCTGCTGATGGAGTACGCTGACAGCGCCGCCGCGCGCGGGCTGGAGGTCATCATCGCAGGCGCGGGCGGCGCGGCCCACCTGCCGGGCATGGTTGCGGCCAAGACCCCGGTACCGGTGCTCGGCGTGCCGGTGCAGTCCAAGGCGCTGAACGGCATGGACTCCCTGCTCTCCATCGTGCAGATGCCCGCCGGCATCCCGGTCGGCACCCTGGCCATCGGCCAGGCCGGCGCCAAGAACGCCGCCCTGCTGGCCACCGCCATCCTCGGCAACACCCGCCCGGAACTGCGCGAGCGCCTGAACGCCTTCCGCGCCGAGCAGACCGAGACCGTGCTCGACCACCCCGATCCCCGCGACTGATCCCCCGGCAGAGACACACCATGTCGCACCCGACCGCACCCCGCATCGGCATCATCGGCGGCGGCCAGCTCGGCCGCATGCTGGCCCTGGCCGGCATCCCGATGGGACTGGAGTTCGTCTTCCTCGATCCGTCCAAGGAGGCCTGCGCCCGCCCGGTCGGCAAGCAGATCGTGGCCGACTACGACGAGCTGATGGCGCTTGAAAAGCTGGTCCGCGAGACCGACGTGGTCACCCTGGAGTTCGAGAACATCCCGGTCGCCGCCGCCCGCTTCGTCACCGAGCGCGGCCAGCTCTTTCCCGGCCCCAGGGCGCTGGAGATCGCACAGGATCGCGTCAACGAGAAGACCCTGTTCGGCGGCCTCGGCATCCCGACCCCGCCGTGGCGCGCGGTGGACAGCCTGGAAGGCCTGCGCAACGCCGTCGCCGACATCGGCCTGCCCGCCGTGCTCAAGACCCGCCGCCTGGGCTACGACGGCAAGGGCCAGGCCGTGCTGCGCAAGCCCGGGGACGTGGACGCTGCCTGGGCGGCGCTCGGCTCCGCCCCGCTGATCCTCGAGGGCTTCATCGCCTTCCAGCGCGAGGTCTCGATCATCTCCGTGCGCTCGCGCACCGGGGAGCTCGCCTTCTATCCGCTGTCGGAAAACACCCACGAGGCCGGCATCCTCAAGCTCTCGCTCAGCCGCGCCAATGACCCCATGCAGGCGCAGGCCGAGGCCCACGCCCGCAAGGTGCTGGAGGCGCTGGATTACGTCGGCGCCATGGGCTTCGAGTTCTTCGTCACCGAGCACGGCCTGATCGCCAACGAGATCGCCCCGCGCGTGCACAACACCGGCCACGCCACCATCGAGGGCAACGCCACCAGCCAGTTCGAGAACCACCTGCGCGCCATCCTCGGCCTGCCGCTCGGCAGCACCGCCGCGCGCGGCGCCTCCGCCATGCTCAACTTCATCGGCGAACTGCCCGCCATTGAGCGCGCCCTCGCCCTGCCCGACCTGCACTTTCACGGCTACGGCAAGGAACCGCGCGCCGGCCGCAAGGTCGGCCACGCCACCCTGGTGGCGCCCGATGCCGCCAGCCGCGACCAGCGCCTGCACGGACTGCTCGCACTCCTGGCCTGATATCTGCTGAAAAATTCATGCGCACTTCCGTGCCCCCGTCACCGCGGATGCCGAAGGGTGGCGCGACCTTCATCGCGGCGGGGCGCCGCTCCTACACATCAGCGACGTCATCGCGGATGCCGGGC
>SDAY01000077.1 GCA_006212015.1 Halothiobacillaceae bacterium
TCGGCATGCAGCAGCCCTTCGCGGCGGGCGAGGGTGACCGCGTGGGCGTCCTCGCCGGTTTCGCGCTCGGAGGTGACGGTGAGGAGTGTGCCTTCGTTCACCCCCCTCTCCCCCGGCCCCTCCCCCGCCAGGGGGGAGGGGAGGAAACCCACGGTCATGGCGATGCGGACCGCCGCGCCGTCGGCGGCGTCCACCCAGGGATGGTCGGGAATGGCATAGGCGAGCGCAAGCGGTTTTGCCCCCTCCCCCCTGGTGGGGGAGGGTTGGGGAGAGGGGGATAGATGCGCTTCGACCACACGGCGATTGAAGGTCTGCTTGATGCTGTTGGTGGTGATGAAGCCGAACTGCCGGGCCTGTCCGGCGCGCACGGTGTCGGCGGCGATATGCCACCAGTGCATGACGAAATCGGCGGATTCGGGCACCTCCGGCCAGGTGGCGCGCACGGCCTCGACATAGCCATCGCCCAGGGCGCGGCGCATGGTGGAGGCGCCGATGAACGGCGGGTTGCCGACGATGAAGTCGGCCTCGGGCCAGGTGGCCTTGCGCGGCTCGATGTAGCGCTCGATCGGCACGCGGGCGGTCTCGTCGGGAATCTCCTCGCCGGTGACGGGGCTGGTCTTTTTACTGTGGCCGTCCCAGCGGGTGAGCGGGCGGCCGGCCTCGTCGGTGACGTATTCAACGCCGTCGTATTCGATCAGGGCGTCGCGGTGCTCGATGTTGTGGAAGTCGCGCAGGATGGGGTCCGGCAGGTCGGCGAGGCTCTTGTGGATGCGGTGGTGCCATTGCAGGTAGCCGATCCACAGCACCATTTCGGCGATGGCGGCGGCGCGCGGGTTGATCTCAAGGCCCAAAAACTGGTGCGGGTCCACGGTGACGCCGGCCATGTCGAGCAGGCCCTGGGTCTCGCCAAGGTCGGCCAAAAGGTTGAGCACCTCGCCTTCCAGGCGCTTCATGTGTTCCAGCGCCACGTACAGGAAGTTGCCGCTGCCGCAGGCGGGGTCGAGCACGCGGGTGTGGCAGAGCTGGTGGTGGAAGCGGCGCACTTCTTCAAGGGCCTTGTCGGGCCTGTCTTGTGCGCGCAAGGCGAGCGCGGCGACTTGCACGGTTTGCCAGTCGCGCCGCAAAGGCTCGATGAGGGTGGGCAGGACGAGCCGTTCGACATAGGCGCGGGGGGTGTAGTGGGCGCCGAGCTTGTGGCGCTCATGGGTGTCGAGTGCGCGTTCGAGCAGGGTGCCGAAGATGGCGGGTTCGACATGGCGCCAGTCGGCGCGGGCGGCCTGCAGCAGCAGGTCGATCTGATCGCGGGTGAGCGGGATGACGTCCGGCTCGCTGAACAGGCCGCCGTTGAACCTGCGGATGCGTTCCATCAGGCGCGGGTCGAAACCGCCGTGGTTCATGGCGTGCCACAGGGCCTCCAGCGCGGGGGCGAAGGCGGCGGGCTTGTCGCTCAAGTCTTCGAGCAGGCTGGTGAAGGCGCCCTTGCCGTCGATGCGGGGCAGCAGGCCGACGTCTTCCGCGAACATGGTGAACAGGGCGCGCATGAGGAAGTGGGCGACGCGCTGCGGGGCGTGGCCGGCGGCTTCGAGCGATTTGGCGAGGCGGGCGAGCTGGTCGGCGATGGCGCGGGTGACGCGGGCGGCCTCGCGGCTGGGGTCGAGCTTGAGCGGGTCGAGCCAGAGCAGCCTGAGACGCTCGCGGATGGCCTCATCGCGCAGGTCGTCGAGCCGGATGCGGTGGTGCGCCGGGTCGGGGAAGGGGACGTAGGTGGAGCCGGAGCGGGTGAATTCGGCGTACAGCTCGATCGAGCGGCCCACGTCGACCACGACGATGAACGGCGGGCGGCCTTCGCTCGCGGGCAGGGCGCGGGCGTACTGGTCGGCCTGCGCATGGGCGCGCAGCATGGCGCGGTCCCAGCCGTCGGAATCCAGATCCCTACCGGTCTGCTTGGCTTCGAGCACGAAGCTGCCACGGCGGTAGAGGTCGATGAAGCCGCGATTGGAGCTCCCGTCGGCGTTGCGGATGTCCACCCGGCGCTCGAACACATAGGTGTTGTCGCGGGTGTCGTCCGAGGCCGGATCGGGGCGCGGCAGGCCGAGCAGTTCGCCCAGTTCGGTGAGGAAGAGCTGGTAGTTGGCGCGTTCGGTGCCGCTGGCGGCGCGCCAGCGGGTGATGAAGGCGTCGAGGTTCGTGTCCATGAGCGGCATGCGGAGTCCGTGTCGGTGAGTCCGCCGAGTTTACAGAAAATGGGCAGCAGCTTGGGGCAAGGTTCCAAAGAATGAATCACCGCGCTGGCCCACGGTGGTTCGCCTGCGCGTGGGATTGGTGGTCCGGCCAGGGACTGCCCGCGCAATGGCTTGGTGGGACGCCCCGGGCCGGGGCTGGACTTGAACCAGCATCAAAGGCGGTCACATGTCACGGGTTGTCCCGTCGCCCGTGATCTGCTTGAGACCGACTTCCCCTTACCCATCGGGGTACACCGTCCCGGAGCTGGGCGCGAGCGTAACATGGACGGTGAAGCAATGACCACGATGCGGTGTCGCTGAAGTTTGGCGCGGCAGGAAGGGTGTGCTGTCTTCACGGGGTTCCTCCATGCCCATCAGGCTTTCGGCCATATAGGAGGCGGGCAGTTCGGGGTTGTCCAGCGCGGCGCGTCCGACCTTGGCCCAGAATTCCACTTGTCCCTGCACGGTGCGGAACTCGGCCTTGGCGGCCGAGCGCGAGGCGCTGACCCGTTCTTCGTCGATGCGGACGGATACGCTTGCCATGGGGGAGCTCCGGAACATGCGTTGGATTGACCACAAATGCAGTTCCGCGTTGATCGGAGGACAGGCCTTGGCGTGTTCCGTGCCATCTGCTAGTTTGTAAGTAAGTATTTACTTATGATGGCCATGGCAAGCACTCGTCACACCACCGAAACCCGGCAGGCCCAGATCGTGGCGGCGATGATCGCGCTGGCCGCCACGCGCAGTCCGGCCGAGATCAGCGCCCATGACCTGGCCGCCGCGGTCGGCCTGAGTTCGGGCGGCCTCTTCCGCCACTTCGACAGCAAGGAGGTCATCGGCGTGGCGGCCATCCGCTGGGTGGAGGCGAGCTTGCTGGCGCGGCTGGCGGAGGCCGCGCAGCATGCCGATGGGCCGTTTGCTGCGTTGGGGGCGGTGTTTCGGGCGCATGTGGATTTCGTCGTGGCGCATCCGGGGGTGCCGCGCATCGTGTTCCATGCCTTGCAGCAGCCCGGCGATGCGCCCCTCAAGCGGGCGGTCAACCAGTTGCTGGGCGGCTATCGCGGGCTGGTCGCGGGCCTCATCGAACAGGCGCGCGGGGGCGGCCTGCTGCGGACGGATGTCGACCCCATGGCGGCCATCGCGCTGTTCATCGGCGGGGTGCAGGGGCTGGTGATGCAGGCCATGGCGACGGGCGACGTGGCGGGCATGCTGCTACGTTCAGACAAGGTTTTCGAGGTTTGGCTCGGGGGCGTGCGTGCGCCCGGGGGAGGGTGAGATGGCGGGCAGGAACTGGGGCAAGCGGATCGGCATGACGTTGGGCGCGGCCGTCGTGCTGGGCGGACTCGTCTTCGTGGCCTTGCGCAGCGGGCCGATGGCGCCGATCCGCGTGATGGCTCAGGAGGTGCGGGTCGCGCCGATCGTCGAGTCGGTGTTCGGCATCGGCACGGTCGAGGCGCGGCGGGCCTATGCCGTGGGCCCGACCGTGCCCGGCCGCGTGCTGCGCGTGAACGTGGACGTGGGCGATGCGGTGCATGCCGGGCAGGTGCTGGCGGAGATGGACCCGGTCGATCTGGAGGCGCGGATGGCCTCCGCGCAGGCAGCCATGGCGCGCGCGGATCACGCGGTCGACGCGGCAGCTGCGCAGGTGCGCGATGTCGAGGCCCGGGTGCGCCTGACCGGGCGCAACCTTCAGCGTTATGAACAGCTGCTGGGCCAGCGCCTGGTCAGCCCCAGCGACGCGGAGGGCCGCAAGCAGGACAGCGACGCCGCCAAGGCCGGCCTGCAGGCGGCGCAGGCCTCGCTCGCGGCCGCGCGCAGCGACCAGGCGCGCAGCCGCGCGGATCATGAGGCCCTGCAGAAGCAGCGCGCCAACCTGGTGCTGGTCGCGCCGGTCGATGGCGTCATCACCGCGCGGGATGCCGAGTCCGGCACGACGCTGGTGGCCGGGCAGAGCGTGCTGCGCCTGGTCGACCCTGCCAGCCTGTGGGTGCGCACGCGCATCGACCAGGCGCGCGGCGGCACGGTCACGGAGGGGCAGGCGGCGAGCATCGTGCTGCGCGGCCGTCCGGGCGAACCCCATGCGGGCGAGGTGGCGCGGGTGGAGTGGCTGGCGGACAGCGTGACCGAGGAGCGTCTGGCGCATGTGCGCTTCCACACCCTGCCGGAGCGCGTCTCGATCGGCGAGCTGGCGGAGGTCACCCTTCGGCTCGGCGCGGCGGAACAGGCGCTGGTCATCCCCAATGCCGCGCTGAAGAACGAGGGCGGACGGTTGGGCGTGTGGCGTCTGGACGGCGAGGGCCGGGTGGCCTACCAGCCGGTCGAGACCGGGCTGCGCGCGCTGGATGGCGCGGTGCAGGTCACGGCGGGGCTGGCGCGGGGCGACCTTGTCGTCACCCACAGCGAGCGCGAGCTGCGCCCGGACGACGCCGTGCGGGTCGCGGATGCCCTGACGGGACGCTGACATGATCAACCTGGCCGTACGCGACGTCCTGCATTCCTGGTCCAAGTTCGTGCTGACCGGCGTCGGTCTTGGCCTGCTGATCGGCGTGACCTTCTCCATGGCCGGCATCTATCGCGGCATGGTGGACGACGGCAAGGCCCTGCTGCGCAACAGCGGCGCGGACATCTGGGTGGTGCAGAAGGACACCCTGGGGCCGTACGCCGAGCCGTCCAGCGTGCGCGATGACGTGTATCGCGGCATCCTCGGCCTGCCGGGGGTGATGGCGGCGGCCAACGTCACCTACCTGACCATGCAGGTGAATCAGGGGGTCAAGGACGTGCGGGTGATGGTGGTGGGTTTCGAGCCCGGCCAGCCGGGCGAGCCGCCCTATCTGGTCGCCGGCCGGCAGATCACGCGCGGTCATTACGAGGCGGTGGCCGATGTGCGCACGGGGTTTGCCGTGGGTGATACCGTGCGCATCCGCCGGCACGAGTACGCCGTGGTCGGGCTGACCCGGCGGATGGTGTCCTCGGGCGGCGACCCCATGCTGTTCATCCCGCTGCGCGACGCGCAGGAGGCGCAGTTCCTCAAGGACAACGATGCCATCGTCAGCGAACGGGAGCGCACCGCCGCCAACCCGTCGCTGAACCGTCCCGGCGTGCCGGGCCTGCTGGAGGCCGTGCAGGCCTCGCAGACCGCCAGCCGCAGCGTCAACGCCGTGCTGGTGCGGCTGCAGCCGGGCTGGGAGGCGGAGCAGGTGGCCGAGCCCATCCGCCGCTGGAAGCACCTGCAGGCCTACACCCTGGCGCAGATGGAGGAGATCCTGATCGCCAAGCTGATCGCGACTTCATCGAAGCAGATCGGGATGTTTCTGGTCATCCTCGCCGTGGTCTCGGCGGCCATCGTCTCCTTCATCATCTACACCATGACGCTCGGCAAGATCCGCGAGCTGGCGGTGCTCAAGCTCATCGGCACGCGCAACAGCACCATCGCCGGCATGATCCTGCAGCAGTCGCTGGGCCTCGGCCTGATCGGCTTCCTCATCGGCCGCACCGCCGCCACCCTGTGGGCGCCGTTCTTTCCAAAATACCTGCTGCTGCTGCCGGAGGATGCCCTGAGCGGACTGGTCCTCATCATGGTGATCTGCGCGCTGGCGAGCCTCCTGGCCATTCGCGCGGCGCTCAAGGTCGATCCGGCCACGGCCATCGGGGGGTAGGGCGATGGACGAGAGCATGACTGAAAAACCGGCCATCGAGGTGCGTGGCCTGCGCAAGCGCTACGGCGAGGGCGATGCGGCGGTGGAGGCCCTCAAGGGCGTGGACATGACCGTGCAGCCCGGCGAGGTGGTGGGGCTGATCGGTCCCAGCGGCTCGGGCAAGAGCACCCTGCTCAAATGCCTGGGCGCGGTCATCGACCCCACCGCGGGGCAGATGGCGCTGGCCGGCCGGACCATCTTTGACGAGGGCTGGACGATCCGCGACCTGCGCGCCCTGCGGCGCGACATGATCGGCTTCGTGTTCCAGGCCCCCTACCTGATCCCGTTCCTGGACGTGACCGACAACGTGGCCCTGCTGCCGATGCTGGCGGGCCGCCCGAACGCGGAGGCGCGCAAGACCGCGCTGGAACTGCTGACCGCGCTGGACGTGCAGCACCGCGCCTTGGCCCAGCCCTCGCAGCTCTCCGGCGGCGAACAGCAGCGTGTCGCCATCGCCCGCGCGCTGGCCAACCACCCGCCGATCATCCTTGCCGACGAGCCCACCGCCCCGCTGGACAGCGTGCGCGCGCTGGACGTGATGCGCATCCTCAACCGGATGGCGGCGCAGTACCGCGCCGCGATCATCGTGGTCACCCACGACGAGAAGATCATCCCGACCTTCAAGCGCATCTACCACATCCGCGACGGCAAGACCTACGAGGAGGCGGGGGAGGGGCGGCCCATCGACTGACGGTACGGTTTTCAGAGGCGCTGAGAAGTAAAAAGCCCGACCAGTGTGTCGGGCTTTTGCTTGATGGAAGGGCCATCCATGGCCCGCCGTGGCTCGGCTCAGTGGCTGGACGCGCCCTCGGCGCCGATGCCGGTTTCCGAACGCACGTACTGGGCGTGGAAGGCCTCGCGCTCGGCCTCGGCCTGGGCGCTCTTGTCCGTGATGGAGAAGAACCAGGCCAGGAGGAAGGCGACCGGCATGGAGAAGATGGCCGGGTCCTTGTACGGAACGATCGGCGCGGCTTGGCCGAACACGTCGACCCATACGGTCTTGGACAGGACCACCAGGGTGATGGCGGTGAGCAGGCCGCCTAGGCCGCCCATGACCGCGCCGCGGGTGGTCAGCTTCTTCCAGTAGATCGCCAGGAACAGGATCGGGAAGTTGGCGGACGCCGCGACGGCGAAGGCCAGGCCGACCATGAAGGCGATGTTCTGCTTCTCGAACGCGATGCCAAGGAAGATGGCGAGGATGCCCAGGCCGATGGTGGCGTACTTGGAGAAGCGCATCTCGGCCTGCTCGTCGACCTCGCCGCGCTTGAAGGCGTTGGCGTACAGGTCGTGAGACACGGCGGAGGCGCCCGCCAGGGTCAGGCCGGAGACCACGGCGAGGATGGTGGCGAAGGCGACTGCGGAGATGAAGCCGAGGAAAATGTCGCCGCCGATGGCGTGGGACAGGTGGATGGCCGCCATGTTGTTGCCGCCGATCAGCTTCTTGGCCGCATCCAGATAGGCCGGATCGGTGGACACCATGATGATGGCGCCGAAGCCGATGATGAAGGTCAGGATGTAGAAGTAGCCGATGAAGCCGGTGGCGAACAGCACGGACTTGCGCGCTTCCTTGGCGTCGGTGACGGTGAAGAAGCGCATCAGGATGTGCGGCAGGCCCGCCACGCCGAACATCAGGGCGAGGCCCAGCGAGATCGCGGAGACCGGGTCCTTGACCAGGCTGCCCGGCGCCATGATGGCGTCATGCTTCGGGCTCATCTCGACCGCCTTGCCGAGCATGGCGTTGAAGTCGAAGCCGAAGGCATACAGCACGGCCAGGGCCATGAAGGTGGCGCCGGAGAGCAGCAGCACGGCCTTGATGATCTGCACCCAGGTGGTGGCCAGCATGCCGCCGAAGGTGACGTAGAGGATCATCAGGACGCCGACGATGACGACCGCATAGGTGTACGGCAGGCCGAACAGCACTTCGATCAGCTTGCCCGCGCCGACCATCTGGGCGATCAGGTACATGGCGACGACGACCAGCGAGGCGACAGCGGCGACGGTGCGTACCGGCACCTGCGAGAGGCGATAGGAGGCGACGTCGGCGAAGGTGTACTTGCCGAGGTTGCGCAGCTTCTCGGCCAGCAGGAACAGCATGATCGGCCAGCCGACCAGGAAGCCGATGGAGTAGATCAGGCCGTCGAAGCCGTTGGCATACACCAGGCCCGCGATGCCGAGGAAGGACGCCGCGGACATGTAGTCGCCCGCCAGCGCCAGGCCGTTCTGGAAGCCGGTGATGCCGCCGCCGGCGGTGTAGAAGTCCTTGGCAGTGCGGGTGCGCTTGGCGGCCCACCAGGTGATGCCGAGGGTGACCAGCACGAAGAACACGAACATGCTTACGGCGGGCATGTTGATGGACTTTTCAGCGCCATCGGCGGCCAGGGTGATGCCTGCATAGGCCAGGGCGGCAAGACCTGCCGCCATCATCATGGGTTGCATCACTTGGCGTTCTCCTTGATCTGGGCGGTCAGCGCGTCGAATTCGCTGTTGGCGCGACGGACATAGATGCCGGTCAGGATGAACGCGGCAATGATGATCAGGAAGCCGGTCAGGATGCCGACCGAGATCACCGAGGTCGCGCCGATCTTGGCGGCCAGCGCGGCCGGGTTGAAGGCGATGAACAGGATGAAGGCGAAATAGATGACCATCATGATGATGGCCATCATCCAGTTGTACTTGGAGCGCTTGCTCACGAGCTCCTGAAAGCGCGGATCCGCCTGGATGCGCGCGGCCTGATCGGGTTGCATGGTGGACGCCCTCTGTGGTTTTTGTTTTGAACAGCCGACAACGGCACCCGTCAGATTAAGCCGGGCGCCGGATCAGGTAAAGCGCTTTGAAATCAGCAGTATTCAAGCGCTTTCTAATATGGCTTGTCGGCTCCTGCGCAGAGCTCGTGATGATAACGACCGCGCATCGTCGTCATTGCGAACGCTCTTGCCTTGAGTCACGAGGTCCGAGGACCGTGACGGGCGGCCATCCACGAGCCGCCGCCGAGCCCGTGGAATCGCCAAGCCCCCTGGATCGCCACGGCCTACGGCCTAAAGCGCTGTCAGGAACAGCGCTGGAACGCGAAGCGGACCCGAAGGGTGCCGGGCAGGATCGCCCGGCATCCGCGATGACGAGGGGGCATCGCCCCAGCCTTCGGCATCCGCGATGACGTCGCTGGTGTGTAGGAGCGGCGCCCCGCCGCGATGAAGGTCGCGCCACCCTTCGGCCCAAAGCGCTGTCAGGAACAGCGCTGGA
>SDAY01000219.1 GCA_006212015.1 Halothiobacillaceae bacterium
CCGACCGAATATGTCCAGCCGCAGGATGAGTGGGTGGTGCTGCTGAAGGGTGAGGCTGTGCTTGAGGTCGCGGGGCGGATTCATGAACTGAAGGCGGGCGACCATCTGTTCCTGCCGTCCGGCATGCCGCACACGGTCAGGCGGACCAGCGACGGTGCGCTGTGGCTGGCGGTGCATGTGCATGACGTCAACCAGGCTTGATCCATGCGGGTTGCTCATTGAGAATTTGTCGGTTTGATCCCCACGGCGGGGTCTGAGCCACAAACAAGAGCCAACATTCGGAAGGTGAGGCGGGCTTCAGCCCGGGACTCAACCTGTCCAGGAAGCCCCATGCTGACCACCTTCGTCATCCTTTACCTGCTTCTCTCCATCGGCATTGGCCTGTTCGCCGCGCGGCATGTGCATTCGGCGGGGGACTACATCACCGCGGGCCGCAGTCTGCCGATCTACATCGTCACGGCGATGGTGTTCGCGACCTGGTTCGGGGCGGAGACGGTGCTTGGCATCCCGGCGACCTTCCAGGCAGAAAACCTCGGCGGGCTGATCTCCGACCCCTTCGGCGCGGCGATCTGCCTGATCCTGTTCGGCGTGTTCTTCGCCAGGAGGCTGTATCGACTGAACCTGCTGACCATCGCGGACTTCTACCGCAAGCGCTATGACCGCCGGGTGGAGGTCATCACCGGCATCGCGATCGCGCTGTCCTATCTCGGCTGGGTGTCCGCGCAGATCACCGCGCTGGGGCTGGTGTTCAACGTGCTGTCCGAGGGGGCGATCACGCAGGCGCAGGGCATCATGATCGGCGCGGCGGTGGTGTTCGTGTACACCGTGGTGGGCGGCATGTGGTCGGTGGCGATGACGACCTTCTTCCAGATGATCGTGATCGTGCTGGGTCTGTTCTACATCGGCTGGCTGGTGACCGACATGACCGGCGGGGTGATGCCCGTGGTCGAGCACGCGGCCCAGGCCGGGAAGTTCCGGTTCTGGCCGGATCTGAGCGCGGTGGCCTGGCTGGCCTTCATTTCGGCCTTCCTGACCATGGCCTTCGGCTCGATTCCGCAGCAGGACGTGTTCCAGCGCGCCAACGCGGCGAAGAGCGCCAACGTGGCGATGTGGGGCGCAATCCTGGGGGGCGTGTTCTACCTGCTGTTCGCCGCCGTGCCGCTTTATTTGACCTATTCAGCGAACCTGATTGATCCGGGACTGGTGGCGCGACTGCTCTCCACCGATGCCGAGGCCATCCTGCCTGAACTGATCAAGGGCCATCTGCCGCTGGTTGCGCAGGTGATCTTCTATGGCGCCCTGCTGGCGGTGATCATGAGCACCGCCTCCGGCACCTTGCTGGCGCCGTCCGTCACCCTGTCCGAGAACGTGCTCAGGGGCTGGCTCTACAAGGAATTGAGCGACCGCGACATGCTACGCATCACCCGCTTCGTGGTGGCTGCATTCGCCATGGCGGTGACGCTGTACGCGCTGTGGGCGCTGGAGAACGAGACAGGCATCCACGCGATGGTGGAGGCGTCCTACAAGGTGACGCTGGTGGTGGCCTTCTGGCCGTTGGTGGCCGGACTGTACTGGCGGCGGGCCAGCACCTTCGGCGCGTATCTGTCGATTTCTGCCGGTCTGCTGGTGTGGCTGCCGCTGGAGCTGATCATGCCGGATGCGGATGTCTCGCCGCATTTCTGGGGCTTCCTCGCTGCCATGGCGGGCATGCTCATCGGCTCCCTGCTGCGCTCGAATCCGGTGGCCGCCGAGGCAGCATGAGGTTCTGATATGATGCCTCCATCCATAGAAATGATTTATGAAGGCGAGTGACTCATGAGCGATCTGCCCAACTGTCCGAAATGCGGCTCCGCATACACCTATCAGGACGGCGAAATGTTCGTCTGCCCGGAATGCGGGCACGAGTGGTCCGGCAACGAGCCGGCCGAGGAGGCATCGGACAAGCTGATCGTGCGCGACGCCAACGGCAACCTGCTTGAGGACGGCGATACCGTGACCGTGATCAAGGATCTGAAGGTCAAGGGCTCGTCCCTGGTGGTGAAGGTCGGCACCAAGGTGAAGGGCATCCGCCTGGTGGAAGGCGATCACGACATCGACTGCAAGATCGACGGCATCGGCGCGATGGGCCTGAAGTCGGAGTTCGTCAAGAAGGGCTGATCCGGCCGCCC
>SDAY01000220.1 GCA_006212015.1 Halothiobacillaceae bacterium
GACCTTGTCGCTGTCGATGAAGGTCAGGCCCAGGGTGCGGGCGAGCAGTCGCCCGGAAGTGGACTTGCCGGCCCCCATGGGGCCGATGAGGATGATGGTGGGTTTCATGATGAGGGCTTTATGCCAATGGCAGGCCCATAAAGCAAGAAGCCCCGCGCGGGGCGGGGCTTGGTGGCCGATGGGTGGCCTGCTTTAACGGAAATACTGGTTGTAGGGACTCTCGGGAAGGAGCCCCACGTCGCCCTCCGCGAACTTGAACACGAACTCTTTCGAGGTCGTGACCTCTGAGCCTTGCACCGAGGCACGGGCGGTGACCCGCACCCTCAGGAAGCTGGCCTGCTCCTTGAGGTAGGTGAGATTGAAGGTCGCCAGTCCGTTGCTGCCGGTCGTGACGCTTGAGGGGAGCGTACCCGCAGCGCTGTTCGGGGGAAGGAGCGCACATGTTCCTGATCCACAATTGGTGCGTCTGTCCGTTTGCGCTTCACCAGCATCCCGGGTGACATTCATGTTCAAGTCTTCGTTCGGATGGAACGTGTATGCCGGGTCCGGGCAGGCGATCGGCTTGCTGCTATCCTCATTGCGGCAGCCGGTGGCGAACTCGACGGGCCACACGCTCAGATTGACCGGCACGCCGCTGAGAAGCCCGCCATTGACGTCCGACACGATCACGGAAAGCGGGTACTCATAGGCCGTGTCATCCGCAGTGGTACGGATGATGGTGGCCTCCCCGATCGTGATGGAGCCCGGCTGACCGACGATGGTCAGTGACTCCTCCGCGCACTTGTTTGTTCCAATAACGCAAGCTTTCACCTTGACCCCGTTGGCTGCCGATGGCGTCGAGCCCGCGACCAGTTGGGAAAGCGCGATGCCTGCATTATCGGTGTCATCGGTCGGAAGGGTGACGTACGCGCCGCCGCCCGTGCCTGAGGAGATTTGATAGCTTACCAGGGTGCCGGGAGGCGCGCTCACCAGGTTGCCGCCGCCGAGATCCTTCTGGACCGTTGCCTTGAGATCGGCGCGCGCGCCGCTGCCCGCGGGCAGCGAAGTCGGGGCGATTTCCAGCTTGATGAAGGTGTTGCTGTCATTCAGCGCCACGGGGTCGTAGGCATAGACATAGGTGGAAACCTTCGTGTTCGAGCCATCGAGCTTGGTTGCGGTGATGTCGACTCGCCCTTGCGGCATTCCGGCCGACAGCGTCGCGCTGGCAGCCCCGCTGCCCACGGCCACGTCGATGGTCGGCTGGCTGTTGCTCCATGTTCCTGCGGTCGCGGCGAAGCGGATGGTGCCGCTGTAGCCAGGGACCTTGACTTGAACCTGGAGAGGCTGGTTGTTGGGGTGGGTCGCGCCCGCAACCGGCTGGTCCACGCTCATGCCAGCCTGTGTGATGGTGAAGGCCGTTTCCGTCGTAATGCCGAGGGCCTCAGCCCGCAGCGTCGTGTTGCCTTGGGCCATGGCCTGTACCGAAAGGGTCGCGCGGCCTGTTGCAGCGTCCGTGTGAATCGCATGGGCGCAGTCCGGTGTGGCGGACAGGTTCCCACTGACCTGCAGATAGGTCGAATCGAAGTCGAGACAGATCGGCACATTGCGCGCCGGCTCGCCGCCCCCGGTGGTGGCGGTGTACGTCAAGGCTTGGCTCTGTCCGGTCTGGAGGGTTATCTCCGCGAGGTCTGCAGCCAAGTTCGAGCCTTCAACGACGATGGGCATGCTGCCCGACAGGGCCGTGCCCTTAACTTTCGCACTGATGATCGCCAGGCCGGTCGAGTAGCTTGTGCCCGATTTGAATGTCGCCTCGATCACGCCCGAAGCGTCGGTCTTCGACGAGAGTACCCGCAGGTCACCTGTCGGAAGGCTACTGGTGAACTCGACAGGCACATCCTTGAGAAGCCGGTTGCTTGCGTCCTTGACCACCGCCTGAAGGGTGGCGGTATCAAGATTGTCCGTGACGATGGATGTCTTGTCTGCGGTCACCAGGATGGATGCCGGTGGTGTCGTCGTGTCGTTCGGATTATCCAGCAGACCGCCGCCACCGCCCCCGCAGGCCGTGAGCAGCACAAGGGGGGTTGCAAGGGCCAGGCTCGCAAGCGTTTGTCGCGTCCACTTCAGCATGATTTCGTTTGTCCTGTGGATTTCAGTGGTTCGGGTTGACCATCACGCCATTC
>SDAY01000078.1 GCA_006212015.1 Halothiobacillaceae bacterium
GGCGGCCAGCATGAGGGTGGACAGGGCCAGGGCGGTCAGGGCAGGGGCGGTGCGGGTGGTGCATGCGTTCATGGAACAATCCTCCAGATCTCATGGGGCGACATTCCGACTCTAGCAGCCTGTCGGGTTGTCCGGGGGGCGCAAGCAGGTAAAAGTTTGTGTTCCCGTCCCGCGCATTTCGGGCTATAACCACTTTCGATGCGCGTCATGTCGATGTCATGCGAAGGGCGCAGCATCACGATCTTCACATTCACACCCTTTCAGGATGAGTTCCATGAGCAGCGACATGAATCAGACGATGCACGACTTCAAGATGGGCATGGGCATGATGTCCACCGAGGCCGCCGAGACCATGAAGACGTTTACTGCCTTCATGAATGAAGTCCTGTGCGATTGCGTGCTGGATGCCAAGACCAAGGAGCTGATCGCCCTGGGCATGGCGATCACAGCCCGCTGCACCTACTGCATCGGCCTGCACGTCAACAAGGCCATGCATGCGGGCGTGACCCACGCCGAGATCATCGAGGTGTGCAAGGTGGCGATGCTGATGGGCGGCGGCCCGGCCATGACCTACATCGCCGAGGTCAAGAAGGCGCTGGACCTGTTCGAGAAGGGCCCCGCGGCCTAAGCAGCCTGCACCCTGCATCCTGACCCGCTTCGGCGGGTTTTTTCATTTCAGCAGGGGGAGCCAGGCGGGGAGCTGGCGTCCGGCATGACGCAGGCGCGCGTCGATCAGGCGGGCGCCGGGCAGGCGGCGCTCCAGGGCATGCCAGAAGTCCGGGCCGTGGTGGAAGTGCTCCAGATGAGTCAGCTCGTGCAGCATCACGTAATGCACCTCGGCCGGCGCCAGCCACAGCAGGCGGGCGCTGAGGCTGATGGCGCCGCGCCGGGAGCAGCTGCCCCAGCGGGTGCGCGACCAGCGGATGGTGGCGCCTTCGAGGGCGCATCCGTGCTCGAGGGCGAGGGCATGGAGTCGCGGCAACAGTCGCGCCTTGGCCTGCGCCGTCAGCCAGCGATTCAGCAGCGGCCAGAAGGCCGCGCCATCGCCATGGAATGTCACAACCTGCGTGTCCGGGCAGGCGCGCAGCCGAGCGCGCGGGGCCTGCGCGACATGTTCGACCCGCCAGTCCTGTTCGATCGCGGGGAGGGCGATGGTCAGGGGCAGCTGCCCGGGCGGCCAGACCCGCCGCAGGGGGAGGTGCCGCTCGATCCAGGCGCGATGCGTGTCCAGCAGCTCGGCGACATGCGCGGCCGTCAGGCGGGAGGGGCTGACGATCTCCAGCCCCTTTTCGGGGTGAAAGCGCAGCGATACGCGTCGCGCCCGGCGGCTGACGCGGGTGGTATGCGGCGGCGGCCAGTCCGGGGGGGCGGATGCGCTCAAAACTGCTCCGGCCGGGCGAACCGGTCTTCCAGGAAACGGCCATGGGCCAGCAACCTCTGGGCGTCATCGCTCACCAGCGCGGTGAGCGTCTCGCGCAGCTCATGGTCCAGGGTGTTCAACTGGGCGATGAAGGCCTGTTGCGGGGTGCGTCCATCGGGCAGCTTGTGCATGCCGCGGTAGGCGCGCGGCAGGCGCAGGTAGTTGTCCAGCGTGGCGGGCAGGTAGTCGAGCGCCATCTGGCGCACGGTGAAGGCGGCGTGGTCGCCGGTCGGGCGTTTTTCGAGATAGGGCAGCGTGTCGCGCAACGCCTCGATGATGCGCTCGAACGATGCGCCGATCTCCGCGCCCAGTCCCTTGCGGGCGCGCTGGATCAGGTCGTCCAGCGCGACGTGCATGTCTTCCGTGACCCTGGCGTGGGCGGCGGCATGGCCGGCGAGCGGGGGCGGCATCAGCAGCAGCCCGCTCAGGTAGAGTCCCGGCACGATGAGCCACCACCAGCGGTCGATCAGTCCTGTGAAATACAGCCCGAGCCCGATCAGGGCGAGGGCGCTGCCGAGCAGGTTGCCGGTGCTGTAAAACCAGATCCAGAAGGCGCGCGGCATGGCTTACTGATAGCCCCGGATGGCCTTGAAGGCCGCCGCGAGGTTCTGGCTGCCGTCGAAGACCTTGCCGCCGGTCAGTTCGGCGAGGCCGTGCATGGCGGCGTTGTCGGATTCGCCGAACAGGATCGGGAAGGTCTTGGTGACCCGAACATCCGGCGGGAGCGCCTGGTAGGCCGCGCGGAACAGGTCGAAATCAAGGCCGCTGTTGCTGACGCCGTCGGTCATCAGCACGATGGAGTAATACCGTTCGGGATGGGCTTGCCGCGCCTCGGCGACCCGCCGGTACGCTTCGGCAAGGGCCGCGTACACCGCCGTCCCGCCGCCGGCATGAAACTGCCGCACATACGCGCGGGCGCTCTCAAGCTCGCCCTCGATGGCGGCCTCCGTGCTCAGGCCGATGGTGTTGGGCGTTTCAACCGTGTCGCGGAAGGGCAGGAAGGTGACCTGCTCGCGGGCGCGGAAGCGGGCGAACTGGCCGGTCAGGCTGGTGTCCGCCCCCATCAGGTTGAGCAGCGAGGCCTTGAGCGCGGCCAGCCGCTCGCCCTGCATGGAGCCGGACAGGTCGAGCACGAAGAAGGCGTGAGCCACCGGGCGCTGTTCGTCCAGGTAGCTTGAGAGGATGCGGTCCACCACCGAGCGCTGGCCGGGAAAGGGCAGTTCGATCAGGTCGCGCGCCTTGAATCGGGCATCCAGCGGCACGGTCGGCAGCATCGGCCGGCGGTCGGTCTCCTTCATCAGCCGCTCCTGGATCCCGGGCTGGCGGAACCATGCCACGACCTTGTCATAGGCCGCCCGCTGGGCGGGGTCGAGCAGCAGCAGCGGGTAGTCGGCCGTCACCACGCCCTCGCGCGGGTAGATCATGGTCAGCGGTTCCTTCAGCTGCCCGCCCCGGTTGAGCTGCAACAGGACGGATTCGTAGTTGACGATGGCGTCCAGCCGTTCCTGGTCGCGGGTGTAGGACTCGGCCAGCCAGCCGGAGGAACCGGCGGTGAGCCGCTGGCCCTTGAAGAACCCCTTGACCTCCTCCTGTTGCGCGGGCGTCAGGGTGAACCCTTCCGGGTCGCTGGAGAGCGCGGCGATCAGGCCGATCAGGGCGGAAAAGCCGGAGTTGGAGGCCGTCGGGTTGGTCATGGCAAAGCGCAGTTCGCCCGCTTCGGCGCGCTGGCCGATTTCGCGCCACGACGGAGGACTGGCGTCCCAGCCGAAGCGCCGCGCCACGGACTGCCTCACGCCGATGACCACCGGCGAGAGGGCGATCTTCTCGCGCGCCTGGATGCGCGCGTTCATGCCGCTCAGCAGTTCGAGGTACTTGGCGTGGGAGAACCAGGCCAGCGGGTAGTCCGCCCCCTGGCTGAGTTGCTCGGCGCCGTCGAGCGTGCCGATGTAGTCCAGCTTGAGCCGCACGCCGGTGTCCTTTTCGAGCTGCGGCAGGAGGGGCTCCACGTCCTTCAGTTCGGAGCCGGCCAGCACATGCAGGACCGGGGCCTCCGCGGGCGTGTCCTCGCCCTTCATGAGCCACCAGCCCAGGACCAGGGCGATCAGGATGGCGACAATGGGCTGGATTTTCATGCGATGTTCCATGGTTGGACGTTTCAGGTCGTTCCCGATGCGCGGGGAGGGCGCTTTTGCGGGGCTCGGCGCTTCATCCCCTTCCTAACCTCCCCCACACGGGGGGGAGGAGTCAATCCGCGCGCCCCCCTGTCTTGCCCCCTTCCCGCTTGCGGGGAGGGCTGGGGAGGTGAAAAAGCCGTCACAGCGACAATTCGCTCGGCACGTTCAGGCGCGCCACTTCCTCGCGCGCACGCTCTCCGCGCGCACGGTCGAGATAGGCCTGCGACTTCTGGACCTCCTCGTTGAGCACGTCCACGGTCTGCCTCATGTTTTCCAGCGCCTTCACCTTGTAGTCGGCCATCTCGTCCATGGCGGCGTAGATGTCGGTGAAGGCCTTTCTCAGCGCGTCCAGCGCCACGGTGGAGTTGGCGGCCTGGGCGTTGATGTCCGCCGACTGCTGGCGCAGCATGCGCGCGGTGGATTCGATCATGCCGTTGGTGGTGGCGTTCAGCGCGTTGATCTGGTCCAGCACCAGCTTCTGGTTGCCCAGCGCCTGGGCGACCATGACGGCGGTGCGCAGGGCGGAGACGGTGGTGGTGCTGGCGCGGTCCACGCCCTTGATCAGCTCGAAGTTGTTCTTGCGGATCATGTCCAGCGCCAGATAGCCCTGGATGGACACGGCAAGCTGGGTCAGCAGGTCCTGCACCTTCTGGCGCGCGTTGAACAGCAGGTCCTCCTTCACCACGCGCGCCTTCTCGGCATCGGTGGCCTCAAGCGCGGTCACGCGCTGTGAGAGTTTCTGGTCGATGATCTGGCCGACCTCGGCGTATTCGCGCAGCGTGGTCATGGTCGCCCACAGGGTGACTTTTTCCTGCTCGATCGCCGCGTTGTCCTTGCGCAGCTCGTCCTGGCCGCGATAGAGCGCATCGAGGATGCCGTTCAGGTGGCCCTGCGCGGACTGGTACTGGAGGAAGAAGTCGCGCAGCTTGTCGCCCCAGGGGATGATGCCGAACAGCTTCTTCGGCGCCAGCAGGTCGCCCTGGCGGGAGGGGTCGAGGTCTTCCATGGTCTTGCGCAGATCGATCAGCGAGCGGGTGACCGGGTGCGCCTCGTTGAACAGCCCGCCTTCCAGCGTCGCCATCGGTCGATCCAGCATGCGGTTGGACATGCCGGCGGCGGCGCGGATCTCGGCGTGACCCATGGTGCGCAGGGCATCGGCCTTCTGGCGGAATGCCTCGCCCTGCGCGTCCAGCGTCATCAGGCCGCTGACGAAGGCCTCGGCGCGCTGGTCCAGCTCGGTGCGCTGCTCCTCGGAGAGCGGCACCAGCTCGCTGGACCGGGGCGCGGCGACCGGGGCGACTGGCGCGGGCGGCTGAAGATGTGCGACGGGGGCGGCGAGCGGGGCTTCGAGGCTGTTGTCGGTCATGGCGAATTCCTTGTGCGGCAGGCGTATGGCGGTGGGCGGGCTTAATTCATCAGCTGCTCGATGGCCTGGATCATGCCTTCGAGTATTTCGTAACTGGGCGGGTCGATGACCTGGATCAGCTCGGCCGGTACGGCCAGATGGCGCTGCCGGGCCTGCGCCTGGAAGCTGGCCGCGTCGCTGGTGCGGAAGCCATGCTCGATGGCGAGCCGGCGCAATGCTTCGTCGTTGCTGAGCACCTGTCCCAATCGTGCGCCCTGCTCGCTGAGGCCGACCAGCACATGGCGCGTGAACAGGCCGGGCTCGGGATAGAGCAGCACCATCTCCGGACGAATCGCGGAGGGTTCCTTGAGCGCCTCGTGGATGAACTGCGATTCGTAGATCATCACCAGCGGCGAGCTGCCCATGCCCATGGCGAGGTAGTTCTCGAACGGCCCCTCGGAGGAGTATTCGGTGTAGCCCTGACGCAGGAACAACGGCGCCAGCCTGGGCAGGGCCGCGTCCATCTCGTCCCGGCTGGCGATGATGCGCTGGCCGTTGGCGATGTAGCTCATCAGCGCCAGGTACATGGCCGCCGAGTTGGACTTGCGCACATCGGTGGAGCGGATCAGCACGGACTTGTTGACCGGGTAGGCGGCGTTGTCCTTCAGGTCCTTCCAGCGCGTCTCCCGCTGCGTCCATTCGAAGTATCGGTCCAGGTCGAACCAGTAATAGACGCCGTCGCGTTCGCGCACCACGCCATTGGCTTCGAGGATCGTGGCGATCGGCCTCCAGGAGGCGATCACCATGGGGGTGAAAAAGGGCGTATCCGTGGAGCGCTTGCCCACCGCCTGCAGGATCTTGTCGGCGGCGGGCTGGCCGGCGGGGAAGGCGAAGTCGTACTTTTTCAAGTCGTAGGCGGTGGCGATCTGGCGTGAACCCGCCTTCTCCACCTTGACGATCAGGCCGTTTTCTTCCAGCGCCTTTTGCACGCGGGGGTCGGCGAAGAAGGCCTCCTTCTCCGATCCGATCAGGCCGGTGATGCTCACGCGCTCGCGCAGGGTCATCTGCTCGCTCATCGAGTCGTAAATGGCAAAGCCGATGCCGGCGATCAGCAGGAGGGCGAGAAGCGGGGCCAGGGTGCGGCGCATGCGGAACCTCGTTGGATGCTTCGCTAAGAGGGTAGCGACCGATTATGAATCATGCGTGATGATCCGGGGTGGGCGGATGGGGGCTGCTATCGCCTGCCCCCGCCCGAGGCGCGGACCAGCACGGCATCCATCCAGCGCCCGGGCAGGAGGCGCCTGAGCCAGCCGAAGGCGATGGTCGGCAGGGTGACGGGGTAGCGCAGGCGCGGCCTCGGGCTGTCCAGCGCATGGATCAGTTTTTCGACCACGGCCTCGGGCGGCAGGGTGAAGGGCGCGGCGGGGCCTTCCATGGTCAGGCGTTCGAGCTGGCGGCGATACTGGGCCTCGTGCGCGCTGCCCTCGATGGTGATCCAGCGCAGGAAGGCCTTGTGGGCGTTGGCGCGGAAGCGGGTCTGGATCGGGCCGGGCTCGATCAGGCTGATCTGGATGCCGGTGCCGCGCAGCTCCATGCGCAGGGTGTCGGTCAGCCCTTCGAGCGCGAACTTGGTGGCGTTGTAGGCGCCGCGATAGGGAAAGGCGGCGAAGCCGAGCACCGAGCTGCATTGCACGATGCGCCCATGGCCCTGCCGGCGCATCACCGGGATCAGCAGGTTGGTCAGCTCCAGCCCGCCGAACAGGTTGGTCTCGAACTGGGCGCGCAGGGCGTCGCGGGACAGGTCCTCCACCGCGCCGGGCAGGCCGTAGGCGCCGTTGTTGAACAGCGCGTCCAGGCGCCCGCCGGTGCGGGTGAGGAGTGTATTGACGGCGGCATGAATCGAAGTGGAGTCATCGAGGTCAAGCAAAAGCGCATCAAAGCCCTCGGCGTGCAGGCGTTCGACATCGCAAAGCTGGCGCGCGCTGGCAAATACGCGCCAGCCGCGTTCGCGCAGGATGCGGGCGGCGCTTGCGCCGATGCCGGACGAGCAGCCGGTGATGAGGATGGAGCGTGACATGGGTTTGGCCTGTGCGGGCTGCGTTGTCCCGAAGTCTGGCATGGAGGGGCAGGGCTGTCTAAAATGAGTGCACTAAGTTATTGAATCGAGAGCATCCATGAGCGACCCCGTTCACGCAAGCCATGAGGCTGATGCCCCGGTCACGCATTCGCGCGGCCCGGTGGCCGCGCTGCGCCGCTACCTGGTGGCCGGCCTGCTGGTCTGGGCGCCCCTGCTCCTGACCTGGTGGATCATGGTGACCCTGGTCGATCTGATGGATCGCACCCTGCTGCTGCTGCCGCCGGAGTACCGCCCGGATGCCCTGCTGCCGTTCCATGTGCCGGGCCTCGGTGTGATCCTCGCCCTGACCGTGCTGCTGGCGACCGGCATCATCGCGGCCAACATCCTCGGCCGCCGGCTGGTCGCCCTGTGGGAGTCCATGCTGGAGCGCATCCCGCTGGTGCGCTCCATCTACTCGGCGGCCAAGCAGCTGCTGCAGACCTTCCTGTCCAGCGATTCCAAGTCCTTCCGCAAGGTCCTGCTGATCGAGTATCCGAGCAGGGGCCTGTGGACCCTGGCCTTCCTCGCGGGCGAGCCGGTCGGCGAGGTGCAGGCCAAGACCGCCAGGGATATGCTGACCGTGTATGTGCCCACCGCGCCGAACCCCACCTCCGGCTACGTGATCTTCATCGCCAGGGATGATGTCATCGAGCTCGACATGGGCGTCGAGGACGCGATGCGCATGATCATATCCTTGGGCATGGTCGCGCCCGGCAACGGGCGGGCGGGCAGGGGCAAGCCGGTTGCCGCTCCACCGGCCAAGGCTTAACATTCCATCCTTTTCGTTTCCGGACCCGCCCATGCGCACGCACTACTGTGGACTGCTCAACGAGCAACTCGATGACCAGACCGTCACCCTGACCGGCTGGGTCAACCGCCGCCGCGACCACGGCGGGGTCATCTTCATCGACCTGCGCGACCGCGAGGGCATCGTGCAGGTGGTGTTCGATCCGGATCGCGCCGAGGTGTTCGCCCTGGCCGAGCAGGCGCGCAACGAATTCGTGCTGCGCGTGACCGGCCGCGTGCGCCCGCGTCCGGCGGGCACCGAGAACAGCAACCTGATCAGCGGCAGGATCGAGCTGCTGGGCCTTGCGCTTGAGATCCTCAATCGTTCCGAGCCGCTGCCCTTCCAGCTCGACGATGAAAACGTCGGCGAGGACATCCGCCTGCGCTATCGCTATCTCGACCTGCGCCGCCCGGAGATGCAGGCCCGCCTGCGCCTGCGCGCCAGGGTCTCGCATGTCCTCCGCCAGCATCTGGAACAGCACGGCTTCCTCGACATGGAAACCCCGGTGCTGACCCGCGCCACCCCGGAAGGCGCGCGCGACTACCTGGTGCCGAGCCGCACCCATCCGGGCGAGTTCTTCGCCCTGCCGCAGTCGCCCCAGCTGTTCAAGCAGCTCTTGATGGTGTCCGGCTTCGACCGCTACTACCAGATCACCAAGTGCTTCCGCGACGAGGACCTGCGCGCCGACCGCCAGCCCGAGTTCACCCAGGTGGACATCGAGGCCAGCTTCATGGAGGAAGAGGACTTCATGACCCTGATCGAGGGCATGGTGCGCGAGCTGTTCCGCGAGGTGCTGGAAGTCGCCTTCCCCGATCCGCTGCCGCGCATGAGCTGGCACGAGGCGATGCGCCGCTACGCTTCCGACAAGCCGGACCTGCGCATCCCGCTGGAACTCACGGATGTGGCCGACCTGATGGTGGGCGTGGATTTCAAGGTGTTCGCGGGCCCCGCCGCCGACCCCGAGGGCCGCATCGCCGCCCTGCGCGTGCCGAACGGCGGCAGCATGCCGCGCTCGCAGATCGACGACTACACCAAATATGTGTCGATCTTCGGTGCCCGCGGTCTGGCCTACATCAAGGTCAACGACCTGTCCGCCGGTCGCGAAGGCCTGCAGTCCCCGATCCTCAAGTTCCTGCCGGACGAGACGGTCAACGGCATTCTTGAGCGCACTGGGGCCGAGAATGGCGACCTGATCTTCTTCGGCGCGGACAAGGCCCG